>NZ_JBHVGZ010000052.1:0-73812 GCF_042800355.1 Streptomyces sp. NPDC057623
AGGACCCTCAGCAAGTCCTATCGTTGCAGGTCAAGGGCACTTTCCGTGTTTCTGATCAACTCTTGGACAGCCCACCTCGTGAAAGCGCGAGGCTAAGCGAGTTGTTGCATGAGATCTCCGGCCAACCGCAGCAGACCGCGCTCTGCCGGAGTCATGGTCCGCGCCAGCGCCGACGCCAGCCAGGCGTTTCCGTCCTTCACGTGCTCCCGCAACGCCTGCTGGCCAGCTTCCGTGACCGCGAAGTCCTGGCTCCGCTTGTCAGTGCTACTGCGGCGGCGGGTCACCCGGCCCCGACGCTCCGATCGCGAGCGGGCCGCGGTGCTTGAGGTTGGCCAGGATCGAGGAGGAGAGGCGGGGCAGCGGTTCGGAACTTGCCTGATGCTCGGCCCGCATCCGCGAAGCGAGCCGCGAGACGCCGCGTTCCCGCCGAGCACGTTCGGTCGGCGTGAGGGCAGGACACGGGTCGGCGATCGTGGCGCCAGGGCAGTCCGCGGCAGCGAGAGGGCGCCCGGGGCTTCTAACACCGTTTGCCGGACGGCCTCGAAGCCGAGCTCGCCGGAGAGCGCCAGGGGCTGTTCGACCTCTTCGCCTTCCGTCCAGGTCCGATCCAGGCCCCGAAGGGAAGCGCCGGTAGCGGAAGTGCTGCCCTTGGTCGACAGCACTTCACGGAGGGCGCGGGTTTTCGGTGGCCCCTCCCCGCCCACCCGCGGAGGAGATGCGCGCGCCACCTGGGCGGTCTCGGCCCACGCGCTCAGGCGAGGGCGGCGGCCAGCAGGGCGAAGGCGGCGATGATGACGGCCACCCGGACGTAGTGGAAGCGGTCCCAGCGGTTCATCTGCTGCTTCCAGTCGGCCGGCGGGCCGTCGGCGGTCCACGTCTTGGCCCGGTCGTTGATCGGGACGAGCAGCAGGATCGACATGACCACGCTGACGATCAGCAGCGCAGCGGCGGTGACGACGAGGCCGGCGCCGTGGTGGTGCCATCCGGCGACTGCCCAGACCGCGGTGAGGACGAGCGAGCCGATGTACCAGAACGGCATCACGGCGCCGAGCAGCCGGGCTCCGTGGGTGCGGCCGCGTAGGCCGTTGTCGCCGGGGAGGCCGTCGAGGATCGGGTTGACGAAGAAGGCGACGCAGAACTCCACCCCCACCATCACGCCGACGACCACGGTGGTGAAGACCTCAAGTGCATTGAGCATGATGACCCTCCCGGATCTAGCGTTGCTAGATAGTGAGGCAACGCTAGTCCTACTGCCGCTCGATTGTCTAGCAGTGCTAGGATCGAAGTATGTCGGTACAGGAACGCAAGGAGCGCGAACGGGCGAGCCGCGAACGCCTCATCCTGGCGACGGCCCGTGAACTCGCCGAGCAGCAGGGCTGGGACGCGGTCACCACCCGCCGGCTCGCCGAACGCATCGAGTACAGCCAGCCCGTGCTCTACAGCCACTTTCGCGGGAAGCGCGAAATCATCGGTGCCGTCGCCCTGGAGGGCGCCGCCGAGATGGCCGCGGCGCTGCGGGCCGCGGCCTCTGTCGCGGACGGGCCGCGCGCCCGGGTCACCACCCTCGCCCGCGTCTACCTCGACTTCGCCGAACGCAACCCGGCGGTCTACGACGCCATGTTCCAGCTCGACGGCGGCCTGGCGTTCGCGCAGGAGGACACTCCGGAGCCTCTCAAGGACGCCTTCGCCGCCCTGTTGGAGAGCCTCGGCGAGGTCGCCGGGGACGGTGTCCATCCGGCGCTGTTCACCGAGGTGTTCTGGGCGGCCCTTCATGGGCTGGCGACCCTGACCCGGGCGGGACGGCTGCCGCAGGAGGACGCCGAGCGGAGGGTGGAGTTGCTGGTGGACCGGCTCGCCGTGATCTGACGCGCCGTCCGGGCGGGTTGCCAGGGTCTTGCGGCCCGGCCACCGGCCGACAGCATCGCTTCCGACTAACTCGCGCCCTCGCGCCCTCGCGGCGGAGCCGCAGATCGCCGGGCACCGCGGCCCTGAACGTGACGGCAGGACTATTCATGACCTCCCTCCAGCGCAGGCCGGTAGCTGACGGGTCGCGCTGCTGGGGCATGTGTGTGTCGAAGGTGCTCTAGGTTGGCTGACGTGAGTGTGCGGGGGCGGAGCTACCGATATGTCGGACCGGTCGAGCTGAAGACCGCGGTCCGGCCTGGCGGCGGCGGGTGCCCGATCGGCTCGGCGGCTGACTTCGCGGGCTGGATCGCAGAGCGATCGGCGTTGGAGCTGGGCGAACCGTTCACCTTCGTGGTCGGCACGGACGGTGTGCTTCGGCTGGCGCCTCGGCGAAGCGAGCACGTGGCCTGTGCCGGCGGAGACATGGTGCTGAGCGCCGGCGAGATCAGCTTCATGCGTGAGGCGGGCCGATGGGCTGTGAGCGAGGTCAGCAACCAGCCCACCGGGTATTGCCCGGACGTCACCTCCTGGTACGCGGTCGCCCGCGCTCTGGACGGCGTGCAGCTCGGGCGGCCCTCTGGCTTCACCCACGAGGTGGTGTTCCGACGGTGCCCTTGCTGCCAGGAGCACAACAGCGTGCGCGAGGACGACTTCGTCTGCGTCTTCTGCGGCAGCGATCTGCCGACGACGTGGAATGTGGATCCCACTGCGTGACGGCCGAGCGTTGGCTTCATCAACATCCTGCGCGGGGGCTGTCGTTGAGGTACGGGAGTAACGGTGTCACCAAGGTGCAGCGTCAGGCCCACGCACCCGACAGCCGCCGCGTCACGACAGTGCTGAGCGTGCGTATGCCGTGGGCCGAGCCCGGGTCGATACCGGTGAGTTCACAGGCCCGGCGCAGACGGTAGTCCAGGGTGCGCGGGTGGACGTTGAGGGCCGCTGCCGCCGCGCCGCGGTTCATGTCGTGGCGGTAGTAGGCATCGAGCGTGGTGACGAGGTCCGGTCCCGGTTCGAGCCTCCGGGCCACCGCGTGGAGCCAGGCATCGACGAACGGCACGTCGGCGACCGCGAGTTCTACGAAGACGTCCGCCATGGTGTACGGCCGTAAGCGGCTGGACGGCTTCCCCAGCGGGGCCGACTTGCTGATTCTGCGGGCCCGTTCGAGGGCGTCGGGGAGTTCGTCGAGCGGTGCGGTGGCGGTGCCGGCGGCGCAGGGGCGGCCGAGTGCCGCGGCGAAGTCCCCGACGAGGTCCGCTACGGCGCCGGGTGCGGAGGGCAGCCGTATCGCCTCGTCGGCACATGGAACGACGGCGATCAGCTCACCGCCCCTCGTGCCGCTCTCCGGGTACCACACGACCGGGACCCGGTGTGTCTTCACGAGCGCTTCGATCTCGATGGCCAGATCTTGGTCGTCCAGGGGAGCGTCCGGCACGCGGATCACCGCGACGGCGCAGAATTCGGGGAGTGCCAGGTCGAGGACGGAGGCCAGGTCCGCGGCCATGGGGTCGCCGGTCAGCAGTGACCTGGCCAGCAGGGCGACCTGTTCGACGTAGGGCAGTCGGCGGCGCAGCACCGTCACGAATCCCTGTCGGTAGGCGACGATGCCGCGGTCGCCCTGCGGGGCGAACCAGCTCATCACCTGCATGAGTTCCTCGACATCACCGCCCCGCAGGCTCTCGGCCGCCTCCTGGATGTCGCGCAGCATGAGCGTGGTGTGCAGCTGAAGCACCTTCTGCCGCGAATCCGAGGACATTCCGGCATCGGCCCTTACCTCGCCGATGGCCGCGATGTAGCTGAGGTCTTCGTCAGTCAGCTCGCTGTTGTCCGGAGACAGTTCGATCGTGCGGCGCCGCAGCCACACCGAGTATTCCATCGTCTCACCCTTGGCCCGGGGTCTGGTTTCCCAGGAGCGGAACTCCGGAATCTCGCGCACATACAACTCGACCTCTCGGCGGGCGTTGGTCGGCGCCTGCCGGGCCAGTTCGGCGAAAAGGCTCCCCATGGGCGGGAGCCTGCCATCGCAGGTGAGCGGGTCGACAGACGAAATCAGGACGCGCTTTGTCACTTCGCGTGAATCAACACCCCTTGCCCCTGCCGGGTATTTGTCATGGTGCGCAAAGTTCCCGGATCAAGGAGGCGTTCTGCCCCGATCCGGTTGTGGAGCTGCGGTGAAGGCGGCTAAATGAGAGTCGTCAACATGCCGAAATTCGCATGCGCAGAGATCAGCATCGCGTGTGCAATTTCCCTTGGTGTCATTCGATCCAACGGGAGGGGAACACTGATGAAAGCAGGAATCAGGAAGAGACTCGCGGCGGCGGCCGCGGTCCTGTCCGTTTCCGCGGCACTGCTGGTGAGCGCGCCCGGCACCGGTTCGGCCGCCACCGCCACGCCCAGCCTGCGGGCCTTCGGGATCACCGGCGACGGCACCCTCATGGCCACCTTCACCACCGACCGGCCGAACGTGCTCGACTGGGTCCGGGTCATCACGGGCCTCAGCGGCGACACCAAGCTGCTCGCCATCGACCACCGGGTCCAGAACGGTCTGATGTACGGCCTCGGCGAGAAGGGCGGCATCTACACGATCAAGACCCCGCCGCAGACCTCCGACGTGGTGGTCACCAAGGTGTCCCAGCTCCAGGTCGCGCTGTACGGCACCAACTTCGGCTTCGACTTCAACCCGGCGGCCGACCGGCTCCGGGTGGTCAGCGACAACGGGCAGAACCTGCGGCACAACCTCAATGACCACACCACCATCGAGGACACCACCCTCACCACCCCGCCGCTGACCGGGCCGACGCGGGGCGTCACCGCGTCCGGCTACACGAACAACGACCTGGTCGCGTCCACGGGGACGCTCCTGTACGGCATCGACACCACGACGGACAACCTCGTCCTCCAGGCGCCGGCCAACAACGGCACCCTGACCACGGTCGGTTCCCTCGGTTTCGACGCGCAGCCCAACGCGGGCCTGGACATCTTCAGCTACCTGACCAACGGCAAGACGACGTCGGTCGCCGCATTCGCCTCGCTCACCCCGTACGGTGCCAGCACCCCGACGCTCTACAGCATCAACCTCGTCACCGGTGAACCGACTCCGATTCTCCAGTTCCCCCTGAACATCACGTCACTGGCGGTCACGCTCACCGGAAGCTGACGCGCACCCGCTCGCACAGCGGCCCGCCGGACAGTTCCACGCCCGGCGGGCCGTAAGTCCTGTCCTACCGGGTTCGAAAGCGCCGCGGTGCCGAGCAGCCAAGAAGCCCGGAGCCGGAGCCGGAGCCGGGAGGGATACTGCCACGAAGGCGGCCCGGAGCGAGTGCCGGCCGACAGTCCTACGGGTCCGGAACCAACCCCAGCTACCTGCGTAGACACGGGATCCCCTGCCCGATTCCACATACCGCGATCGGCCGCCTCATGCGCCATCAGCCCGTGGCCAGGAGATACGACAAGATCCCCGTCCGCTACGCGGCCACCGCCACGATCGCCGGCCTCTACGAGTGGCTCTGACCTCGCTCGCCAGACTCGGTCAGTGAGAAACGCAGTATCACTGCGGGCTGCCAGGCATTTAGCCTGTGGCGCATGCATCAGCCTCGAAGGCGCGACCGGCGCCTGGCTCGCCGTGTCCCCTCGGAGCCGGCCCAGCGCCGGGCGTTCCGTTTCACGGCCGAGGGCGCTGACGTAGTCCTGGTCGGCTACTTCTCGGCGAAGCAGAAGGACTTCAAAGCGCTCATGGCGTCGGCAGCCACAGAACTGGCAGCCTGCGGCGCTCGGGTCGTCGTGCAGATCGTGCAACGACGAGGCGTCTCAGATGGCGGGGCCCGGAAGATGGGTCTGCCCTACTCCGCGCGGACTCTGCTGAGTGACGGAAAAGTCCGCGAGGTCGCTCAGTTCTGTGAACAGGCCGACGCTGATGCGGTGATCTTCGTTGCCTCCTTGACCGAGCGCCAGCAGCGCGTGCTGACAGACATGTTTGGCCGCCCCGCTGTGAGTCTTGCCGACGTCCTCGCCGTCGGCTAACCCGCTGACGCCGAGCGGGCATGTGCAACAGTCCGTTCCTGTGCTCGACCAAAGCGGCACGTGCACGGCCCGTACGCGTTGACCCGGCAGCACCGCTTCCGCGTCGCGACTCGTGGGCTGGGTGAAGAGTTGTATGAGCATGTCCCGCAGCGGCGTCGCCTCCGACGGGCAGGAACGACACCCTGTCTCCCGGCGAGATCAGGAAGCTCATCGTGCCGACCACGCCGGGGCTGATCGCCCCTTCTGGTACGGCAGGATCAACGCACTCGCGGCGGTCAACGCCACGCCGCCGCCCCAGTGACGGAGCGGCACATCACAGGTCGGAGAGCTCGGGAGTCACGGCCGTGCCCTGGGCGTCGCGTTCCGGCTGACCGAGGACGTCCGGATCATCACCGGGGCCGCACGCCCGACGGACAAAGCCGTGGGCATCGCACTGAGCGCAGACACGTGGCTCACCCCGCACGGGCCGTGCTGCGGCGCAGACCCGGCAGGTTGACGAGCCTGATTCGTCGTGGGCACCTGACGGCGGACGGTGTCGAGGAAGCGGTCGCGATCGTTCGTGACAGCGGAGCGCTCGACGTGACGCGTGCGCTGTCGGGCGAGCAGGACCGCCGGGCGGCCGACGCGCTGGAGGGACTTCCGGAAGGCCCTGCGCGGGCATCATTGTTCGTGCTGGTCGGCCATGTGGCCGGGCGACATGTTCCGGAACAACCTCGTCCGGCCTTGACGTTCGCGGGGCGTCCGCACCCCTGGCAACGGGCGGGCAGCACCGTGAGCACGTCGTGCGCTGGTTCCGTGACTTCTGTGTCGATGTCAGGAGCAGCAGTCTTCATCGACTTGATGGACGCGGGCTCGTGGGACGCCCGGCGTTTCGGTGCCAGGCACTGCACGTACTGGGCGACCCCGGCCGGCACTCATGTCTCGACGGCGGCCGCGCCCCCGACCGGTAGCGGTATCGTCCGGGTGGGGTGGCCCCCTCGACAACATCCGGAAAGACTGCGGCGGCTCGCCGACCAATTCGGGAGGCCAACGCCGCCCCGCTGGAGGGCGTCCACGGACCCGGCTGGGATGATTGCGGGCATGCCACTGGACTGGTCCCGTCTGAAGCACGCCTATGGATCCGCGTCCGACCTGCCACGGCTCTTCGACGAGACCGGCGATCCCGAGCTGGCCGACGAGGCATGGGAGGAGCTGTGGGCCTCGCTCTACCACCAGGGAACGGTGTACACGGCCAGCTTTGCTGCCCTGCCCGTACTGACAGACATCGCTACCGGTCGCAGGCCGGGCGATCGCTGGCAGGCCCTTGGGCTGGCCGGCCGTATCGTCGTTGAGGAGCAGCAGCTTCACGAGCCCGGACACGTCCAGGCACGGTACCCGGCTGCGATCAACGAGCTGCACAAACTGACGCACGACCACGTGATGGCAGGGCCCTTCGAGGGTGATGAAGACGACTTTCTCTACTGGCTGGAGCACCTCCTGGCTTTCGAGGGGGTGCCCATATGGAGGCGCAACCTGCGCCGCGACGAGTATCCCGTCATGTGCCCCTCCTGCGCGCTGAGCCTGGAGATCGACCTTTCCTACAAGCTCCGAGGCACTCGCCGTCGGGACCAGAACACGCGCTTTCGGGTCGTCGGTCGTGAGGGACCCATCCTCACCGGGGTCCGCCCGGCGGCCCCCGCAGACCTGCCGCCGCCGGCGTCTCGGCTCTACGGTCTGACCGTCACGGCTGGCCAGCCGGCGGCCGCAAACCATCTGGTCCATCTGTTCGGCCGCACGACGTGTCCGGACTGTACTTCAGAGTTCTCGATACCGGACCAGATCGCGGCCTTCCAGGAATAGCAGTTCGTGGACAACCTGGACTCGACCTCGTGAGGCGTCTCCACCAGATGAGGCGGCAGGCCCCGGAGGAGGAAGGTGCCCAACCGCTACAGACTGTCCAGGAAGTTCGCCAGAGCGCGCAGGGCACGGCTTCTCCGGCGGTGGTCCTCGCAGCAGAAGTTCTTTCTGCGCCAACGGCCTTGTGGCTGTTGGACCGGCGTTTCACACCACTTGCACGGCCGCGACCGGATCCCTATTCCCACTCCCCCGCCCATGGCGGAACAGTAGCGGTCTTGTGCGGCGATGACGTCGGGCCGTTGATGTCCCTGGCCAGGGGGCTCCTATGCACTCACGCCGTTTTCTCCGCAGGAGCGAGACGTCAGCGTGGTTCGTACGCACTACTGCCAGGAGGCCGCCCCGGGAGAGGCACCTGCGGTGGCCCCGTTGGAGTCGGGACCACCGCTGTGTGTCAGTCCACCTCAGGGTTGTCCTTGAAGGTGCTGCGGGTACAGGAGTCGGCCCCCGCGTCATCGACGCACGCGTACACACGGACGCCGGTGATGTGATTGGTGGCCTCGAACTTGAGGTCGGAGTACGTGACGGTCGTGTCGCAGCCGGTGGAGTTGTAGCGCTTCGAGGTGTCGGTGCCGTCCGGGACGAGCTTGGTGTAGACGCGCATCCGCGTGTACACGTCGTTGGCGTCGCAGTCCGTGTCCTTGACGGTGTAGTCGATGTCCGTGAGCGAGTTCGCCGACCAGTCCCAGGTCGCCTTCACACTCACCCCCGTCCGGCTGGCATCCGCACTCGCGGCGTGCGCCGCGCCAGCCGTGGCGACGATGAGCACGCCACTCGTCGCCACGCCCAGTGCCGCCGTGGCCAGCCGTCTCTTCATCTTCATGAGTCGTCCTTTCCCCCAAGGTCCACATGGCCGGTCTGCCATGCACGGGCAGTCTGGCGGGCGCGCGCCGGGCGGCGTACCTATAACTCTTCAGGGCGACGGGACTTCACCGGGGACGTTCCGCACGGGGAACCCGGCGAGGAGAGCTCTTCGCACTCGGCGCGAGCGATGCCGGACGGTCCCGAGTTCCTCGGTATCGAGGGCGCCGGTTTCAACGCCGGGAAGTCGACGCCGTTGCCGCCGCCCTGGAAGTGGTCCGCTGGCGCGGCTGATCGGGGGGCCTCGTCCGGAGGTCGGGTAACGCCTCGGCGTGTTCGGAGGTCGTTTCGTCCGGCGAGTGTGTTGTCGCGACAGTCAGGGATCGTGGTCCTTAAGGTCTTGGTATTGGCGCTCCGCACTCGGGGCGTTCCAGCAGCTTCGGCTGTCCTGCCCGTTCGAACGTTCAAAGCCGGAGCCAGAGCCGGCTCCGGAGCCGGAGCCGGAGCCGGGGTGGCCTACCCGGTAGACCAGGAGTGCTGCTTTGCGATCTACGGATGCCTCATCAGCGCCCGGCAGTCTTGGCTGGAACCGTGAGACCGCGACACTGGCGCTGCTGTCGTTCGCCATGCTGATCGTCTCGCTGGACCAGTACATCGTCGTGGTGGCGCTGCCCGACATCGCGCGCGATCTGGGCTACTCGGCACAAACGCTTCAGTCGGTGATCAGCGCTTACGCGGTGGCCTCGGCCGGCTTCCTGCTGTTCGGGGGTCGCGCCGCCGACCTGCTCGGGCGGCGCCGGATCCTGGCGACCGGACTCGCGCTGTATGCCGGAGCCGCACTCGCGGGCGGACTCGCGACCGGGCCGGGCCTGTTGCTCGCCGCACGCGCGGTCCAGGGACTCGGCGGAGCCCTGGTCTTTCCGACCACGCTGGCGCTCATCAACACCACGTTCTCCGAAGGTCAGGCGCGTAATCGCGCATTGGGCATCTGGGGCGGGGCGGGCGCTGCCGGTCTGGTGATCGGCGTACTCCTCGGCGGAGTACTGACCCAGGCTTTCGGATGGGAAGCCGTCTTCTTGGTCAATGTCGCATTGGCGGGTCCGGCGTTGCTGCTCGCGTTCGTGCTGATCCCGCCCGACGGTGAACGCGAGAAGGGCCGTACGTTCGATCTGCCCGGCGCGCTGAGCGTCACTCTGGGCGTCACCTTGATCGTATTCGCGCTGGTGCAAGGACCCGGCCTGGGCTGGCTTTCGCCGGGCATTCTGGTAAGTGCCGTGGCCAGCTTGCTGCTGATCGGAGCATTCGCCGTAGTCGAGCGGCGTAGCCCCGACGCGCTCATGCCTCCTCGACTGCTGTCGAATTCCAACCTCATCACCGGCGTCGTCATCGCGTTCATGTTCATGGCGACCTTCGGCTCTGTGCTCTACTTCCTCTCGGTCTACTTTCAACAGGTCCTCGGCTACGACCCCCTGCAAAGTGGCGCCGGCTTTCTGATCCCCACAGCCGTCGTGGTGGCGGGCTCGACTACGGCCGGCCAGTTCGTCACTCGGTTCGGGCTCAAACGCACACTGGTGGCTGCCCTTGCCTTCGGGGCGCTCGGCGCTGTGCTGCTCGGCGTCGCGATCTCGCCAGACGGCTCGTACGTCGAACTGGTCCCGGGACTCGTCGCGCTCAGCATCGGTGACGGCGTGGTGTTCACGGCCATGTTCATCGCAGCCGCGACCGGGGTGGCAGACCGGGACCAGGGCACCGCCTCCGGGATCGCGTCCACCGGCTCCGGCGTCGGCGCCGCGGTGGGCCTCGCCCTCCTCGTCCTCGTCGCGACCGCCGGTCTCGACGACTTCACGGGCGAACGCCTGCGCATCGCGACCGCAGACGGAATCAGCACCACACTGTTCGTGGTGGCCGGCGGGATCGTCGCCATGCTCCTCGTCGCTGTGACCCGGTGCCCGACACCACCAGCGCGGGAACCAGCACCCGCACCCCGCCAGTGGCGTCGCTGCTGAGACGTGGGCCCGAGCCCCTGCCACGACCGTCTCGCCCCAGGCTCTGGATGTGCCGTGCTCGGCAGTTCGATTCGCTCCTCCGGCGGATGGTCCTGTTGTGACGAAGACCCCGCTCACATGGACCGGGGTCTTCGTCGTGTTCAGGTGTTCAGGCGGTGGGTGCCAGAGCGATCAGGATCGACTGGAGGTCGTAGTTGCTGCCGCTGGCCTGGAGGTAGGTACCGCCGTACTGCGTGACCGCCGTCGGCGACTTCATCTTGCCGTCGTACAGCGACATGTCCGAACCGTTCGCACTGCCCGGGTCGGCGGTGACCTCGGCGACCTTCTTACCGTCGGTCGCGTCGAGCCACTGGAACACCACCTGGCCCTTGGCCTTCTGGGTGCCGTTGCCCTTGTCGTTCTGAACGTAGGCGATCGCCACGACGTCCTTGCCGTCCAGTTTGACGCCCATCGGCGCGGTCACACTCAGCGTCTCGGTGGTGGACGCCGCAGCGGACGGGAAGGTCCACGGCTCGCCCTTCGCGGCGATATCGCGGCCGGTGACGCCGGTGAGTCCCGCGATCAAGGAGGTCTGGCCCACCATGCCGGACTGGAGCGTGTACTGGTTGTCCTTGTCCGTGCGCGCGACCCCGAACGCCGACATCGCGGCGAATTCCTTGGGCGGGTCGAAGGAGACGGCTGCCGGCGCTGACGGTGTGGCGCTGCCGCTGCTCTCGGTCTTCGAATCGGACTTGTCGTCGCTGCCACTGCAACCGGCCAGCAGGACGACGGCCGCGGCGATGCCGACGACGGCCATCGGACGCTGCATCATTGGTTACTCCCCCAGTCAACTCAGAATGATCGGCCCGAACGCCAGCAGTTCCCGCTCCCCCGGCTCAGGCAGCCGTATGGAGGCCAGGAGAACGATGTCGGTGGGTTTTGTGAGTCTTGGCAGCGCCCGGGATCCAGCGCTGCGCATGGCCTGGTGGCACCTCGTTGAGTCACCGGTGCCCGATCACAAACGATCGTGATGATGACCAGAACAACGAGCCAGAACACGGCGGGCACCGCACGCGGCACCGGCACCGCCACCAGTCGGCCGGCCCCACCAGGTCGCCGGACTCCCTCAACCTGCCGCGGCCCGACAGCGGCGTGGAGAGTCCGCCGAGTTCCACGGCCGCGCAGCGCCTGGTTCGGTCCTCAGACGACCCAAGGGCTCGGCCCACCCGCATGGTCGAGTTGATCGGCCAGGCCGGCCAGGTCGTCGGCGTACAGGTCGAACCGGTCCGAAGAGGTGGGCGGGTCGCCGGCACGGCGGGACACGTAAGCCGTGCGCAGGCCGAGTTTCTGTGCCCCGCGCAGGTCCCAGGCGTGGGCAGCGACCATCAGGAGCCGCTCCGGCGCTCGTCCGGAAAGGGTGATGGCCAGCTGGTAGACCGCTGGGTCCGGCTTGTAGGTCCGGGCCTCTTCGGCGGACAGGGCCTGGTGCCAGCGCAGCCCGGCGTGGGCGTTGAGCTCCAGCAGTGCCGTCCGGCTCGCGTTGGAGAGTCCGATCAGCGGGAACCTCTCGGCGAGTCGGGCGAGCCCGGCCACGGTGTCGGGCCACGGCGGGAGCCTGCGACCACAAACGGCCAGTGCCGCCACGGCGTTGGGGTCATCGACTCCGGCGGCATCGGCGACGAGCCGAGCGGCTTCCAGGTCGAGGAGGTCGCTCGTGAGGTACGGCCGGACACCGTCGAGCATGCTGCGCTGTTCGCGGTCGACGTGCTGCTGCCACAGAGACACAAGCTGCTCGGCCTTGGACTCATCGAGCGATGGGGCGAGTGCACGAATGCCAGCGCGAATACCGGCGGGTTCGTCGACCAGCGTGCCGAGCACGTCGAAGACGATGGCGTCGATCTCGGGCTGGGACATGGACGCAGTCTCCCGGTAGCAGCAGGCAAATGAGCGGGTGTTACCCGAACACCACGGAAGCCACCCGAATTCCCGAACCGTTCACGGGCCGACGCCTCGACCTATTGTCCGTGGCGATGGCCTTCCTGCTCGTCTCCGGACCCGTCGAGAAACGGATCCTCGCCGGAAGGATTTCACACCGCTCCGGCACACCCTGTACGACCGACTGCACCTGCATGCGCATGCGGCAGGCGTGAGTTGCCAGTCACACCCTTGACGTCTTTGTTGTCAGGAACCACCCGGACGCGCAGGTTCGCCCGAAGCCCGCGCTGATCCACCGTCGGGCACTCAGCCCCTGGTCTCGTACCTGGTCAGCACCACACCGTCGGGAAACGTCCGGGTCTCCACCAGGCTCAGGTTCACCCAGTTGTCCAGGGCTGTGAAGAACGGCGTGCCGCCGCCCACCAGGACCGGATGGGTGACGGTCACGTACTCGTCGATCAGCCCCGCCCGCATGGCCGCCGCGGCGAGTGTGGCACCGGCGATGTCCATGGGGCCGCCGTCGTCGGCCTTGAGCCTGGTGATCTCGGTGACCGCGTCGCCGGTGACCAGACGAGTGTTCCAGTCGACCGACCTGGTCGTGGAGGAGAACACCACCTTCGGCATGTCCCGCCAGCGGCCGGCGTACTCGATCGCCGCCGGTGTGGCACCCGGCTGCTTGTCGGCGGTCGGCCAGTGGGAGCTCATCGTCTCCCACAGCTTGCGCCCGTACAGCGCCAGGCCCGTCGCGTCCACCCGGTCGGACCACCACTGGAACAGCTCGTCGCTCGGCAC
Source organism: Streptomyces sp. NPDC057623 (assembly GCF_042800355.1). Taxonomy (NCBI): domain Bacteria; kingdom Bacillati; phylum Actinomycetota; class Actinomycetes; order Kitasatosporales; family Streptomycetaceae; genus Streptomyces; species Streptomyces sp. NPDC057623. Next base: position 13,329 of record NZ_JBHVGZ010000052.1, read on the forward strand.
GCTCCAGCCGAGGTCGTCGCCGGGCGCGGCGATGTAGCCGTCCACGCTCATGTTCATGCCGAAGGTCAGTTTCCGCATGGCGTCAGCCTCCCGTGAGTCGGTATTCGGCGTACAGACCAGTACCGCGCGCAAAAATCATCGGTCAGCCGCCCCGAGGGCAAGTGGACCACCACGCCGAGCAGATACTCCGTACGGAAAGGAACCTCCGACGTACCGGCGGGGACAAGGCAAGCCCGCCGCCACCGCTGTGACATACACGTACCGAGCCCAGCCATACCAAGATCAAACCCTGCCAACTCCTTGACGCCAGACAAGGAAGCCAACACGGGACGAGAAATCCAGCCTCTTCACGCACGTTTCTTGCACCGGGTGCTCTGCGTGTTCCGTGGCGATGCGGTCTTGTGGTGCGCGACCATACCGACGCCGACTCATCACCATCATCGGCATTGCGCGTGGAAACACCGACACAGAAAGAAGGACGTACGTGTCCGGCAGCGAAAGCGAAAACCCGGCAATCGCCTCCCCGACCCCCACGCCGACCCGGCCCAGAACAATCCGGGACTGGTGGCCGAATCAGCTGGACCTCCAGATTCTCCACCAGCACTCGTCCCGCTCCAATCCGATGGACGAGGACTTCGACTACCCGAGAGAGTTCGCCGGCCTCGACCTCGACGCGCTGAAGCGGGACGTCTTCGAGGTGATGACGGCGTCGCAGGACTGGTGGCCTGCCGATTACGGCCACTACGGGCCGCTCTTCATCCGGATGAGTTGGCACGCCGCGGGAACGTACCGGATCGACGACGGCCGGGGCGGTGGCGGCTCCGGCGCCCAGCGCTTTGCCCCGCTCAACAGTTGGCCGGACAACGCAAGCCTCGACAAGGCGCGCCGTCTGCTCTGGCCGGTCAAGCAGAAGTACGGCAAGAAGATCTCCTGGGCCGACCTTCTGGTCTTCGCCGGCAACTGTGCCATGGAATCCATGGGGTTCAAGACGTTCGGCTTCGGTTTCGGGCGGGAGGACATCTGGGAACCCGAGGAAGTCTTCTGGGGGCCCGAGGACACCTGGCTGGGAGATGAGCGCTACAGCGGCGACAGGGAACTCGCCCCTCCCTTCGGTGCTGTGCAGATGGGACTGATCTACGTCAATCCGGAGGGACCCAACGGCAACCCGGATCCGATGGCCGCCGCCAGGGACATTCGCGAGACGTTCGGGCGGATGGCGATGAACGACGAGGAGACGGTGGCGCTCATCGTCGGCGGGCACACGTTCGGCAAGTGTCATGGTGCCGTCGACCCCGGGTACATCGGTCCGGAACCCGAGGCCGGCGACATCGAGCAGCAAGGCCTCGGCTGGCGCAACACGTACGGCAGCGGCAAGGGCGCCGACACGCTCACCAGTGGGCTCGAGGGCGCCTGGACCTCCGAGCCGACCAGATGGGACAACGGCTACCTGGACAACCTGTTCCGGTACGACTGGGAGCTGACGACGAGCCCTGCCGGTGCCAAGCAGTGGACTCCCACGGACCCCTCGGCCAAGGACACGGTGCCCGACGCCCATGACGCGTCGAAGAGGCACGCACCCATGATGCTGACGACGGACCTGGCGCTGAAGCTGGATCCGGTCTACGGCCCGATCGCGAAGAGCTTCCACGAGAACCCGGACTACCTCGCGGAAGCGTTCGCCAAGGCCTGGTACAAGCTGCTGCACCGCGACATGGGTCCCGTCACGCGGTACCTCGGGCCGTGGGTCCCCGAGCCGCAGCTTTGGCAGGATCCCGTCCCGAAGGTCGATCACGAACTCGTCGCAGACGCGGACGTCACCGCCCTCAAGGACACGATCGTCGCCTCGGGACTCTCCATCTCCCAGCTGGTCACCACCGCGTGGGCGGCGGCAGCGAGCTTCCGCGGCACCGACAAGCGGGGCGGGGCCAACGGGGCTCGGATCCGGCTCGCGCCGCAAAGGGACTGGGAGGTCAACGACCTGCCCGAGGTGGCCGAGGTGGTGCAGAAACTGGAGCAGATCCAGCACGACTTCAACCTCTCGCACAACGGCCAAACGAAGGTCTCGCTCGCCGACCTGATCGTCCTGGGCGGGTGCGCGGCCGTCGAGCAAGCCGCGAAGAACGCCGGATACGACATCACGGTCCCGTTCGCACCGGGGCGCACGGACGCCTCGCAGGACCAGACCGACGTGGAGGCGTTCGCCGTGCTCGAACCCAGAGCCGACGGGTTCCGCAACTACCTCCGGGCGGGAGAGAAGCTGTCGCCGGAGACCCTGCTTCTGGATCGCGCCAACCTGTTGACGCTGACCGCTCCCGAGATGACGGTGCTGATCGGCGGCATGCGGGTCCTGAACACCGGCTTCAAGCGATCACCCCACGGTGTCTTCACAGACCGGCCCGAGACCTTGTCCAACGACTTCTTCGTCAACCTGCTCCACATGGGCACGGAGTGGAAGGTCGCGGCTTCGGACGAGAACGTATTCGAAGGCCGCGATCGCGCCACGAACGAGCTCAAGTGGACCGCCACCGCGGTCGACCTCATCTTCGGTTCACACTCCCAGCTCCGAGCCGTCTCGGAGGTCTACGCGTCCCAGGACGCGGGAGACAAGTTCGTGCGTGACTTCGTGGCCGCGTGGGACAAGGTGATGAACCTCGATCGGTTCGACCTCACCTGACCCGAACGTCCCGAGGTCCGTGGCCTGGCAGGGGCGACCATCAGGCGCCGACGGGGACACAAGCCCGCTTCGAGCGTCCTGGTTGTCGATCGCGAGCCTGTCCGTTCGCGTGACCGGGCCGCGCCACGACCGGTCGGGCCATCGAGGCGGCCTCCCCCGCAGCCGGGGGCGATCAGGTCCGACAGCTGCGGGGTGACCGCGCGGTCACCCTCGGCGCCTGCTTCAGGGCAGTCGCAGGGAAGCCCCGGCAGTGGCCCCATCCGCCCAGTCCTGGATGAGCCGCACGGTCCGCTCGGGGCGTTCCTCGTGCAGGTAGTGGCCGACCCCGGGCCAGTGGTCCACACGCGAGCCGGGTACGTGAAGGGTGCCTCGCTCCCACTCGGCGGCCTCGGCCGACGTCCACACCGTCAGGGCTGGCTGCGTACGCCTGCGCAGGTACGCCTCGCTGTGCGGGCGGACACCGACGGCGTCCGGGTCGGTGTACATGCCGGCGTATGCCTGGGCAATGACGTGGTCCGGGGTGCCGAGCATGGTGCGTATGTGAGCGGTGCCCAGGCCGGTCGGGGCGTGCGCGGAGAAGGCCCCGGCCACGAAGGCGGCGGCCGCCCGAGCCCCCTGCTCCCGGTACTCGGACAGCCTCCTCGGAATGCCGTCCACCTCGGCACCGTGCGCCCCGTGGGCGGGGTCGAGGGCGACGACCGACCGGACCAGTCCCGGATGCCGTACGGCGAGCAGGTTGACCACCTGCCCGCCCATGGAGTGGCCGACGGCGACGACCGGGTCGCAGTCCAGGGCCTCGACCAGCACGGCCAGATCGTCCGCCATCTCCAGCGGCGAGTTGCCCTGTTCCGGCGCTTCGGAGCGGCCGTGACCGCGCAGGTCGGGGACGATCACGCGGAACCGGTCGGCCAGCGTTTCCGCGTGGACCGACCATTCCCGGCCGTCGCCACCCCAGCCATGGACCAGCAGCAGGCCCGTAGCGTCGGAAGGCCCCAAGCTCGTGAAGAACAGGCGGATGCGGCCTAGGTCGATCACGTGTGGCCCTCCCGGATAGCTGGATAGCTGGATAGCTGGATAGGCGGCGTACCTCACGGACCGCACGAGAAGGTCGAGGTAGCGACGTGGGCCGGTGCGGTTCTCTCGCACCGCACCGGCCCGGGAGTGGGTTCAGCCCCGGTACAGCACGAGCGTGCTGAGCGGGCCGAGCTTCGGCCGGTGGCCGGCACCGAACTTCCTGCCCGTGGCGAGGTCCCGGGCGGGGCCGAAGTCCTGGCGGGCGGGGAGGGTGAAGGTCTTGTCGGTGCTGGTGTTCATGGCGATGAGGTAGTCGCCGTATTCGCAGAGATAGAAGGGTGCGCGGCCTACGAGCATGGTCTCCACGCCGTCGAAGTGGACGCCGAGGGTGGGGTCCGGGATGTCGTCGGGGACGGGGGCCAGGTGGTAGACGTCGCCGGCGAGTGCCTGGTGGAGGGCGTCGCCGGGTGGCGGGAAGCCGCCGGGCGGGATGTGGGCGGCGCCGGGGTCGTTGATGGCGTAGTCCCACAGGACCCAGTCGCGGGCCGTGAAGGTCTTGTCGGTGGTGCCCGCGCTGCGCTCGCGGATGGTGGCGGAGCGCTGGTCGACGGGGGTGACGTGGTGGATGCGGGCGTAGTTGTTCACGCCCTGGCGGGAGCGGAAGTAGAGCGAGGCGAAGAGGAGTTCCCTGCCGTTCTTCACTGCCACGCAGCCGTTCTCCTCGTCGGTGAGGACGAAGTCGGGCTGGTCCCAGTCGGTCGGGATCCGGGCCGGTCGGGAGGCCAGGGACTGGAACTCCGGCCAGTCACGGGAGAGGAACCGCAGGGCGTTCAGGCCGACCCTGGTCCAGGTGTGAGTGGCCTGGAGGTTCAACTGCGGGTAGAGCTGGCCGTCGGCGACCATCTCCTGTGTCCAGCCGACGATGTCGGGGTCCTTGAACACGGCCGCCGACATCACGGGGTTGGAGTCCCAGGCGGTGCGGGAGGCGTACGCGGTCTCACCGGGGAACACCTCGTTGCGCCAGCCGATGACGGTCTCGATACGGGAGATCCGGTGGTGGTCCTTGTCGACGTCGACGACCCGGAACCTCCCGCGCGCCTTGGTCATCATGACCATGTGGTCGCGCAGTTCGGGCGCTTCCTGTCCCTGGTACCCGCGCGTGACCGACTCGTACATCATGACCAGCCAGTCGATGACCTCCCCGTAGCTGCCGACATACCCGAGTTCACGGGTCAGACCCGCCTTGGTCACCTGGTGGTAGCCGTCACCGAGCGGTTTGGTCGGCTTGCCGTTCGCGTCCTCCGGACCGAGGTAGGGGACCATCCCGATCGACTGGTACAGGTAGTCGCGGGCCCTGTCCTCGGACTGGGCCAGGTCCGGGGCGAGGAGCTTCAGGCCGCGGTTGGTCTGGTAGAGGCCGATGGCGCAGATCTGGGCCTGGTTGCTGTAGTGCGGGAAGTGCTGTCGCCAGTAGTCGCGGCTGGACCTGAGCATGTCGACGTAGGCGGCCTTGCGCACCGGCGGCACGGGGGTGGTCGTGTCGGCGGGGGCGACGAGGGTGACGTCGTCGAACCAGGCCCTGCCGGGGCCGGACAGGCGCAGGTGCATGTCGACCTGGGTGGCGCCGGCCGGGGTGTCGAAGACGAACTCGACGTACTCCCAGTCGTGGGTGCCCTTGGCCGCGTACACCTTGTGGTCGCTTCCGACGATCTTGCCGCTCGCGTCGTAGAACAGCGGGTCGATGTGGGCTCCGAGGCCGGTGACGCCGTCCGTCTTGATCCAGGCTCCGTATGTGTAGGTGCCTTGGGCTATACGAGTCTTCGACGCGGGGCTGACGTAGCTGTAGCCGTTGGCCGTGGTGACCTGGAGTTTGAGCGAGGCGGTGCCGGAGTGCGAGACGGTGCTGTCTCGGGTCCAGGTACCGCCGCCCGCGGTGGCCCAGCCTGGCATCTGCCACGCGGTGGGCGTGGCGGCACCGGACTCGAAGCCGGGGTTGGCGATGGCGTACGGAGAACCGGTGACCCGCTCGTCGAGGCGGGCGCCGAGGTGCTCCCACAGCAGGGCCAGCACCAGGCCGACCCGGCCGAAGCCCTGCCACTGCTGGTCGGAGCCGGTCATGACGGTGGAGTCGGCCTTCCACGCCATGTACCGGCCGTCGATCGCCTGGAGCACACGGTCGATCGCCTCCGGCCTGCCGTGGGCCGGGCTGCCCTGCCACAGATAGCCCTCGGCCAGCGACTGCATGGCCCAGCCGTCCAGGGTGGCCGGGTTGCCGGTGGTGAGGAGGTTCCTCTGGTCCTTCTGCACCCGCGCCTTGATGGCGTCGATGACCTCCTCGCCGCCGGTGCGCGCGGTCGGCGTGGGCGCGGTCCCCTGGACCTCGCCCTTGGGCGGCACGAAGTAGGGGTCGGTGTGGGTGTAGAGGCGGTAGATGCCGCGCGAGGGCGTGGTCATGGTGCGGTAGAGCTGCGTGGCGTTCTGGCCGTAGGCCCAGATGCGGCCCATCGCCCGGATCTCCAGGGTCACCTTCTTCCGGCCGGCGGTCATCTTCTCCGGCAGCGGCAGGGTGTGGAAGAAGAAGCGGCCCGGGGTGCGCGGGGCGGTGTCGAGGATGTCGAGGCTGTCCACGGCGCCCTGGTCCTGGTAGCCCACCTGCTTGCCCTCGCAGAAGAGCTGGAGCCGCCACATGTCGGTGCCGGCCGCGGCCTCCTCGGAGGTGTCGTCGTGGTCGTCGCCCCACAGCCGGACCGTGACGTAGGTGGTGCCGCTCGGGCGGACGGCGACGTCGAATTTCAGGGTGCCGCCCCAGTACGACGCGGGAGCGGTCGGGTTGAGGACGCGGGCGGGCTGGCCGAGGCCACCGGTGACCGTGTCGGAGAGGGTGGCGTTGAGATGGTGCGCGGCCTCGGAGTCCGCGTCGCCGAAGACCACGACGTCCAGCGGGGCGCAGCCGCGTGCACGCGAGGTGTCCGACTCGGCGGCGGCCGCGGGTGCGGCCGTCGGCAGGCCGATCGCGGCGGCCGCGGCACCGGTCGCTCCGGCGTACTTGAGCACGTCACGTCTTCTGGGTGCGTTGGGCACGGTTGTTCCTTTACTTGAGGCTGCCCATGAGGATTCCGCTGCGCCAGTACTTCTGGAGCGCGAACATGAAGACCGCGAGCGGAATGATCGACAGCAGCGACCCGGTGAGTACGAGGGTGTTCATGTCGCGGGAGGTCTGCGCCTGTTGCACCCAGGAGAAGAGGCCCAGGGTGACGGGGAAGGAGCGCTCGCCATTGAGCATGAACAGGGGGAGGAAGAAGTTGTTCCAGATGTTGACGAAGTCGAGCATGAAGATGGTGATGCCGCCGGTGCGCATCAGCCGGAGCGCGACCGCGAGGAAGATCCGTGTCTCGCCGGCACCGTCGATACGGGCCGCCTCCAGCAGCTCGACGGGCACCGAGGTGTCGGCGTAGACCTTGCCGAGGTAGACACCGAAGGGGTTGATGAAGTACGGGATCAGCACCGCCCAGACGGTGTTGGTGAGCCCGATCTCCGCGAAGACGAGGTAGAGCGGGAACGCCAGCAGGGTGCTCGGCAACAGCGAGGCGCCGACGATCAGTCCGAACAGGGTGCCCCGGCCCTTGAACGAGTACTTCGCCAGCCCGTAGCCGGCAGCGAGCGAGACCAGGGTCGACCCCGCGGCGCCGACGGTGGAGTAGACGACGGAGTTGAGGAGCCAGCGGCCGAAGACCCCGTCGTGGTAGTCCCAGATCGCGGTGAAGTTGTCGGCGAGATGGTTGGAGGAGAACCACAGGCCGAACGTGGAGTACAGGTCCGTCTGGTTCTTGGTGGAGGCGACCAGCAGGAACCAGGTGGGGGCGAGGGAGTAGACGAGGAAGACGATCAGGAGGCCGGTGGTGAGCGCCACCGCGCGGCGGGTGGGGCGCACACCGCCCCCGTGGGCGACGCTGCTCATGACATCTTCCTGTTCGTGACGCGGTAGAAGACGAAGGCGAGAACACCGGTGACGACGGCGAGGACCAGCGACTCCGCGGCCGCGTACTGGTAGTCGCCGGTCTTGAAGGCCCGGTCGAAGATCTCCAGCATCGGCGTGAAGTCCGTGCTGATGGACTCCGGCGCCACATACCGCAGGAACAGCGGCTCGGTGAACAGCTGGAGTCGGCCGATCAGGGAGAACATGCCGGTCAGCACGAGGATGCCGGTGATGTTGGGCACCTTGATCGACCAGGCGATCCGCCACTCCTTCGCCCCGTCGAGCCGGGCGGCCTCGTACAGTTCGCGCGGCAGCGCCTGGAGCGAGGCGGAGATGAGGATCATGTTGAAGCCGATGCCCTGCCAGGTGAGCAGGTTGCCCAGGGAGAGATAGGTGTTCAGGCCGCCGAAGAAGGTGACGCTCGTGCCGGCCTTGTCCGCGATGTCGACGATCGGGCTGGCGGTCGGGCTGTAGAGGAACAGCCAGATCAGGGTGGAGACCACGCCCGGGATGACGTACGGGATGAGCAGGCCCGCCCGGAAGAAGCGGACCGCGCGGGCCGCGACGCCGTCGAGCAGCAGGGCAAGCAGCAGGGAGATGCCCAGCATCACGGTGATCTGCGCGGCCCCGAAGAGGAGCGTGCGCAGCATGCCGGTCCAGAAGGTGCCGTCCGACAGGATCGCCGAGAAGTTGGCGAAGCCCGCGTAGACGATCTTCGTCGGGCCGAAGCCGATGCCGCTGCTCTTCTTCTCGTGCAGGCTCTGGCTGAAGGCGTAGCCGATCGGGACGACGTAGGTGAGGAGGAAGCCGATCAGGAAGGGCAGCATGAACAGCAGGCCCTTGTAGGCTCCCCGTCTTCCGGTCCGGCGGGGGGAGGTCCGCCGGACCGGGGATTCGGTGGCGACCTTCGCCGGTCGCGTGAGGGTGGACAAGGCAGTCTCCAGATCAGGTGGATCAGCAGATCAGGTGGATCAGCCGGCCGCGACGGCCTTGACGCCCTTGTCCTTCAGGTCGGCGAGCACCCAGCCCTGAAGATGGGTCAGCATCTCCTGCACGGTGAGTTCCTTCTTCATGACCTTGCCCCACTGCTTCTGCATCTCGGAGTACATGGCCGCGTAGTTCGGCCCGTACTGCCACTGGTCACCGACCCGGGAAGCGGCGGTGGTGATCACCTGCGCGCTGTCGGACTTCCCGTTGAACATCTCCGTCGGGATGATCTTGTCGACGTACGGGGAGACGTCCTTGACCGCCGGGAACAGGCCCGACTTGGAGGCGGGGTCGGTGAGCGCGGTCAGGGATTCCTTGCTGCTGGACAGCCAGGAAGCGAACTGGGCGGCCCGGTCGGGGTACGCGCAGCCCTTGAGTACGGCGGTCACGTCGAAGTTGCTGGAGGTCCGCGGCTCGGCCGGGTCGAAGAGCGGTGCGTCCGCGAGCTGCCACCTGCCCTTGGACCTGGGGAAGTTGGTGTCGTAGATCGGTAGCTGCCAGGTCGACGTCGTCATCATGATCGTCTTGCCGAGGTCCCATGTCTTGAAGACGCCCGGGTCGGCGTAGGAGGCGTTGGAGGCGAGGTCGTCGTCGACCAGCTGCTGCACGACCTCGCCCGCCCTGAGCGCCTCGGGCGAGGTGAAGCCGATCTCCCAGTGGTCACCGGCGATGTCGTACCACCGCGCGCCCGACTCCCAGGACAGGTCGACGAGGGTGCTCGGGTCCTCGCCGGCCATGTTGTAGATCTTGACGTCCTTGTCCTTCTTCCGCACCGCCTTGCCCGCGGCGATCACGTCGTCCCAGGTCTTCGGCTCCTTGATGCCGTACTTCTGGAAGAGGTCCGCCCGGTAGGCGGTGAACAGTGGTGAGGAACCGGTGGGGATGCCGTAGGTGGCGCCGCCGGGGCTTACCGCGTTCCAGGCGGGCGTCGTATAGCGGGACTTGTACGGCGCGGCGATCTCGGTGATGTCGGTGAGCAACCCGTCGGCGGCGAAGTTCGCCAGGTTCATCCCGTCCATCTTCGACAGACAAGGCGCGTTGCCGGAGGTCACCGCCGCGCGCAGCTTCTGGTACACGGTGTCGCCGGCCGCGTTGACGAACTTCACCCGAGTCTCGGGGTGCTCCTTGTTCCAGACGTCGACCTGCTGCTGGATGCCGTCGGTCCAGCTCCAGAACTCCAGCTGGACCTTGCCCTTGGTGGTCTTCGCTGCCGAGTCGGTGTCGCCACCGCCGCCGCAGGCGCTCAGGACGAGGGACAGGGACAGGGCGGCGGCCGCGCCGGCCAAGGCTCTCGTACGGGTGCTGCTCATCGGTCCTCCGGAGAAGGGCGGACAGTGCCTGCGACAGGGGGAGCCCGCGGGCGACTGGAGGCAGGGCAAGAGAAAGGGGGAAAGATTTGGCTGTAGAAACCGTTTCCCGTGGACCGTAAGACCACAGGCGGCCACCCGACAAGAGGAAGGTGGTCAATTGTTTCGCCAGATTTGCGCGCAGGTTGCACCGAAACTGCTGCTGAACTGGGCAGTTGGGCAGCCGAACCCCTTCAGCTTCGAGCGCGCACCCAGGCCAGACGGCACCGTGGGACGCTGTGACTGCCGCTCGCCATCAGCACTGATTCAGAATACGGTTACTACGCCTTCCCGCCGAAGGCGACCAGGACGGCCGATGGAGCCGCGAGTCCCACCGTCAGCGCACGCGCGCGCTCGTCCCAGGCGAGCGTGGTGCCGGGCCCGGATGCGAACAGCCCGTGAGGCTGCGCGCCTTCGGGAACCCACGGCAGCGGCACCGTCACGGTCGCCGCAGCACCTTCGCGACGCCACAGGGCGAGCAGGGTGGCGGCGTCGTCCGGTGTCGTCAGGGCGAGGGCGATCCAACCGTCGCGCCAGCCGGGCAGGCCGAGCGGCCAGTGCGCTCGGGTGGTCGGCAGGAGGTGGCGGTAGGTCTTGTACGTGTCCAACGCCTCTCGTACGACGGCGAGTTGTGCGTCGGTCAGCAGATCGGGGCGGCCGCTGAGATGCACCCGGCCGAGCAGCGCCGAGACCATCACCGTGCCGAGGTCGGCCTCGGTGTGCTCGGGCAGGGGGTAGGCCCAGATCGCGCCCTGTTCCGGGGTGACGGCGGCGGGCGCGGCGGCGGCGATGGCGGGCAGCAGCCGGAAGTCCTGCTGGTCGGTGACGGAGTGGATGGGCAGTCGGGAGAGGATCGCGTGGTCGGTGCGGCTGCCGCCCGCCGCGCAGCTCTCCAGGACCAGGGCGGGGTGCCGGTCGAGGACGCCGTCGAGCCAGGCGAGGTAGGCGCGGTTGTGACCCAGCAGACCGTCGCCGAGCCCGGCGGTGCCGTCCGGGCCGTCGGTGCCGGCGCCGATGTCGATGTTGTAGTCGAGCTTCAGACAGCCCACGCCGTAGTCGTCGACCATCCGGTCCACGACGGCGTCCAGGTACGCGCGGGCCGCCGGGTGCCTCAGGTCGAGCTGGTGGCGGCCCCACTCCGTCACACGGACGCCGTCACGGCGGAAGAACGCCTCGTCGGGCAGCTCGGCGGCGATCGGACTGCGTACACCGACGACTTCGGGTTCCAGCCACAGCCCCGGCACCATGCCCGCGCCACGGATCCGCTCGATCACCTCGCCCAGCCCTCCCGGGAACCGGGACGCCGCCTCACGCCACTCCCCCACCGCGTCCCACCAGCCCGGCACCCCGCCCGGGCCCACCGTGCCGGGCGGCTCAGGGTCGAACCAGCCCGCGTCGACGCAGAAGACCTCGGCGCCGGCTGCCGCCGCAGCGTCGATCAGGGGCAGCAGGGCCTTGGTGCTCGGCTCGCCCATCAGGCTGTTCATGAAGTCGTTGAAGACGACAGGGAGTTGCTCCAGGTCGGGGTGCGGTCGTCGGGTCGCGCGGCGGTGTGCGGTCATCGCCGCGAGGGCGGCCTCGAAGCCGCCCTCGGCGACCAGGGCGACGGCGGCCGGGACGGTACGGAAGCTGTCGCCGGGCATGAGCGCACGGCGCCACTGGTGTTCCCGGTCGGTGGGGCCGGACAGCACGAGGTACACGTCGTCGAACCGGTCGCCGAGTTCGGCGTGCCAGGAACCGTTGTGCTCGATCTGCCACAGCAGCGCACGGCCGGTGGACGGCTGCTCAAGGCAGCCCATCGGCAGGTACTCGGAGGAGGACCAGGAACCGGTACTGGTCACGGCGATCCGGTTCTTCGAGCCGGTCTGGCCGTAGGCGACCATGCCGACGTCGTACAGGCCGCGCTCCGCCAGGGTGGCCCGGGACCAGCGGAACTCGCCGCTCCAGGGGTTGGCGGCCAGCCACAGTGACAGGCCGTCCTCCCAGCGTTCGCCGACCGGGAGGTGCCGCGCCAGGTTGGACAGGGCGAAAGAGGAGACGTACTCCAGGAAGACCGGACGCCCGCCGGCGTCTGCCGGGTCGGCGGGGCCGGCGGTATCCGCCGTGTCGCCCGTGTCCGCCGTGTTCTCCACCAGAGCCTCGGCATGCAGGACGGGTATGCCGGCGCGCAGCGTGTAGACAGCGGTGACCGCCAGACCGGAGGTCTCGTCGGTCATGTGCACACTCAGCACGCGAACATCGCCGCTCTCGCTCTCCTCATGGCCCGAGTAGCGCAGGCACCGGGCCGCGGCGCCGTCCACGTGACGCTTGCCGGATGTGCCCAGCCGTCCGCTGTCCGTGGTCTGGATCTCGACCAGGGGCAGGGCCCGCCGGGCCAGTTGGGCACACCGTTCCGGCTCGCGCACCGGGTCGGGCAGCGAGGGCGCCTCACCCGCGGCCAGCACCGTGACCGGGCCCTCGGGCTCCCAGGAGAGGAGCAGACACAGGTCGTCGTGACCCCAGCGCAGGTACGTGGCGGACATGGCGGAGCCCCTAAGTCTGTGTAAGTGAGGAATAGAAAACGGAATAGAAAACGCTTACTGCACGACCACGCTAGTTGGTTCCTCCACCAGGCCGCAAGCAGTGCCGTATGCAGTAACGTCGGGCTTGTGACGGACAACGGTGGAAGTGCCCGCAAACCCTCTGGGCGCGGCAAAGCCAGGAGGAAGACAGCTGGGTCGGAGGGCCCGAGCACGATCCGCGATGTCGCGGCCAAGGCGGGCGTTTCCGTAGCAACCGTTTCCCGTGCCCTGGCCGGAAACTACCCGGTGTCGGCGGAGACGAGGGCCCGCGTCATGGCGGCCGTGGAGTCACTGCACTACGTGGTGAACGTCCACGCGAAGGCTCTCTCCGGAAGGGTCGCCGGTCCCGTCGCCCTCGTCATCAAGGACATCACCGGTCCCTCCCTGGCCCACGTCGCCGCCGGCGTGGAGCAGGAGGCCACCAGCCGCGGCCGGTTGAGCCTGGTCTGCTCCACACACGGCGACGCCGCCCGGGAGAACGACCTGGTGCAGCTCATGCGGGAGCAGCATGCCGCCGCGGTCGTCCTCGTCGGCGGTGTGGTGCCCGACGACGCCTACCACCGTCGTATGGCCGAGTACGCCAAGGCTCTCGACGCCGCCGGATCCCGGCTGGTGCTGGTCGGGCGCCCTCCCCTGCCCGCCGGGAGCCCCGCGACCGTGGTCGAGTACGACAACCGGGGCGGCGCCTTCCAGGCCACCTCGCACCTGCTCGCAGCCGGACACAGGCGCATCCTCTTCCTCGGCGGCGAGCCCGGGCTGAGCAGCGCCGACGAGCGCCGCGACGGCCACGCGGCCGCTCTGCGCGCCCATGCGACGGCGGATGAGGCGGAGTTGGACCTTCCGGGCTCGTACACCCGCACCTCGGGCTACCGGCGGGTGCGGGACGCCCTGGGCGCCGGCCTGGACTTCACCGCCGTCCACGCCGGCACCGACGCGATCGCCGTGGGCGCGCTGGCCGCCCTGCGCGAGGCGGGACTGCGGGTGCCCCATGACGTTTCCGTGGTCGGCTTCGACGACGTCCCCTACGCCACGGACCTGACACCGGCCCTCACCACGGTCCGCGTCCCCTACGAGGAGCTCGGGCGGACCGCCGTACGCCTGGCTCTCGACCGGGAGGAGAGCGTCGGGACCGACGACCACGTGGTGCTCAGCACGCAGTTGGTGATCCGGGAGTCCGTCCGGCCCCCCAGATGAACAGGCTGTGGTGCCGGGCCGCGGTGCGCGTTCTCGGGTTCCTGCCCGGGCCGGGCACCCAGCCTGGGGCGTCGCTCAGAACATGGTGTTGTCGTTCGCGGAGGTGGGCGGGATGACCTGGAGGACGTCCCAGTGTTCGACGATCTTGCCGCCCGTGTCGAAGCGGAAGATGTCGATGCCCGCGTACTCCTCGTCGGGCCAGATCTGGTGGCAGTGCAGGATGACGTGGTCGCCTTCCGCGAAGGCGCGCTTGAATTCGACGCGCTTGCCGGGATACTCGACGGCCATGCGTTCGAAGTAGTCGATGAACGCCTGCTTGCCGTCGGCGACGTGCGGGTTGTGCTGGATGTAGGTGTCACCGGCGAACCGGTCGATGGCCTCCGCCGGGCGGCACTGGTTGAACATCAAGTCGTAGAACGCTTTGGCCGCGGCCTTGTTCTTGTCGAGGTCGGTCATGGTGCCACCGTAGGGTCGAGCGCCGGGTGCGGCGCGGTGAGTACGTCGAGCAGGTGGTCGGCGCCGACGGGGACGGGCCGGGCAGGGTTGGCCGTACGACGACGTGTTCCGGAACTCCTGGCGGGCCCGGGCAGGCGTGAGCCCGACGCGGTAGGCCAGGGGTTCCGGAGGGACGCCGTGTGCGAGGCGCCGAGTGCTACGGCGTCGTCGGTCCTGCCGCTCGCCACCAGGCGGCGGAGGCATCACGCAGGGTGTTGGTGCCGCAGTGCACCTCGCCCATGCCGAGGTGGTACGTGTACCAGTCGTCGATGTACGACACCTTCATGCCCGCTCGCACATAGGCCGCTGTGACGGCTTGCGTGAAGATGTCCTTGCCGCCGATCACAGGACCCCATTGGCGGGGAGCGAGGTAGCGGTCGCGGCTGAGGAGGATGCCGTTGACCGCGCCGGGCACGTACGCGCTGGTCGCGACGGTCGCCCGGGCGGCCGCGGCGGAGCCGGAGTCGGTTCCGTCCCCGGCCAGCCACCGCTGCTGACCGCGCTCCTTCAGCCCGTCCAGCAGGGGCGTGCCACCCCCTGCGCCACCCCCCATGCGTGTCAGTCGCGGCACGGGGACTTCCTCCCCACCCGCTGTACGGGCCATCGAGCCGCGCGTGTAGAGGGCAGGCACGCGCACGATCTCGTCGTCGGTCACGCCGGTCTCACGCTTGAGAGTGTCCAGATTGGCCGCGATCCGCTGGGCCGCCATCGTGTTGTCGGCCACCAGGTGTCGAGAGGCGAGGGCCTGGTCGATGGTCTCCTCAAGCGGCGGGGAGCCCCCGAGGCCCGGAACGGAGAACATCCTGGTGCTTCCATGGCCCGCGCGCTGAGCGTCGCGCAGCAGGTCCAGGCCCGCTCCAGGGTCGGCCACGCCGATCCGCCAGCCACGCGGAGTGTCGGCGGGCAGGAACTGCACGAACTCGTCGACGTGCCCGACTTCCAGCCAGGAGGTGTCCAGGAGCAACGGATCCTGGAGCCCCTGGGACTTCAGCAGCGTACGCATGGTCGCCGAGGGCCGCTTGCCGCTGTCCTTGCGCCACCCCATGATGATCCGTCCGGCCGGGAACGCGCGGCCGCCCTGAGCGTACGGCGGGATGGTCTCCAGGTTCCCCATGGAGTTGAGAGACCAGTCCGCAGGTGCCGACGCGTCGAAGGCCTGCACGACTCCGATGTCCCGTCCCCGCACCTTCTCGAACAGCTCCCGGCCGGCCTCACGGTCCGGTTGCGCGGAACGCAGCATCACCCGCATCACGTGCCGACGCCCGTTCGTTCCGGTCATGCTGACGTAGGCCGGCTCGACGAAGTCCTGCGCCCAGGGGTCCTGGTACTTGTCGAACGTCACCAGGGGCCGGGTGATGCCGGCCTTCTCCGCCTCCTTCTTCAGATCGGTGACGAACTTGCCCTGAAGCCCGCTCCAGTCCGCGTCACTGTTCAGCTTGGTGACCATCATCTGCTGGGCCTTCTGGAGATGATGGTGGGTGAGGAGGGGGGCGACGCGCAGGGTGATCGAGTCGGATGTGCTCTGGCCGCCCGCCGTCACGGTCAGACGGATGGCCGTCTTGCCGTCCCACTTGCGCGTGTCCCGGATGACGTCGGTGGCCTCGACCCCGAACTCCACGCCGGAACGCAACTCTGCCGCCGACAGTCTGGTCTGCGGCGTGACCATGACCCAGTTGCCCGCACGCTTGAGGTAGACGCGGGTGTGCTTGGCGCCGGTGGTGACCTTGACGCTGCCCTTGGCGCCCGACGGCAGGCCGCTCATCGGAACCGAGCGGACACGGGCGAGGTCGGCGGCGTCGGCGGAGCCGTTGACGCGGGTGTCGGAGGCGTCGTTGCAGGCGGCCAGTTTGGCGTCGGACAGTGGTCTGCCGCCGGGTCCGGTGACTGGGCAGCGCTTGGTGTCATCGTCGATGTTGGGCAGGTAGACCGCTCCGCGGCCCACGGACCAGGTGTCCTCACCCGTGGTGTCGGTGCGTCCGGTGACGTCGACCCGCCCGTCGCGGTTCACGTCGGCACGGAGGTCGGCCCGTGCGGCAGGTCCCGCGGCCGAGGCAGGTGCGGGCGGCACGGCCAGGACCGTTCCGACCGCGGCGAGCACGAGGGCCACGGGGCCGACAGGGTTCGTTCGTATGTGGCGGTGTGAACGCACAGTGCGTTCCTCCTCAGTTCAGGGGGGTGTGCACCGTGCAAGAGACAAAGAAGCGGCTGTGCGTTCACTGTGCTGACAGAACGTCATACCGAGGTATGACGGGGCCCCGCCGATCGGGGGGCCGGATCAGGCTGTACAGGGTTGGAGCGCACGCCGCGGATGGCCGCTCCGTGGCCGACCTCTCGCGTTCAGGAATGACGCCGGATCGCTGGAGCACCCTGCCCTGCATTGACGCCATGAGCCGTCACTCCGAAGTGCCTGTCACGTCCGTCGAGGCCCATGAACCCCCCTATTACGTGGCTGTTTTCACCGCGGTGCGAACCGAGAACCAGAACGACTTCAGCGAGACCAACGCACGCATGGAGGATTTGGTGCAGGGCGTTGCCGGGTTCCTGGGGATGGACCACGCCCAGACTCCTGGCGGACTGGGCATCACCGTCAGCTACTTCCGTGACGCCGATGCCCTCACCGCGTGGCGGACCAACGTCGAGCACCGCGCGGCGCAAGAGCGCGGACGAGCCGAGTGGTACCAGAGCTACACGCTGCATGTGGCGAAGGTGGAGCGCAGTCACGGGTTCTTGAACGGCGCTGATGAGGCTCCCTGAGTCTGGCTCAGTGCGCGGTTCCGTGAAGCTCATGTGGGTTTGCCCCAGGCCGCCTGCTCAGCTGGCCGGGCCGGGACGCTCCGCAGGCTCGGGACGATCCTCGGCACCTGCCCGTCCAGCGCGCCAGAGTCCCGCCATGGTCGACAGGGGTTCGTTGCCCAGCGCAGCGCCAACCACCGTGCATCGGGCGGGAGCCGACGCGAGGTCCTGCTGTTCGTGATGGCTGTTCTGGGAGGCATCGCCGGCATCATCGGCCACGCGTGGGGGGAGGTCCTCGACCGGTAAAGGGCACAGTCCCCTACCCCGACGAAGCCCCAGGTCATCGGCCTGGGGCTGCGTCGATGGCGGTGGGGTCCACGCAGGTGGCGGACCTCAACCAGACGGCGTGACCGCCAACCTCACGCCGAACCACTGCTCGGCGCCGAACTCCTCGAACCGCTCCGCCTCAGTGAACCCCAGCTTCGCCGCGAGGCGCATCGCGCGGTCGTTGGCAGTCTGGGTGCAGAGCACCACCGGCTCGCCGGGAAGCGCGTCGGAGAACCAGTCGAGTGCCGCCGTGCACGCCTCGGCGGCGTACCCGAATCCCCAGGACTGCGGCAGGAACATGTAGCCGAGCTCGGTCTCCCCGCCATCGGGACGGACGCGCCCCTGACGTCCTGCGTCGCGCCGGTCGAGCGTGACCATGCCGATCATCGCCCCGTCGAGATCGATCACGAAGAAGCCGGGGCGCCGCCCGGGCACCTCAGGCACCGCACGCTCGAGCTCATCACGCGGTCGAGCGCCGCCGACATAGGTGCCCACCTCTGGCGAGGCGAACAAGTCGATGAACGCCGCGCGGTCCCGGGCCTCGGACTCACGGAGCACGAGCCGTTCGGTCCTTATCGGGGCAGGTGGCCAGGCGACGGGTCCGAGATCAGTCATGGCGGGCAACCTACCGCACACCCCCGCTCAGGAACCCGAGAATGGCCCGGCATACGAGGACTCAGGATGCGGCGGGATCCGACGGCTGCGACCGTATAGGTGAGGGGCGTGGTCCACTCGGGCCAGACCGCAGGGAGGAATCCATGATCAGGGCGCACCCCTCGCTCCTACGGAGTTGATCGAACGATGCGACAGGCTCCGGCGCTGCCGCCTGGCCGCTGGGCACGGCTCTGTACTCCGGCCGCCGGCGGACGGCCAGAGCATGCGATGACATCGTCCGAAGGAAGGTCCGGCCATGAACTGCTACGAATGTGCCCAGCAGGGTCGAACGGTGGCCGCGATCGCCGTCTGCCGAGTGTGCGGAGCAGCTGTGTGCACTGATCACGTGCGTTCCGAGAGCAAGCTTCTCCGTGAGACCGCGAGTCCGGGCAAGGTGACTCATGACCGAGCGGCCCGCAGCCTGACGTGCCCCGTATGCCGCGAGGCTGAGGAATCCAGGTAGGGGCCGGCGGCACGGTGTGAGCGCCTGGGCCTGAACGCACCACCCGCCCCCGGGGACGGCCGCCGTACGGCCGGCTCCCCGGGGCGCCGGCCGGCTAGGCCGTGGCAAGCGCCTGGACGGTGTCGCCCATGAGGTCCGCCACTTCCTTCCAGTCGGCGAGTGAGATCGTCAAGGGGGGCAGGAGCTTCAGTACGTGTCCCAGTCCTGAGGTCTCGGCGATGACGCCGGCGCGGAACAAGGCCCGTCGTACCCGCTCGGCTGCTTCGGGGTCGGGGAACCTGAGTCCGCTCATCGCTCCCTTGCCGACGACTTCGGCGGCACCCGCTGGGAGGGAGTCGGTGATGCTCACGAGGCTGGTGCGGATGGCGGTGGCCAGTTCGGCCGTGTGGTGGGTGAAGTGCGGGTCGGTCCAGTGGTCGAGTGCTGCGGAGCCCGCCACGAAGGCGAGGTTGTGGCCACGGAAGGTGCCGTTGTGCTCGCCGGGCGCCCACTGGTCGATCTCGGGCCGGATCAGCAGGGCCGCCATGGGCAGCCCCATGCCGCTGAGGGACTTCGACAGGCAGACAAGGTCGGGGCGGAGTTCGGGGGCGTCCTCGAAACTGAGGAAGGTGCCGGTGCGTCCGCAGCCCGCCTGGATGTCGTCGACGATCACCAACGCGCCGGTGGCGTCGGCGAGTTCACGGATCCGGGCCAGCCAGAGGCGGGGCGCTGTGTGGAGTCCGCCCTCGCCCTGGACCGTCTCCAGCAGGATCGCCGCGGGCGGGGGGCCGGCCTCGGCGCGCTCCAGGGCGGCGGCCGCGTCGGGGGCGTCGCCGTACGGGAGGATCGTGACGTCGGTCAGCGGGACGCCAGCCGCTCCACGCAGCAGCGGGGAGGTCGTGGCGGCGAGGGCTCCGAGTGACGCGCCGTGGAAGCCTCCGGTGAAGGCGATCACCTCGGTGCGTCCGGTGACCTTGCGGGCCAGCTTCAGGGCGGCCTCGACCGCCAGGGTTCCGGCCGGTCCGGGGAACTGCATCACGTGGTCGCCGAGCCCGCGCGGTTCCAGGACCAGGCTCGCGAAGCGCTCCAGGAAGTCGGCCTTGGCCGCCGTGTGCAGGTCCAGGGACTGCACCGGGCCCCCGGCCGCGAGATAGGCCGTCACCTTTTCGACGATCGCGGGCGGGTTGTGGCCGTAGTTGAGCGAGCCGGCCCCGCACAGCAGGTCGACATAGCGGCGCCCGGAGGCGTCCCACAGGTGGTGTCCGGCGGCTCGTTCGAAGACCACCGGGAAGTCGCGGCAGTAGCTGCGTACGTTCGACTCGTGACGTTCGAACACCGCCAGGGGCGTCCGGTCGGTCTCGGTCATGTCAGCACGTACCTTTCATCGGTTCTCGTAACGCGTCGGGGGCCGACGTCGCTTGAGGCGTCACTTGACCAGCACCGTTCCGTCATCGGGGCGGTGGTCCCGGGAGCGGCGAAGGTCGCTGAACGCGAACGTCCGCTGGAGCCAGCGGTCACGGCCGTCGTAGCGCGGGGTGAACGCCGAACGGCCGTGCAGGGTGACGCGGTTGTCGACGACGGCGAGGTCGCCGGGGCGCAGCAGCACCCCCGTGTACGTGCGGTGCGCCACCTCGGCCAGTTCGGCGAGGGCGGCCCGGCCCTCGGGAGTCACCGCCTTGGTGGCCGCCTCGTCGAAGCACCAGTCGGGGTCGCCCGGGTCACCTGTGAGCACGGCGTGTGCGGTGCCCTCGCCGGTCAGGCCGAAGGACGGTGGTGCCTCGGTGAGGTATTCGGGCCTGCCGAGCGCCTCGCGGGTGCGGGGAGTGAGCAGGGGCAGGACGCGGCGTGCACAGCTGGTGCGCAGTTCCGCGACACCCTCGTGGTCGGGGCGCAGGCACAGCAGCATCACGTAGTCGGGCCGGTGGGGGTGGAAGGCGTTCTCGGTGTGGAAGGTGAGTTCGACCGAGCCGACGTTGCCCTGGACCGCCTCCTGGCCCGGCACCGGCACCACGTCCTGGACCAGGGCGCCGGACTTCTCCGCCGCGAACGCGGCCGGGTCGCCGAGCCCGGCCGCGAACAGCAGCAGTGCTGCCGCCGGCAGCGACGGGCTGTGCTGGACCGAGCCCCGCACCATGGGGGTCGGCGGCAGGTGGGCGGCACCGATGGGGAGCCTCCTGAGGACGAGGGCGCCGTCCGGGCCGGAATGCCTGCGGAACTCCCTTACGGTGCGCCGCAGTTCGGCGGGTACGTCCTCCCAGGCGTGCCGGGCGTGCGCCACCCATGCCGGGTCGTCGACCCGGTCGCCCGCCTGGTCCAGCACTTCAGCCGCCACATGGCCCAGCCGGGCCAGGGTGCGGGCGTCGCACCGCACCGTGCCGTCGGCGCTCGCCGGGGCGTACGGCGCCTGCGTCATCTCGACGCTGCTCACGTGCGTGTTCCCTTTCGTCCGTGTCACTCGCCCATGGCCTGCACGAGGCTCTTGGGGCGCAGGTCGGTCCACTCGCGCTCGACGTACTCCAGGCAGGCGGTGCGGTTGTCCGGGCCGAAGACAGTGGTCCAGCCGGCGGGTACGGCGGTGAAGTCGGGCCACAGCGAGTGCTGGCCCTCGTCGTTGGCCGCCTGCTCGGTGCTGCTCATCACCGTCTTCGTCACGCTGTCGACCTGGCGCTACCGCACCCGCACGAGCCGCTGACCGCGACCGCGATCGCGCCACCACCGGGCCGGGCCGATCCCCGCGCCCACCCCGCACAGGAGCCCCCATGACCGTCCCCACCCTGCGCCTCGGCCTCAACCTCGGCTACTGGGTCGGCGGCAACGACGCCTCCAACCTCCCGCTCGCCTCCCTGGCCGAGGACCTCGGCTACTCGGCGGTGTGGGTCTCTGAGGCCTACGGATCCGACGCCGTCACCCTGCTGTCCTGGATCGCCGCCCGCACCTCCCGCATCGACGTCGGCAGCGCGGTCCTGCAGATCCCGGCCCGCTCGCCCGCCATGACGGCGATGACCGCCGCCACCCTCGACACCTTGTCCGGCGGTCGGCTCAGGCTCGGCCTCGGTGTGTCCGGCCCCCAGGTCTCGGAGGGCTGGCACGGCGTCAGATTCGGCTCACCGCTGGGCCGTACCCGCGAATACGTCGACCTGGTGCGCCGCGCGCTGCGCCGCGAGCCCCTGGAGTACGGGGGCCGCCACTTCACGCTGCCGCT
Source organism: Streptomyces sp. NPDC057623 (assembly GCF_042800355.1). Classification (NCBI taxonomy): domain Bacteria; kingdom Bacillati; phylum Actinomycetota; class Actinomycetes; order Kitasatosporales; family Streptomycetaceae; genus Streptomyces; species Streptomyces sp. NPDC057623. Next base: position 34,934 of record NZ_JBHVGZ010000052.1, read on the forward strand.
GCCGGACGGCCCCGGCAAGGCACTCGCGCTGACCATCCGGCCACCGCGCGAGCGGATCCCGGTGTACCTCGCCGCGCTCGGCCCGAGGAACCTGGAGCTGGCCGGGGAGATCGCCGACGGCTGGCTCCCGGTGTTCTTCTCCCCCGCCCACGCCGCCCAGCAGTTGGCGCCGCTCAAGGCGGGCCTCGCCAAGTCGGGGCGCACCCTCGACGGGTTCGACATCGCCCCCGGCGTACCCCTGGTGACCGGCGCCGACTGGCGGGCCTGCGCACGCCGGGTGCGGGGGTACGCCGCGCTGTACCTCGGCGGCATGGGCGGGCGGGCGGACAACCACTACACCCAGCTGGCCGAACGCATGGGCTTCGGCCCCGAGGCCCGTGCCGTCCAGGAGCGGTTCCTGGCCGGTGACTACCCGGGCGCCATGGCCGCCGTACCGCTCGAATTCCTCGACGCGACCTCGCTGCTCGGGCCGCGGGAGCGCATCGCGGAGCGGATGACGGCGTTCGCCGAGGCCGGTGCCACCACGCTCAACGTCATGCCGGTCGGCCCCGGTCTGCCCGGACCGGACCGCGCCGCCGGTGCGCTGCGCATCGCCGTCGAGGCGGCGGAACTCGCCGGGCTGCTCGCGCCCGACCCGCGCCCCGAAGGTTCCCGCCCACGAAGCACCCACCACACCAGGAGAGACCCGAAGCCATGACCACGCATGACACGACCAAGCTGATCTGCCTGCCGTACGCCGGGGCGGGCGCCTCCCTCTACCGTCCCTGGACGACCCTGGCCGGGGACACGCTGGAGATCGTGCCCCTGCAACTGCCGGGCCGCGAACGGCTGATCGACGAGGAGCCGTACCGGGACGTGCACCAGGCCGTCGACGGCCTCCTGGCCGAGCTGCGGGAACTGCTCGGTGACGGCGGGGGCAGGGTGGCCCTCTTCGGGCACAGCCTCGGTGCGGTGCTCGCCTACGAACTCGCCCACCGGCTGGTCGCCGAGCCCGGCGTCGAGTTGGTCCACGTGTTCGTCAGCGGGTCCCCCGAACCGGCCCGGGGACGCGAGCGGCGGGCCACCGGACTGACCGACGAGGACTTCCTCGCCCGGGTCGGCGAGTTCGCCGGCTACCACCATCCCGCGCTGGACGACCCGGAGATGCGCGAGATGATCCTGCCCGCCCTGCGCGCGGACGTCGAGATGCACGAGAACTACACGCCCTCCACCGGCCTCCCGCTGGACGCGCCGCTCACGGTCGTACGGGGCGAGGACGACGACCTGGTCGGCTACGACGACGCCGAGTCCTGGAGCAAGGTCGTCGCCCGGGACTTCGAGCACGTCGAGGTTCCCGGCGGCCACATGTACCTCACCGACGCCGCGCCCGCGCTGGTCCGGCTGATCGTCTCGACGGTCCTGTAGCCCCGCCCGTTCCAGCTTCCCCGAGCTTCAAGGAGTACCCGATGCGACTCGACGGCAAGTCGGTCCTCGTCACCGGCGCCGCCCGCGGACTCGGCAGGGCCATCGCCCTCGCCTGTGCCGCCGAGGGCGCCGATCTCACCCTGCTGGACATCTGTGCCGAGCTGCCCGGTGTGCCCTACTCGCTGGGCACACCGGGGCAGTTGGCGCACACGGCCGCGCTGTGCCGGGAGGCGGGCGCGGCCGTCCTCACCACCGAGACCGACATCCGGGACCTGCGGGCCGTACGGGAGGCCGTGACCCGGGCCGAGGACCGGTACGGCCGGATCGACGTCGTCGTGAACAACGCGGGCATCGCCGCGCCCTCGGGCAAGCCGGTGCACGACATCGACGAGGACGAGTGGTCCCTGATGATCGACGTGGACCTCTCCGGCGCCTGGCGGGTGATCCGCGAGGTCGGCAAGGCGATGAGCGCCAGGCGCGCCGGAAGCATCGTCAACGTGGCCTCGACCGCGGGGCTCGTGGGCTACCGGCACTTCGCCGGGTACGTCGCCGCCAAGCACGCCGTGGTCGGGCTCACGAAGGCGGCGGCGCTCGACTACGCGCCGACGAAGGTCCGCGTGAACGCGGTCTGTCCCGGGTCGGTGCGCGACGACGCGCAGGCCGAGGGCCGCATGCTCGCCGAGATCGCCCGGGCTCTGGACGTGCCGGTGCACGAACACGAGAAGACCTTCGTCGAGGCGCAGCCGATGAACGCGCTGATCGAGCCGGAGGACGTCGCGGCGGCGGTGGTCTTCCTCGCCTCGGACGACTCCCGCCAGATCACCGGCTCGGTCCTGACCGTGGACGGCGGATTCAGCAGCCGCTGAGGTCACGGAGCGCCCGCGCCCTCGCCCTTCACCGTTCGCCGTTCGCCCTTCGCCCTTCGCCCTTCGCCCCGTACAACTCCCCTGGACAACAAGGAGTACGACCGTGTCAGGCCCCCTCCACCCCGCGGCCCGCTGCCACGCGGTGCGCGTCCGCCCGGAGCGCCCCCCGTACCCGACGGCCCTTCCCGACCTGTGGATCGAGGACGTTCCCGTACCGGCGTCGGACCCCCTCGCCGAACGCCGCCGCGCCATCGAACTCGCCCGCCCGGCCGACCGACCGCGCAAGGTCCTGCTGCGTTACGCCGACGGCCCCTGCGACCTGATCCTGGTGGCCCCGCGCGACCAGTGGGACCGCGCCGCCCTCGGACGGCTGGCGGCCGGCGAGTCCGTCGCACCGGCGAGCGGCCACCCCGCCCCCGAGGCACCGGCCACCGCGCCCCCTCCCGCCTGGGGCCTGGGCGACGAACGCCCCGGCGTCCCACACCTGTTCGCCCTGGACGACGGAGGCGACGAGGCGAGCTGGCTCGCCGCCCTCGCCGTGACCCTGCACCGCCACGATCCCGACACCACCCCGGTCATCGGCACCGGCCACGGCACCTTCACCGTGCCGCAGGCCCCCACGCTCGGTGAGCTGAAGCCCTCCCCCGCGGAGGGTCCCGTACTCGCCGGCCTGCTCTTCGGCAAGGCGGAACTCCCCGGCGCGTACGTGCCCTGCCTCGCACCGCCCTTCCCGCTCACCCTGTCGGTCTTCAAGGACGCCGACGGCTGGCGGCTGCGCTGCGACCACGTCAGCGGTCATGTGTCCACCGAGATCGCCGCACAGTTCGCCCGGCACCTGGTGCGGGTGCACCGGATGATCCTCACCTCGCCGCGGACCGCGGTCGACGACGTCGAGCTGCTCGACGAGGCCGAACGCGACAGCGTGGCGGCACTGGGCCGCCCGCCCCGCCCGCTGGTCACCACCCCGGTGACCGTGCCCGAGGCGTTCGCGCGGATCGCGGCGGCGACACCGGAGCGCATCGCCGTGACCGAGGGCGCCGCCGGGCTCACCTACCGCGAGGTCGACGAGCGGTCGGCTCGGTTGGCGCACGGCCTGCGGGAACGCGGAGTCACGGCAGGCGACCGGGTGGGCGTCTGCCTGGAGCGCACCGCCGAACTCGTCGTCACCCTGCTCGCCGTGCTGAAGGCCGGCGCGACCTACGTACCCGTCGACCCGGCCTACCCGGCGGACCGCATCGCGCACACGGCACAGGACGCGGGACTGCGCGTGGTGGTCACCCGGCAGTCACAGTTCCCGGACGTGGCGGGCTGCGCGCCGGTGACTCCGGACGAACTGCTGGACGCCACCGGGAAGTTCACCGGCACCGTGCCCCCACCGTCGGCCACCACACCCGACAGCCCCGCCTACGTCATCTACACGTCCGGCTCCACCGGCCGTCCCAAGGGCGTCGAGGTGCCGCACCGGAACGTGATCGCGCTGATCGACGCGACCCGCGAGGAGTACGGCTTCGGCGGCGACGACGTCTGGACCTGGTTCCACTCCGCCGCCTTCGACTTCTCGGTGTGGGAGATCTGGGGCTGCCTGCTGACCGGGGGACGGCTCGTCGTCGTGCCGTACTTCGTCTCGCGGGAACCCGACCGCTTCCGTGACCTGCTGGTGGCCGAGCAGGTCACCGTGCTCAGCCAGACCCCGTCGGCCTTCGCCCAGTTGCTGAACGTCGACCACACGCAGGTCGCCGTCCGGCTGGTCGTCTTCGGCGGCGAACCGCTCGACGCGCCCATGCTGCTGCCCTGGTTCGACCGGCACCCCGAGTCGGTCTGCCGGCTGGTGAACATGTTCGGCATCACCGAGACGACGGTCCACGTCACCGAGCAGACCCTCACCCGCGGGCCGGCGCTCGCGGCGACCCGCTCGGTCGGACGTGCGCTGCCCGGCTGGCACCTGTACGTGACCGACCCGGCCGGCCGGCTGCTGCCGCCCGGAGTGGCGGGCGAGATCTGCGTCGGCGGCGCCGGGGTCGCGCTCGGCTACCTCGGCCAGGAGGAACTGACCGCCACGCGCTTCGTTCCCGACCCTCACACCGGCGGCACCATGTACCGCAGCGGCGACCTGGGACGGCTCCGCCCGGACGGCCGCCTCGAACACCTCGGCCGGATCGACAGCCAGGTCAAGATCCGCGGGTTCCGGATCGAGCTGGACGAGATCCGCTCGGTGCTGCTGGAGGACCCGGACGTGCGGACGGCGGCCGTCGTGGTCCGCCGCGACGACCCGGCCGACGCCGCCACCGCCAGGATCGACGCCTACGTCGTCCTCTCCGCCGGCGACCCCGGCGCCGTCCGCCAACGGGCCGCGGGCATCCTGCCCGACTACATGCTCCCCACCACGGTCACCGCCCTGGACACCCTCCCACTGACGGCCAACGGCAAACTCGACACGGCCCGCCTTCCCGCCCCCGCGACACCCGCGGCGCCGCCGACCCCGACCCCCGGATCCGGCACCGCCGACGACGATCTCACCGAGCAGCTGCGGGCCATCTGGAGCGAGGTGCTCGGCACATCCGTCGGCCTGGACGACGACTTCTTCGAACTGGGCGGCAACTCCCTGTTCGCCGTCCGCATCGGCGCCGCCCTGCGCGCGCGTGGCCTTCCGTCACTGCGGCTGCGGGAGCTGTACCGCCATCCGACGATCCGCGCGACGGCCCGGAGCCTCGCCTCCTCGGACGCGGGGAGCGTGTAGGCCACACCGACCCCTGCCACCGCCGCCCTGTGGCGGCCCTGGCAGCGCATGATCACTCCCGACTACGGTGGCCCGAGCGCGGCCGCCGTACGGACGGCCGCCGGGAAGGAGAACGCCGTGCTGCCGCACATCGGGCTGTACTACCCCTACATCCACGTTCGGGACGAGCGCTGGCTGAAGACGGCTGCGCTCTACTGGCGGGAGCTGGCCCGAGTCGTCCCGGACGGCTACCGGCTCTCCGATTCCCGCACCGCCCGGGTCCTCACCGAGGAGCTGGGCTTCGTGACCGAGGTGTCTCCGGGCGCTACAGCGCGGCAGGTGGCACCCATGTTCCTGGAACTGCTCGACCGCCACGCGGACGCCTTACGCGCCGCGGGATACGGCGCGTCGGACGCGTGGGGGGAGAGAAACCTCCACACCGCGGCGACCCTCGACCCCACGCCCCCGCGTTCGCTGCGGCACCCGTCCGGCGAGGGTCGCTCCACGCGGCCCGAACGGGCCCGGGTGGCGGCCTCCTACTGGGACGAGTTCACCCCCGAGCTGCGCGAGGCGCTGCTAGCCACGGGTCTGGCCACGGACGCGCGTCGTACTCCTTCCCTCCAGGCAAGGCGATCGCTCCTGGAGGGGCGGTGGGTCGCCATGGACGCCGCACTCGCCTGGGTCTACAAGTGCGCGTTCGTCGAGGCACTCGCCGCCCAGGGCCGGTACACACCCACCACCGACCAGCCCGACGCCCATCTCGCGTCGGACGGCTGGGACGCCTCCCGCATCGCCGAGGTGCTCCTGCCCACACCCGGCACACCCGGCACATCCGCCTCGCCCGCCTCGCCCGACCTCTCCGCCGACGTGGTCGGATTGCTGGCGATCCGCATCGTCGTCCCCGCCGACCTCACCGACATCCCCGTCGAGAAGATCGTCAAGTTGCGCCAGGACCACCGTGACGAGTTCGCGGCGTTCACCGGCGCGGTATCGGACACGGTGGACCAACTAAAGCAGGAACTGGCCGGAACGACGCTGCCCGAGGCACGCGAACGCTACCTGGAGATGGCCGTGGAACAGCGCTTCGAGGCTCCCCTGCGAGCACTGCGGGCGGCCATGAAAGGTCAGGGAGTCAGCACCGTCTACAGCGCCGCCAACGTCAAGTTCGAGGTCCCCGCGCTGGCGGCCGCGGCCGGCGGGGCCGGCTTCCTCGCGGGCCAACAGCCGCTGATCGGCGGCGCGGTGGGCGCGGCCCTGGCCTTCGCGAGCCTTCGCCACACACACGCTCAGCAGACCAGGGCCCTGAAGGCGCAGAACCCGGCCGCGTACCTCCTGGCAGTCCAGCGCGGCCTCACTCCGCCGTCCCTCCTGCGGCGGATCACCCGCTTCACCTGACACACGGCAGGCAGGCACGGCCGCGGGAACGCGGCCGTGCCTGCCGCTTCACTCCTCGTCGCGCAGTCGGGCCGCCAGGGAGAGGAGCGGTTCCACCTCCTCGGTGTGGCCCTGGGCGGTGAGGAGGGAGACCGCCGCGTCGAGGCGGATGAGGGCGGGGGCGGGGCGTTCCAGGTAGAGGCCCTCCACCGCGCCCGCGAGGCGGACGCACTCGGCCCACTCACCGGCGCGGCCGTCCTGCGCTCCCGGCTCTCCGAGCAGGGCCAGGGCCTTGTCCAGGGCGGCCAGCGCGTCCTCGTACGCGCCCGCGTAGGCGTTGACCCGGCCGTGTTCGTAGGCCAGGGCCGTGTCCAGGGAGCGGCCCTGACTCTCGTGGTCGGCGGCGCGGGCCTCGTCGGCGATACGGCCGGCGTCAGCGAGGAAGGCGAGGGCGTCCGCCAGGCCGTCGCGGCCCTGCTGCTGCGCCTGGAGGCGGCCGAGTTCACGCAGGCAGCTGCTGAGCTGCTCGTAGCGCGGGTCCCGCGCGTGAGCGGCGATCGCCTGGTCCGCGGCCTCGCGGGCCCGGCCGAACTCGCCGGACTCACCGAGGAGCGTGGCCGTCTCCGCGGCGATCATGGCGTGGCTGCCCGGGTCGTCCTCCCAGCCCGCGGACTCGGCCGCGAGGGCGACGAACTCCGCTGTGGCGGCCTTGAGGTCCTCCCCCGCGTGCAGCGCCCGGGCGCGGGTCAGGCGCAGTTGGGCGACCAGCCGGTCGTCCAGCTCTCCGGCGGTGACGTCGGGTTCGGCCAGCAGGGAGTCGAGCAGCGCGATGCAGTCCTCGACGCGGCCGAGGTCGAGGCTGAGCTGGGCCGCGTTGCTGTAGGCGCAGAACGCGTCCGTGCGGCTGCCGTCGCGCAGGTCCAGTTCAGCCGAGCGCGTCAGGTGCCGCAGTGCCTCCTCGGGGCGGCCCAGGTGCATACACGCCTCGGCCAGGTCACCGTTCAGGCGCCCGGCGTCGACCGAGTCGGCCGGCCAGTCGGCGGCCAGGCGCAGGGCCTCGGTGAGGTTCGCGTGCGCGGCCTGCGGGTCTCGCAGGGCGAGCTGGATCCGGGCGCGCATGCCCAGCGTGCGGGGCAGGTGCCAGGCGGGGCCGTCCGTCTTCAGCCGGTCGAGGAGGGCGTCGATCTCGGTGACGGCGGTGGGCAGGTCGCCGGAGATGGCGTACGTGCTGGCCCGCAGCAGCAAGGCACCGGAGATCTGCCCGTCGACGGCGTGCCGGGTGGCGAACCGGTGCAGCAGTTCCGCCTCGGCGAAGACCGGCGCGGCATGCTCCTCGTTCCCCGTCGTCTGAAGGCGCAGGCCGAGAGCGGTGGCCCGCAGCCGCAGCAGACGGGCTTCCTGGTACGGGGCGAAGCCGGCCGTCTCCTCGTGCAGGCGAACCATGGACGCGTGGGCGGCGGTCAGCGCGGCCGCCTTCGCCTCGGATCCGTCCCCGCCCTGCGCGGGAATCTCGGCGGTGGCGAGCAGGGCACAGGCGCGGGCGAGCGCCGCGTCACCCGGCAGTCCGGCGTCGTCGTACAGGGCCGCGGCCTCCTCATGGAGGGCGGCGGCGTCGGCGTACTCGTCCTTCGCGCCCGCCCGGCCCGCCTCTTCGGCCAGCAGGTCGGCGCGCAGCCGGACGAGCGGGCCCACGGCCGGGTCGTCGGGGTGGGTGTAGTCGCGGGCGGCGACGAGGGTGCGCAGCCGCGCCCAGCAGGCGCGGGCCTCCGGGTGCCCCCGCTCCTCCAACTCCCTTGCGCTGACGATGAGTTCGTGCAGGTCTTCGGGGACGGCGGCGGCCGTACGGGAGGCGGGTGCGGCCGAAGGGGTGGCCGGGGCGACGTCGTCGAGGCTGCGGGTGCGCAGGGTCAGTTCCAGCGCGTCGAGGAGGGGTTCGCGGTCGAGACGGGTCCTGCGGCGGTCGGTGTGGGCCGTGGTTCCGTTGCGGGCGTCGAAGCGGGCGGCGAGGTCGTCGGCGCGGCCCCGCACCTCGGCGCGCAGAGCGGCCACCGTCCAGGTGCGGCCCGCGTATCCGGCGGCGGGCAGTTCGCCGTGGCCGAAGCCCTCGACGCGCTGGAGGAGGACTTCCACGCCGGTGAGGAAGTCGAGCTGGTCCAGTGGTGAGTCGACCTCGTCGAACAGGTTCCGGTTCTCGGCGAGCAGTTCCAGGCCGCGTGCCTCGTTGCCGGTCAGTGCGCAGAACTCCAGGTGCCGGCCGACCTCCCCGGACATCGAGGGGTTGCGGCGACAACCGCGATAGCCGGTGAGGTGCAGTTCGCGGGCCCGGTCGGCGCGGTCGGTGCGCAGCAGGGGCAGCAGCGCGTAGGAGAGGGAGCGGGCGGGCTCCTCCTGGCAGGACTCCTTCCCGGCCAGGACGGGCTCCCAGGCGCGCAGCGCACGCTCGTCGTCGCCCGCGGTGAGGTGGTACAGGGCGCGCTCGCAGATCTCGCAGGCCTCGCAGTCGCTGAGCCGGGTGCGGGTGCGGCCCGCCCACAGCTCATAGGCGAGGGTGGTGTCCTCCCCGACGTGGGCGGCGAGCTGGTACGCCTGCCCGTAGTAGGGCTGGAGGCCGAGGCCGGCCTTCTCGTAGCGGTCGCGCATCTCGGTCAGCCATTGGCGCATGCTGGCCAGGGGTATCTCAGGCAGCTGGCGCAGGGCGTTGCCCACCCACTTGAACCGCCAGAACATCATGTGCCGCAGACGGTCGTCGAAGACGTCGGGCTGCTCGTCGAAGAGGGTCAGCAGGCGGGCGAAGACGACGGGCGACTTCCGGGGTTCGGAGCCGTAGGTGTACGCCTCCTGGAGTTCGAGGAGCGCGTGGACGAGCGCGACGGGCTCCGCGAACTGCTCGGCGGCGTCGACGAGTTCCTCGGCGGTGACGGTGCGCGTGCGGCCGTAGGGGCGGTGGTCGTTCTCCTGGAGCGCCTGGTACAGCTCGTCCGTGCTCTGGGGATGGGGTGCGGTCGGCATCGTCAGCTGTCCTTGCGGAGGGCGTGGGCGAGAAGGTCGAGGAAGGAGCGGTTGATGAGGCTCGATTCGGCGGGCCTGAGCGGGCGCCGGGACAGCATCGCGGCCTGCCCGTAGAGGGCTTCGGCGCTGGTGCGGGCCAGTTCGGGCTCGTCGATGGCGACGGCGGTGCGGACCAGGGGGTTGAGCTGGTTGAGGATCAGCTGGGCGCGCGGGGCCTCCTGGCGCAGGGCGCCGAGGATGTCGCCCCACAGGCCGCCCTCCTGCTCACGGGCGAGCTGGGAGCGGGTGCGTTCGTGCCGGGCCTCGCGGCTGTCGATGAGGAGGGCGGGGGCGGAGACGGGCTGGAAGGTGCGCAGCGCGACGTCGCAGTCGAAGACGGCGAGGGCGTCGCGGGCCTGGGCGAGGTAGGCCGCGGCGGCGAGTTCGGTCTCCCGGTCGACGGGGTCGAGGTGGGCGGTGAGCGTCGCCGGGTCGAGGTCGGCGACGGTGGCCTCGGGCCTGATCTCGGGCAGCCGGTGGACCAGTTCACGGTCGTAGGTGTAGCCGCCGTTGACGACGCCGAGTCCGGCGGCCGAGGCGATCGCGGCGACCTGCCGGAACTCCTCCACGCTCGCCGTGACGAGCACGGTGCGGTGGGTGCGCGCGAACTCGTCGAGGGTGCAGTGGCCGTCGGTGGTCTCGAACGGCAGCCAGGGCAGCAGCATCCGCAGGATCTCGTCGTCGTGCACGGCGAGCGACTTCACGGCCAGGTGGTGGGCCTGGAGGAAGCGGGCGAGCAGGTCGGGGTCGCTGGCGGCGGCCCGGGCGATCCAGTCGCGCAGCCGCTCGGCGAGGGCGTCACGGACGGCGGCGAGGGTGTCGTCCTCGTACAGGGCCTCGCGGGACGCCGTCGGGCGCAGGCTCTCGGCGTCGACGACGCAGCGCACGAAGAACGCCCACTCGGGCAGGATCTCCTCGGCCTGCTCGGACAGCAGCATGCCCTTGACGTGCACGCGGTGGCCGTGGCGGCGCCCGGCCGGCACCGTCTCGGGCAGCACGCACGCGATGCCCTTGAGACCGACGGCCGGCAGGTCCAGTTCGATGGTGTCCAGCGGCTTGAACCCGAAGACCTCTTCGCCGTACGCGGCCAGGGCGCGGGCCCGGGCTCCGGGGGTGGGGTACGTACGCGCCCAGGGTGCGGGCTCGGGGTTGACGGGCGCACCCGGGCCGCCCGCGGCGCCCGTGCCGTCGTCGAAGGTCACCGGGTGGCGCAGCAGGGAGCCGAAGTGGCGGGCCAGGGCGTGCACCTGGGCCGGGCGGGTCCACTCCCCCGCGTCGGTGCGCGGTGTCAGCGTGACGGTGGTACCGGGCCGGGGGCGGGCGGAGGCGGGCAGGGTGCGGACGGTGTAGCTGCCGTCGCCGCGTCCCCGCCATTGCACGGCGGGTGCGTCGGGGGTGCGGGCGGAGCGGCTCAGGACGTGGATCTCGTCGGCGACCAGGAAGCAGGAGAGCAGGCCGATGCCGAACTGGCCGATGAAGTCGGCGCGTTGCTCGGCGATCTTTTCGGCGCGCTTGCTGCTGCGGCCGATGGTGGCGAGGAAGGTGTGGACGTCGGCTTCGGTGAGGCCGACGCCGTCGTCCTCGACGCGTACCACGGAGCCGTCGGCGTACAGGCGGATCCCGAAGGCGTCGGCGGGGGCGGCCGGTTCGAGGACGCGCCGGGCGGTCAGCGCGTCCACCGCGTTCTGCATCAGTTCGCGCAGGTAGACGCGGGGGCTGGAGTAGAGGTGGTGGGAGAGGAGGTCGACGAGGCCGCGCAGATCCACCTGGAAGGTGCGGTCGGCGCCGGCCGTGTTCGCGGCGGTGTCGGGCAGAGTCATCGGGCAGTCCGGGGTGCGAGTGGTGACAGGTGACGATCGGGACCGGGGAGCGCTGTGTGCTCAGGCGCGGGGAGCGAGGTGTGCTCAGGCGCGGGGAGCGAGGTGTGCTCAGGCGCGGGGAGCGAGGTGTGCTCAGGCGCGGCGGTGACGGCGCGCGAACTGCTTCTCGGGCTCCGCGAAATAGGTCCACGGCCACTTGGTGTAGGCGCCGTCCAGCGTCTGGAAGACACGCCGGACGGTGTGGCGCTCACCGGACAGCGACAGGGCCATCGCGAACATGTTGAAGTCCTGCTGCCAGCCCGGGCGCCACGCGTAGGCGGGGTGGAGGATGCTGTGGTCGGCCGCTTCCCTCAACTGCGCCTGGATCTCGGAGGTTTCGAGGTAGTCCCCGCGATCCGCCTCGACCCACTCCTCGATGTACGCCATGGCGATCGCGCATCCGAGCCGGTGCCCCTGCGGGGCGCGGGAGACGGCGTCCTGGGCGAACGCCAGGGCCTGCCCCGGCTTGCCGCCCCAGCGGGGCTGCAACTGCGACACCCAGTCGACGTGGGTCTCCAGGTCCAGGGGGTCGCGGCGCAGGGCGGCGTCGAGCCGGGTCTCCTTGACGGCGGTGCCCAGCGACATGCCGCGGCCGGAGGTGAGGAGGCGGCGCCACGGCGTGATCCACTCGGGCCGTAGCTCGGCTGCCTCGAGCAGTTGCTCCTCGGCGATCTCCAGCCGTTCGCGGAAGACCCGCCACTGTTCCTGTGTGACGTTCACGGCGCGCTGGGCGGTGCGCGCCTCCCAGCCCCAGGTGATGTGGCGCGCCCCGGATATCAGCAGGGCCGTAGCCCGGTGTTCCTTGTCCTCCTCGACGGCCCGGCCGATCCAGTCCTGCACTCCGTCCAGGTCGGCGATCTCGTCCAGGACCTGGTGGTCTCGGCCGAGGTCGAAGGGGGCCAGCGCCGCCTTGACGCCCTCCCAGTCCCCCGCGTCGGCCGCCTCCACCAGCGCGAGCACCCGGGCGTCCCCCAGCGCACGCAGCGTGTAGGTCCCGTTCTTCTGCCTGCGCGGGACCGGCAGGGCGTACGGATCCGCCCCCGGTCTTTCCTCGCCCCTGCCGAACAGCTTGCCGAACATGCCGCGCCCTCCCCAGGTCCCGCGTGATCTTCGGTGCAGCATAAACGGCCCCACTGACACCGCTTCCACAGGGTTTTCACTCCCGCTCCACGGTCCGGACCTCGTCGACGGCCCGCCCGTGGGCATCCCTGTCGGCCGGGCAGGGGAGAATGGGGGCCGTACCCAGCGGTCGACCCTTGGGCAGAGGAGCGGGAAATGCAGGACGCGCGAGCGGGACAGGTCGCCGGACCCGAGGACCTGGTCGATGTGGCCCGACTGGTCACGGCGTACTACGCGCTGCACCCCGACCCGGCCGAACCAGGGCAGCGGGTGGCGTTCGGCACCTCGGGGCACCGCGGCTCGTCCCTCGCCGCGGCGTTCAACGAGGACCACATCGCGGCCACCAGCCAGGCGATCTGCGAGTACCGGACCGCCCAGGGCACCGACGGCCCCCTCTTCCTCGGCGCCGACACCCACGCGCTGTCCGAGCCCGCCCGGATCACGGCGCTGGAGGTGTTCGCCGCCAACGACGTGACGGTCCTCATCGACCAGGCCGACGGCTACACGCCCACCCCGGCGGTCTCGCTCGCCGTCCTCGCCCACAACCGCGGCCGCACGTCCGGCCTCGCCGACGGCGTCGTGGTCACCCCCTCGCACAACCCGCCCGCCGACGGCGGCTTCAAGTACAACCCGCCGAGCGGTGGCCCCGCCGGTTCCGAGGCGACCTCCTGGATCCAGGACCGCGCCAACGAGATCATCACGGGCGGTCTGAAGGACGTACGGCGCATCCCGTACACCCGCGCCCTGGCCGCATCCGGCACCGGCCGCTACGACTTCCTCGGCACCTATGTGGCCGACCTGCCGAACGTGCTGGACCTGGACGCGATCCGGACTGCCGGTGTGCGTATCGGCGCCGATCCGCTCGGCGGCGCCTCCGTCGCCTACTGGGGCCGGATCGCCGAGCAGTACCGGCTCGATCTGACGGTGGTGAACCCGCTGACCGACCCCACCTGGCGTTTCATGACGCTGGACTGGGACGGCAAGATCCGCATGGACTGCTCGTCGCCGTACGCCATGGCCTCGCTCATCGAACAGCGCGACCGGTTCGACATCGCCACCGGCAACGACGCCGACGCCGACCGGCACGGCATCGTGACGCCGGACGGGGGCCTGATGAACCCCAACCACTATCTGGCGGTGGCCATTTCGTACCTGTTCTCGCACCGGGAGCAGTGGCCGGCGACCGCCGGGATCGGCAAGACCCTGGTGTCGTCCGGCATGATCGACCGGGTCGCGGCGGACGTCGGCCGACAGCTGGTCGAAGTCCCGGTCGGTTTCAAGTGGTTCGTGGACGGCCTGTCCGACGGCACGCTCGGCTTCGGCGGTGAGGAGTCGGCCGGAGCGTCCTTCCTGCGTCGCGACGGCTCGGTGTGGACCACCGACAAGGACGGCATCATCCTGGCCCTGCTCGCCTCCGAGATCACGGCGGTCACAGGGAAGACCCCGTCGCAGCACTACGCCCGGCTCACCGACCGCTTCGGCGCCCCCGCCTACGCGCGCGTCGACGCCCCGGCCTCCCGCGAGGAGAAGGCGCTGCTCGCCAAGCTGTCCCCGCGCCAGGTCACCGCCGACACGCTCGCCGGCGAGCCGGTCACCACGGTCCTCACCGAGGCCCCCGGCAACGGCGCCGCCCTCGGCGGGATCAAGGTCGCCACCGCCAACGCCTGGTTCGCGGCACGTCCTTCGGGCACCGAGGACGTGTACAAGATCTACGCGGAGTCGTTCCTCGGCCCGGACCATCTGCGCCGCGTCCAGGAGGAGGCAAGGTCCGTCGTGCTCGGCGCGCTGGGTGCCTGACAGGGACGGGAACGCGGTTTCCGCGCCGCTGAACCGGAACGGCAGGCGCGCGGTGGAGTTCCCATTACGGTCGGCGGCCCGAACTCTCGGAGTTGAGCGCACTCCCGAATTCGGCAGTACGGCATACCAATTTGTATGTTCGGGCCCCGGTCCGGGTCCTTCCCTGGCACCATCGGCACATGACTGTCTTTGCCGCCGACACGGCAGAATTCACGCCGGATATCTGCGACACGGGATCCGTCGATTGGAGCCCGGTCGCCTCCGCCGAAGCGATGAGCTCCTTCTGCGGAATCTTCGCGGGTTTCGTCTTCGCCGGCATTGTCATGGTGATCGGGCAGAAGAACCCGCAAGGCGGTGACGGGCACGCCTCCCGCGGCCTTCGCCTGTTGTTGTCCAGCTTCTTCGGGCTGGCGGTGGCGGCCTACCTTTATGCCTTGACCGCCGGGGAGCTGGTCTGCCGCCGCGCCCTGGTGGAACAGCTCTTCGCCGGCGCGATTCTGGCGGCCGACGCGGCCGTCGTCATCGCCGCGCTGGCCTGGCTGCTCCTCGCGTACCAGCGGAACGGCAATGGTGAGGTCCGGTTCTTCCGGCGGCTCATACTCGTGGCGTCGATATTTGTGCTGCTGATGCTTGCCGTGTCCTCTGTCGCATTCCAAAACGCGTGGACGGAGCGCGAGGCGCCGTGGAGTGCCGACGTAATGATTTGGGGCATCTTCGTCCTTCTCGTCGGCCTGGTCGTCCGTTTCTGGCAAAAGCCTGTCCCTTCTCCTCCCGCAAGCGCACCGGCTGACTGGGCCTATGACACGTACCTGAACAAGAGGGTGACGGTGAGCGCCTGGACCGCTCTGCTGGTAAGCGCGGTCCTCGCGGCTGCCAGCGCCTACTACGTCGGCACTCCTCCCGATGAGCTCGATGTCCCGTGGGGGCTGATCTACACGATGAGCGCGTTCGCGATCCTCTTTCCGGGCGCCATCGTCGTGACCGCGATGCGGGCCGTTCCACGGGACTGACTCACACCCGGCCCCCGGCAATTGACCGGCATCGCCCTTCGCGGGAAGTCAACACGGCCTCCGCCAGGTATCCAGCTCCGGTTTCTTCAGCATCGACGACAGGCGCAGTTCACGGGAGGTCGGGCAGAAGCGGTCCGGGAGCTCCGCGTACTCCACGTGGAAGACCGCCTTGCCCGCCGCGGTGAACGGTTCGAGGAGTGCGCACTCGTCGTACTGCGCGCACTCCTCGTTGACGGCGAAGTCGAAGTCGTCGAGCAGGTGGGGGATCTGGGCGAGGTCGTTCTTGAGGCCCACGGCGAGGCCGCGTTCGTGGGCGATGGCGGCGATCATGCGGTTGTACCGGAGCTGGTCCCGCGCCGTGAGCGGGAAGCCGGTGTCGTTGCCGTAGCCCTCGACCAGGTCCGGTTCCACGGCGTCGAAGCCCTTGTCCCGGCACATGTCGAACCGGCGTTCCATGAGAGGCCGCAGCAGGGAGAGCCGGCGGATGTCCAGCCAGCGTTCGCCACGCCATCCGTTGGGCCTGCCGAGTACCGAGCGGGGGAAGGCGCGTCGGTCGGGGCGGAAGTCCTCCCAGGCGCCGACGTTGACGTAGCAGATCACCTTGCGGCCGTCCCGGTGCAGACGGGCGACGTCGGCGGCGGAGTTCTCGAATCCGTCGATGTCGTAGACGGGTACGTCGACGGACGGGTCGACCTTCCCGTCGAGCTGCCACTGCCACGCCAGCCCGGGACGCGGCTGCCACCGCGCACCGGGGGCAGGGGCGGGAGCGGGAGCGGGGCCGCCGGAACACCCCGCCACGGCGATCAGGGTGATCAGCGTGATCAGCGCGGCCACTACGGGCGATACGGTCCGCCTCACCGGTCCGCCTCCGCCAGTGCGGGGGTCAGCCGGGACCAGGGGTTCGGGGGCTCTCCCGTCACCGGTCCGCTCACTCCCGCGCCCCGCTCCCCCGCGGTTCGCAGGGCGAGCGGCACGAGCGGTTCGGGCACCCCGTAGACCAGGTGGCACAGCCGCTCGGCGGGCAGCCGTGTGGTCCACGAGGGGCGGCTGAAGTCCGACACATACCGGGACCAGGGGCCTTCGAAGGTGACCGTCAGGTCGGCGAGGCGGGCGTAGCCGGGTGCGGGGTGGACGCCCGGGTTGAGGACGACGGTCGAGGCGCCGAGCCGGCGTGCGGAGCGGACCAGCCGGCGGCAGTCCGGCAGTCCGTGCGGGGCCGTCGGCACCTGGTCCAGGAAGCAGCCGTCGACGGCGTACCACTCCTGGTGGCGGCGCAGCTCGGCGGTGATGTCGTCGGGGTCGCGGGCGCCGTAGTCCGTGTCGAGGTAGCCGAGCAGCCGGGCTCCCGCCGTGCGCAGCGCCTCGGCCGCCGCGACGAACGCCGGATCAGGGGCTCGGCCGGGTCCGTTCGCGGGGTTCAGCACGACGGCGTAGGTGCGTGCGGCGCAGGTGATGAGCCGGTGCCAGGCGGCCGGGTCCTCCGCCGGATGCACGTACAGCGGGATCAGCAGGCTCACCGCGCCGGTACCCCCTCGGCGGTGCGGGCCCGTGGGCGGGCGGCCGCCCACAGCGCTGCCACGGACGCTTCGAGGGAGTGGGAGGGCGACCAGCCGAGGGCGTCGCGGGCGGCGGTGATGTCGGAGCACTGCCAGGACACCTGCGCGGACCGGGCGGATCCGTCGGTCTGCTCCTCGGCGATCCGGCCCCGGAATCCGGCCGCGTCCGCCAGCGTCCGCACCAGCTCCCGCACCGGGCGGGCGTCTCCGCCGCCGATGTTGAGCACCGGCGGCAGCGGTCCCCCGGCGGTGACCGCCAGCTGGGCCGCCCGCGCCACATCGCGTACGTCCACGAAGTCGCGGTGCGCGGACAGGTCACCGAGCCGCAGCACCGCCTCCGCGTCGTCCCCGGCATCGGCGAGCAGCGCGGCGACCCGGCCGGGCAGTCCGGTGGGCGGGGCCCCCGGGCCGACCGGGTTCCCCACCCGCAGCACCACCGCGTCCAGCCCGGACGCGGTCACCGCCACCGTGCCCGCCAGCTTGGTCGCGCCGTACGGCCCGGCGGGCCGGGTCGCGGCCGACTCCGTCACCCGCACCGCGGTTTCTGTGGGCCCGTATTCGGCGGCCGAGCCCAGATGGACCAGGCGGGCCCCGGGCGCCGCGTCCCGGAGTGCGGCGCACAGCACGGCCGGGCCGCGGGCGTTCACTTCGGCGAGCGTGACGGCGTCGCCGCCGGTCGCGCCCGCGCAGTTGACGACGGCGTCGGGTGCGACCGCCGCCAGCGCCGCCGTCAGGTCGGCCGGGCGGTCGGCGGCCAGGTCGACCCTGACGTCGGCGGCCGGGGAACGGCCGCCGACGAGCACCCCTGCGCCCGGCAGGGCGCGCAGCCGCTCGGCGACGTGCGTGCCCAGGTAGCCGGTGGCGCCGAGTACGAGGATGCGCATGGTTCGTCAAGCCCCCTTGAGCAGCAGCGACTTGCGGCTGGTGAACTCGGCGTTGGCCCGGTCGTAGTCGTCGGGGCGGCCGATGTCCAGCCAGTAGCCGTCGAACTCGTAGGCGTGCGGCGGGCGTCCGGCGGCGAGCAGGTCCATCACCAGTTCGTCGAAGCCGAGCGGCAGCCCGGGCGTGTAGTCGTCGAGCGTGGCGCGGGAGACGCCGTAGACGCCCATGGACACCCGGTAGTCGATGCTGGGCTTCTCGGTGAAGGCGACCACGCGGCTGGCGTCGGTGGTCAGCACCCCGAAGTCGATGTGCACCTTGCGGGCGTAGGTGGCGATGGTCAGGGGCGTGCCCGACACCTGGTGCGTGCGCAGTACGTCGGCGTAGTCGAGGTCGGTGAGGACGTCGCCGTTCATGACCAGGAAGTGTTCGGGCAGCCGCTCGCGCAGGGTGAGCAGGGGGCCCATGGTGCCGAGGGGGCTCTCCTCGGTGGCGTAGTCGACGTGCATGCCCCACTGGGTGCCGTCGCCGACGTAGGCGCGGATGATCTCGCCCAGATGGCCGATGGCGATGGTGCAGTGGGTGAAGCCGGCCGTGGACAGCTGGCGCAGCACGATCTCCAGGATCGCGTGCTGGTCACCGATGGGGACGAGCGGCTTGGGCAGCGCGGTGGTGTACGGCCGTAGCCGGACGCCCTTTCCGCCGGCCAGGATCACTGCGTGCATGGCATACCTCCTGCGATACGTGCCGGTCGGGTCAGATGTTGTAGATGCCGGTCTTGTAGCGGGCCAGGTTGGCCGGGTCGGTGAACCAGCGCGCGGTCCGGGCGAGCCCCTGCTCCAGCGTGCTGCCGGGGCGCCAGCCGGTCGCCGTGGTCAGCCGGGTGGCGTCGGCGACGAGCCGCATCACCTCGGAGCCCGCGGGCCTCAGGCGGGCGGATTCCTCCCGGACGTCGAGCGGGGCGTCCATGACCTTCCCGATCAGCGCGACGAGGTCGCCGACGGATATCTCCCCGCCGGTCCCGGCGTTGAAGGTGCGCCCCACGACCCGCTCCGCCGGAGCGGTGCCCACCGCGAGGAACGCCCGCGCGGTGTCCTCGACGAAGGTGAAGTCCCGGGTGGGGCGCAGGTCGCCGAGCGTGATGGTGCGCTGTCCGGCGGCCACCTGGCCGATGACGGTGGGGATCACCGCGCGCATCGACTGGCGCGGGCCGAAGGTGTTGAACGGCCGCAGCGTCACCACGGGTGTGCCGAAACTGGCGTGGTAGCTGTCGGCCAGCCGGTCACCGCCCGCCTTCGAAGCGGCGTACGGCGACTGGGTGTTGACGGGGTGGTCCTCGGTGATCGGCACGGTCTGCGCGGTGCCGTACGTCTCGCTGGTCGAGGTGTGCACCAGACGCGGGGTCCGCAGGGCGCGCACCGCCTCCAGCACGTTGAGCGTGCCGGTGACGTTGGTGTCCACGTAGCTGTGCGGGGCCTGGTAGGAGTACGGGATCGCGATGAGCGCGGCCAGGTGGTAGGCGCAGTCGGCGCCGTCGAGCAGGCCGCGCACCGAGCCGGGGTCGCGTACGTCGCCGAGGACGATCTCGACCTGGTCCAGGACGTCGGCGGGCAGGGTCTCCAGCCACCCGTACGAGGAGAAGGAGTTGTACTGGGCCATGGCCCTCACACGGTGTCCGGAGGCGACGAGCGCCTCGGTGAGATGCGAGCCGATGAAGCCTTCGGCCCCGGTGACGGCGGCGAGCGGTGCGGTGGTCAACTCTTGGTTCCCTTCGTAGTGGTCGTCGGGCGGGAGGCCGGTGTCCCCGCGCGGAGCGGGTGCCGGTCTGTCGTCCGATGGGTCGTTGGCGTGGTCAGGCGTGCGGGGAGGGCCTGCCGAGCAGGCGTATAGCGCAGGCCGCGAGACAGCAGGCGGCCAGTCCGCAGGCCCACGGCAGCACGGCCGGCCCCGGCGGCAGGTCCAGCGCGGGCACCGCCCCGGACGCGCCGGCGGCTGCCAGACAGAGCACGGCCGGCGGCCAGGCCACCCCGAAGGCCTGGAGCAGCAGGGCGGTCCACAGGACGGCCGCGAGCAGGAGCAGTGTGGCCGGTTCGGAGCCGGTGAGCAGCGCGGCGGGCAGCAGCAGCGACAGGTAGCCGGACAGGCACAGGCCGAGGACGGCGGCCGACCGCAGCCGGAATCCGGCGGGGGTCGCGCTGACGCGCAGCGCGGCCACCGACCAGCCGCGGTAGCGGTACAGCAGCCACTCGGCCGGGCCCATGCTCAGGGTCAGCGCGATCACCGCGTAGGGCTGTCGTCGGCCTTCCAGCATGACCAGTACGGCCGCGGCCAGTCCGAACAGTCCGTAGGGCAGGGACGCGCGAAGCCGTGGGCGCCCGGCGTCGGACGCGGCCGGGCCGGCGCGCCCCGCCCACAGGACCCGGGCGGCGGTCAGCAGCGTGGCCAGCAGCGCGAGGACCGGCAATCCGGTCCGCAGTGCCGGTCCGGGCTCCCACCACGGGAGCACCGCGGCGCCCGCGACGAGGGGGCTGAGCGCGGCCAGCAGCAGCCGTTCCCGGCCCAGGACCAGCAACACGCCCGCGCCGGCCAGGTACAGCGACTGGGCGGCCGCGACCGTGAGAGCCAGTGCGCTGTCGGCGGGCAGTGCGGCCAGGGCCGTGGCCGCGGCGGCGCCCAGCAGGGACCCGGTGAGCAGCGTGCCGGACGCCTCCCGGCGGCCCGTGACCAGGCGTAGGTGCGCGCGGTGGCCCAGCGCCTGCCCCCATGCCCATGAGGCGATGCCCGCCACGATCAGGACGGGGGCATGCCGGTCGACCGCCCACAGCGGCGCGGTGAGCAGGTAGGCCAGGGCGGGCAGCGCGAACAGCACGCCGCGCAGCAGGCAGCGCGCTGTGTCGGGCTGCCACGGGTCGGTCGCGGGCGGCGGCTCGGGAAACGTCCTGGGCACCCGCTCGTACAGGGCGGTCGCCAGGGAGAAGAGGTTCGGGTGGCCGTACCTCTCCTTGATCAGCGAGGCGGACAGGCCCTCCGACTCCAGGAGCGCCGCCACCTCGTAGGGGTGTACGGCGGGCCCGATGGCGTCGGCGAGTTCGGCGGCGAGTGTGCTGACCGCCGCCTCGTCGGGGCCGTGGCCGGGGAGCCGGATCGCGAGCGTGGCGTCGTCCAGGGCCCAGCGGGGGCGGCGGCGCGGCGGGCGGGGTTCGGCCAGGCGCAGGGCGAGGGTGTCCTGGCCGGAGTCGCCGGGTTCGAGGGATATCGGGCCGCTCATCCGGTCAGGCTCCCCGTGCCGGTGACCGCCGGAGCGGGCAGCACGATTCTGGCCGGCGACTGCGCTTTGCCTGCCGCCAGTTCGTGGTAGATGGCGCGGAAGGTGTCGATGGTCTGGCGGAGGGTGAACTGCTCGATCACCCGCAGCCGCGCCGCCTCGCCCATGGCCCGGCGCCGGACGGGGTCGCCCAGCAGTTCCAGTGCGGCGGCGGCCATCGCGGCCGGGTCGCGTGGCGGCACCACGAGGCCGGTGTCGCCGACGGCCTCGCGCACCCCGCCGACGTCGGTGGAGACGGTCGCCCGCCCGCACGACATGGCTTCGATCAGGGTGAACGGGAAGCCTTCGCTGATGCTGGACAGCATCACCACGTTCCCGGCCGCGTAGGCGTCCTTGATGTCGTCGACGCGGCCCTCGAAGGTCACCGCGTCGGCGTTCCCCAGCTTGGCGGCCAGGGCCTCGCAGCGCTCCCGGTAGGCCTCTCCGCCCCGGGGCGTGCCGCCGAACATCCGCAGGCGGGCGTCCGGCAGCCGGTCCCGGACGAGGGCGAAGGCGCGGATCAGGGTCTCCAGGTCCTTGATCGGGTCGACCCGTCCGGCCCAGCTCAGGGTGAGGGTCTGCGGCTCCGGTCCGGCCGGCGGGAAGGCGGCGGGGTCGACGCCGTTGTAGACCGTGCGGATGGACGCCGGGTCGGCGCCGCCCTGCTCCTCCCACAGCCGGTTGTAGCGGTTGCCGGGGGTGATCAGTGCGGCCTGGCGGTAACTCTCCTCCGCCAGCAGCCGGAAGAAGCCCAGGATCACGGCCTTGACCGGCCAGCGGTACGGTGCGGTGCGGTAGCCGAGGTAGCGCTCGCGCAGGTACACGCCGTGTTCGGTGAGCAGCAGCGGAACCCCGTGCCGCTCGCGTGCGGCCAGCCCCGGCAGGACGGCGACGCCTCCGCTGACGGCGTGTGCGACGCCGTCCTGCGGGGGTGGCGCGGCCAGCGGGCGCAGCGCGTGTTCGAGCAGGGCGGTGGCGGTGAGCGCGTCGTGCAGGGTCGGCAGCGCCTCGCGCACGGCGAGCCCGGGGCGCGTCCATACGGCGGTCAGGATCGCGATGGCGGTGTCGCCCCGTAGGAACGCGCTGAGTTCGCCGCCTGCCGCGGCCCGCGCCAGGGTGTGCAGGGCGGGTGCGAAGCCGTCCTCGGCGGCGGGGTCGACGAGCGCGGTCAGGAACCGCTCGTACGCGCCGGCGAGCCGCCTGCGGGACCGGCCGCGGGGCGGGCGGCCCTCGGGAGCGGTGCCCCACATGGGGACGGACAGGACGCCGCGGACATGGTCGGGCAGGTCCCACACGATCGGCTCCCGTCCGGTGCCGGTGACGGCGATGACGTCGAACTCGATGTCGGGCATGCCGGTGACGAGTTGGTCGCACCAGACGCTCACACCGCCATGGCTGTGCGGGTAGGTGCCTTCGGTGAGCAGGGTGACGCGCGCGGCGGCGTTGCGTCGCGCGCCGTGGTGAACGTGCATCGATGTGCTCCACGGCCGAGGTGTGGAAAGGGGTGCCGGTCCCGGCCGCCGGGGTGACGGCGCCTGAGTGCGCCGTACGCCGCGGCCGGGGACCGCTCGCTGCCGGTTGTCCCGGTCAGCTCCCCGCGGGCAGGACCGGCTCGGCCACGCCCTCGGGCACGCGGGCGTCCGGTGCCGGGTCGGTGGCCGGCGCGGACGTGTCCGTGCCGGTGGCCGTGGAGGAGGCCGCGGACTGCGGCAGGGTGAGGGTGAGCGGTGTGGCGGACGCGGTGGTCCATGCGGACCGTTCGCCCGCGTACGCGTCGCCGAAGGCGGCGCCGGCTCGTGTGGTGCCCTCGGGCATCGTGGCGGGGACGTCGACGCCGGCGGGGCTCTCGATGGTGACGGTGTCGCCGATCCGGTAGGCGGTGACCTGTCCGTCGCTCACCGTGGTCCGCCACGCGGCGCGCCGCTTCAGCTCGTTCCCGATGTCCTTCATCCGCGGATTGACCAGCGGTGTGTTCTGCGCGAACAGCGTGCCGTACGTGTCGAGGACGCCGTCCAGGACGGGGTAGGCGATCCGGTCCTCGGCCAGGTTGGACTGGTGGATGAAGTGCGGCTTGGGGTCGTTGCCGAGGACGTGGCCGAGGGCGATCTGCCGCTCCAGGGGCACGATGTGCCGCGTGTAGCCGGTGGTCGTGTCGAGCGGCTCGGGCAGGCAGGTCGTGGTGGCCGGGTTGTCCTCGCAGATGCCGCTGCCGCCCTGCGCGCGGCTGGTGTAGATCCAGTTGTACTCGTCGACCTGCTCGGCGGCCCGGCCCGCGTTGTAGAAGATGTTCATCGGGTAGCGGGGGACCGTCGTGGCGGGGCCGACCTGACGCTGGCCGGGCTCTCGGGAGTTGTCCGAGGCGAGCCAGGTGATGCCGGTGTCGGCGAGGGCGAGCGCCAGGTTGGGGTTGTCGGCCGGCTGCTGTGGCAGTACCCGCAGCCCGGAGTGCTCGCCGGTCACCAACTCGTCGTTGTCCAGGGGCAGTCCGGCCGACTGCCCCCACACGCTGTTGTGGGCGATCTCGTCGGCGACGTCGGTGCGGCTGACCCACTTGGTGCTGCCGTCGGGGTTGGTGGCGCACCGCCACGGCACCACGGAGGTGTC
Organism: Streptomyces sp. NPDC057623; assembly: GCF_042800355.1. Lineage (NCBI taxonomy): Bacteria > Bacillati > Actinomycetota > Actinomycetes > Kitasatosporales > Streptomycetaceae > Streptomyces > Streptomyces sp. NPDC057623. The sequence goes on from NZ_JBHVGZ010000052.1 coordinate 58,470, forward strand.
CTGTTCGCAGCCGAGGAAGGCGTGCGTGTAGGTGTGGTTGATCCAGCGGAACTCGGACCGCTCGGCGACGAGCCGGTCGGCCAGCGGGTCGGTGCCGTTGTTGTCCTCGCGGTGTTCGACGCTGCCGGCGCCGTTGTAGGCGAGGTCGAGGGTGAAGCCGCGCTCGCGCTGCCAGGCGACGGCGTGGTCGACGTCGGCGGCCGTCATCCGGATCGGGTCGGGCGTGGCGTTCGGGTCGGTGCAGTCCACGTCGCCGGGTGTGCAGTTGAGCGTGGAGTTCCAGCGGTCGTCGGCCGCGAAGACGTCGTCGACGTGTACGGCGAGGTAGTTGCGGGAGGCGCCCAGGTGCACCCCGCCGGTCATCCACTCGACGATGCCGCGGGCCAGCAGCCGGAACTGCTGCTGGTACCGGTTGTAGACGAAGGTGACGACGAGTTCGCGCCGCCCGTCGTGGCGGTACTCCCCCACCAGCGAGCCCTGCTCGGCCGTGCCCGGGATCGGCGCCTGCACGTACGGGGTGAAGTCGGCACCCGCCATCGGGGTCGACAGGAAGGCGTAACTCTCCCCGACGCTCGGCGAGTTGTCCTCGAACGGCACGGGCCCGTCGAGGTAGCCGAACGAGCCCGCCCGCCCGGCGTCCGTCACCTGGGCCTGGACGCCGTCGACACTGCCCGAGTAGCCGCCGTGGACCGGGTACTGGAGCCCGGCCTCGGGGCGGGCGTAGGTGTACGCGTCGACCTGCGGGATGTCGTAGGCCTTCTCGTACGCCACCAGCGCGGCCATCTCGGGCGAGTTCGCCGGGAACGGGTTGTCGTTGGGCAGCACGACCGCCTGGAACCTGGCGCGGTCCCGGCCGTCCACGGTGTCCGCGAGGTAGTCGGCGTCGATCACGGGCCGGTCGGACCGGGTGAGGTCGATCTCCGTGTACGGCGTTCCCGCGGTGTCCAGTTCGGCGGCGATGGCGTCGGTGGCCGGGCCGCCGTCGCTCACGACGAGCACCCGCAGGTCGATGCGGGGCGGCGACGCGGCCGCGGCGTGTGCGGCCGGTGTGCCGAGGGCGGCTATGAGCGCGCCCGTCGTGAGCAGGGTGGTGCGTAAGGTCCGCTTCATGCGGCGTTGTCCCCTCCCCGGGCAGGGGTGAGCACTGCTCCGCCGAGCGGACGCACCCCCGCGCGTCAACGCCGGCTTCCCCCTCAGAGACCGGTCGTCGACGCATCCGTCGCGTCAAATAGTGAGGTATCTGTGGAGCTTTCGTGTACCTGGCGCGCAACCTGACGGAAAAACGCAGGTGCGCCACGCATCGTCTCTCCGGCCGGACCGTGTGCTCGACCGAGGATCACAGGCACCCGCGGGCGCCGCCTCGGACTCTGCCGCCCAGGTGGGAGGGGGAATTGCCACATCCGCGCACCGCTCGGGCACGCCGGTGCGACTGCCACTGGTATGGACCAGTCCGCCGGTGGGCCGCGCGCCGGTTTCAGGTCACCTCCCCGGCCGTCGTGTCACGGTCGCGCGTCATGACGTCGAGGGACGGGGCCGTCTCGCCTCGAAGGCATTCACTCACGGTCTACCGGGCAGGTGAGACGTTGTCCGGCTCAGTGGTCAACGACTTAGGGGGAGCCTCGTGTCCGCAACCGGAAGTGCCGCCGCCACACCAGAGCGACAGGACGACACCGCCCTGCGACGGGTCATCGGTCCCAAACTGCTGGTCCTGTTCGTGATCGGGGACATCCTCGGGACCGGCATCTACGCCACCACCGGCCAGGTCGCCGGCAAGGTCGGCGGAGCGCTGTGGCTGCCGTTCGTGATCGGCTTCGCCGTGGCCATCCTGACGGCGGCCTCGTACGTGGAACTCGTCGGCAAGTACCCGAAGGCGGCGGGCGCCGCGCTCTACACCCAGAAGGCGTTCCAGGTCCCGTTCCTCACCTTCATCGTCGCCTTCATGGTCATGTGCTCGGGGCTGTCCTCGGCAAGTGCCGCGGCCCGCGCCTTCAGTGGCGACTACCTCGCCGAGTTCACCGACTTCTTCCCGCCCACCCTCATCGCCATCCTGTTCATCCTGGCCCTCGCGGCACTGAACCTGAGGGGCGTGTCGGAGTCCGTGAAGACCAACGTGGTCTTCACCCTGGTCGAGCTGACGGGCCTGCTCATCATCCTCACGATCGGCGCCTGGGCCGTCCTGTCCGGCGACGGCGAACCCTCGCGGCTCGGCGAGTTCCAGGCGGAGGGCACCGGCTTCGCTCTGACCACCAGTGTGCTGGGAGCGACGGCACTCGGCTTCTTCGCCTTCGTGGGCTTCGAGGACTCCGTCAACATGGCCGAGGAGACCAAGGATCCGGTACGTACGTTTCCGCGCGCCATCTTCACCGGCGTCCTCGTCACCGGCACCCTCTACATCCTGGTCGCCCTGGTCTCCTCGCTGCTCGTCGACTACCGCGTGCTGGAGGACTCCAGCGGACCGCTGCTGGAGGTCGTCAAGGCCGGCGGACTCGACTTCCCGCCCAAGCTGTTCGCCCTGACCGCCCTGTTCGCGGTCACCAACTCGGCCCTGATCAACATCATGATGGCGTCGCGGCTGTGCTACGGCATGGCGAACGAACGCATCCTGCCGCGCGCCCTGGGCCGCGTGCTCCCCCGGCGCCGCACTCCGGTCGTCGGCATCGTCTTCGTCTCGCTGCTCGCCATCGGGCTGGTGTCCACCGGGGAGATCGAGGGCCTCGGCGACACCACGGCCTTCCTGCTCCTGTGCGTCTTCGCCGTCGTCAACATCGCCGTCCTCGTCCTGCGCCGGGACCGGGTCGACCACCAGCACTTCCGGACCCCTACCGTGCTGCCGGTGCTCGGCGCCCTCACCGCCCTGATCCTGGCCAGCCCGCTGTCCGACCGGCCCGCGAACGTCTACATCCGGGCAGGCGTGCTGCTGGCCATCGGAGTCGGATTGTGGGTGCTGAACAAGCTGGTGCTGCGGGCGCGCGGCGAGGTGTGATCGCGTCCCGGTTCCGGGTCAGTGCGGGTCGCCGGCGGCAGGCTCCGCCTCCGGCAGCGCCGGATGGTCGGTCGGGTAGAGCCCGGCGGCGAAGCCGTACACGACATCGCCTTCGCGCGGCAGTTGCGCGTAGTCGTTGGCGAGTTCCAGGACCCGCGCCCAGAACTCGCGAGCCTGCTCCCGGGGGATCCGCACGTGCCGCACGATCGAGGAGAGTTCATCTGCCTGGTGTGCGGGGGCCGACTCGGCGGCGGCCGTGGCGAGATCGTTGGTGCAGTACGGCGTGGCGGGGCTGTCGGTCGGGCTGACCGGGCCGACGCGGAAGATGCGCGCGGTGCGGCCGTAGTAGCGCTCCTCGATGGCCCGCACCCGGCGGGTCCGCACGACCTTCAGCAGCTGGGCATCCGCCAGGGCACTCACGTGGTGCGCGACCGTGCTCTTGGGGCGGCCGAGCGCGAGGGCCAGTTCACTCACCGTCGCGGCGCGCTCAAGGAGCAGTTCGAGGATCGCGTTGCGCAGCGGGCTTGCCAGCGCCCGGAGTTGAGCCGGGGCTGTCACGTCTGTGACGTCGGCGAGGGCGTAGTCGGGGAAGCGGGTATTGTTCGGCACTCTTGGATTATTCTGGAGTTCCGGATCATTCGCTACCCGCGGGCAAGGGGTTTGGGCATGGCAGAGGTCGCACTGTTCCATCACTCGCAGGGGCTGACCCCCGGAGTCGCCGCTTTCGCCGACGAACTCCGCGCGGCCGGCCACACCGTCCACACGCCCGATCTCTTCGAGGGGCGAACGTTCGGCTCCCTTGAGGAAGGCATGGGCTACGTGGAGCAGGTCGGGTTCGGCGAGATCACCGAGCGCGGCGTGCGCGCGGCCGAACCGCTGCCGCGGGACACCGTCTACGTCGGCTTCTCCCTCGGCGTGCTGCCCGCCCAGAAGCTGGCACAGACGCGGGCGGGCGCGCGGGGCGCGCTCCTGGTCCACGCCTGCATCCCCGTATCGGAGTTCGGCGCGGCATGGCCTGCCCATGTGCCGGTGCAGGTGCATGCGAAGGAAGCCGATCCGTTCTTCGCCGAGGACATCGACGCCGCCCGCGCGCTCCTCTCCGAGTGCGCCGACGCGGAGATGTTCCTCTACCCCGGAGACCAGCACCTGTTCGCGGACAGTTCGCTTCCGTCCCACGACCCGGACGCCGCCAAGCTCCTGACCCAGCGGGCGATCGAGTTCCTCGGCTCGCGCTAGTGCCGTGTCAGGCAACGTCCGCCCTGGTGACGAGCCGGCGCAGGGGCTCGTCAGCGTCGTGGACCACAGCCATGTCAGCCCAGATGTCGGGCGAAGAACCGCAGCGAGTCGTCCATCTCGAACCGCGGCAGATCTCCGTGCTTGCCGGGGTTGGCGTGCAGTGTCCTCTCGGCTGAACCGATGGCGTCGAACAACGCCAGGCTCTGTGCACGAGGCATCAGCTCATCGTCCCACTGGACCAGAAACTGCACCGGCACGGTGATCTGCGCGGCGGTCCCAACCAGCACGGGCGACCCTTGCAGGCCCAGGACCGCGGCGCGCACTCGAGGTTCTGCGGCGACGAACGGCATACCGAACGCGCAGCCCAGCGACACGCCCCAATAGCCCACCGGTCCGCCGCCGACACGGTCGAGTCGCTGGACTGCGGTCAGGACCGCCTGCCATTCCGCGACAGTCTGCCCGACCACGAGCGTGTACATGGCGGTGTCCAGCTCGGCCGTATCCTCTCCGGCGGCCGTACGCCTCCGGTACTCGGTCGCGATCCGGTCGAACTCCTCGTCCGTCGGCCGCTCGCCGTGGTTGGGCACGTCGATCGCGGCGACCGCGAACCCGCCCTCGGCGGCGAAGCGATGCGCGCGGGCCAGGATGCCGGGGGCCTTCTTGTGTTGCCCGCCACCGTGTCCCATCAGGATCAGGGGGCGAGTGCCGTGGGCGTCTTCCGGCGTCCACAGCACGCCGGGGATCTCATCGAGGGCGAAGAGCTGTTCGGTCACGCCGCCCAACGACGTCTTGGAGATGAAGCGCATAGCGTTTCAAGCCTTCCGGGATACCTTGTGCCGGCGCTCCCTGGACCATGCGAGGGAGGAGCCCCCATCTGTCACAGCGTTGATCGGTCCCTCCTCCCACCAGAATCCGACAGAATACGGCGTTGCACTTCTGAAGAGGGAGACCACCATGGACGTTGCGGCGGCGCGAAGACGTCCTTGTGCGCACTGATGCCGCCTCGGTCGAGCACTGTCTCGAAGCCTGCCTGCCCCGCCTGCGCGAACTGGGCTTTTCGCTGCCCGAGTCGCGAGAGTAGCTTGGGCGTTCGTGACTGACGATCCGCAGGTGCCCCCGAATCGACACGAGCTCGGCCGAGTGTTCAACGAGGTGCCGGAGCTCTACGACCGGGTCCGCCCGGGCTACCCCGACGAGTTGTTCGCGGACCTTGGTGCCATCACGGGCCTGGACGAGAAGTCGTCGGTGCTGGAGGTGGGCTGCGGTACCGGGCAGGCGACGCGCTCGCTGGCGGCGCGGGGCCGCTCAGTGACCGCCGTCGAGCCGGGCACGGACATGGCCGCACTCGCTCGCCGACGGATCGCATCCTTCCGCAACGTCGAAGTCGAGACGTCGACGTTCGAGGAGTGGGACGACCGCGGCCGGCGCTTCGACGTTCTCGTGGCTGCCTCGTCGTGGCACTGGGTCGATCCGTCGATCGGCTGGCGGCGTGCGTACGAGGTGCTCCGTCCTGGAGGTTGGATGGCTCTGCTCGGCCACGTCGTCGTCCGCCTGCCGGGAGAGCCGGAGGTGTATGCCGAGACCGCCGATCTCCACGAGCGGTTCTGTCCGGGGAACCCGGACTGGGGTCATCCGCCGCTGGAGGAGGACGTGCGAACCACCGACGAGGGCTGGGGCCTGGTCGATGATCCCGGTGCGTTGTTCGGTCCGCCGATCGTGCGCTGGTACCCGACCGTTCAGTGGTTCAACGGGGACGGCTTCGCCGATCTCCTTCGTTCACAGTCGCCGTACCGAAGGCTCGACGCGGATGTTCGTGAGCCTCTGCTCGATGCCGTCGCCGAGCGCATCCGCACACGGATGGGCGACCGAGCGTCACGCCGTTGTCTGAGCGTCCTCCGTGTCGGCCGGCGCGCTGTCTGAGGCATTCCGCCTCCCGGCCGAACGCGCACCGTCACGACGCCGTCTCCCCGCCCGCAAGTCAGGCCGCAGTCAGCGCCGAGCCGCAAGGTGCGCCTGCCTGACGGTTGGTCAGTCGTCCAGAGCGGCCCGCGCCGCCGACGTGAAGCGGCCCAAGCGCTCGGAGACCATCGTCACCTCAACGGCGTGACGCTCGACGAAGTTGACATTGCGATCCGGAGCACCCTCGGAGTCGCGCCAGGCGAGAAGAGTCGTGTGCATCGAGTGGAGCCCCTGGTGGACGCTGTGGGCTGCCTGCTCCACCGACTCGGGCCCCTCGACTGCGAGGCTGGCCCAAGCGGTCTGCACCAGAACCAACTGGTCCTGCGCGATCTGAAGCCGCCGATCAGCCTCCGCCACGTCCGAGGCTTCACCGATCAATGCGCGCGCGGCCGTTTTCAGAGCGCTGCGCGACTCGTTGGCCGGGGCCAGGAAGGCGCTGTACGCGTCTCGCCGCAGTTGCCGGCGCCACTGGGAGTGCTCGACCTTCGCCTGCCCCTCCAACTGGCGTCGAGTCGCCCCACTGGAGATCGCCGACGCGGCGACCGTGCCGAGAACGCCTACCGTTGCCCCGAGCAGCGCCGCAAGTCCCTGGTCCACAAAGGGGATTATCCACTGGGTCAGTTCACTCACCCGGCAGTGCGGCGAGGATGAATCCGCGCGGCCCCTGTGTTGAACTGCCCCACACAGTCCGTACGCGACGACAGGGTGACCACGATGCCGCTTGAGGGCGAGTACGAGCCGAGTCCGGCGCAGTGGGTGCGCGAACAGGTCGAGCTGTATGAGAGGTCGGGCGGCACACAGGGGGCGACGCTGTGGGACACGGGCCTGCCCGTCGTCATTCTCACGACGCGAGGCGCGAAGAGCGGCAAGATCCGCAAGATCCCGCTGATGCGCGTGGAGCACGAGGGGCGGTACGCGGCCGTGGCCTCGAAGGGCGGCTTCCCGCGTCACCCGGTCTGGTACTTCAACGTCAAGTCCGACCCGCGGGTGGAGCTCCAGGACGGGGCCACACGCCAGGACATGACGGCCCGTGAGATCACCGGAGACGAGAAGGCCGAGTGGTGGGAGCGCGCGGTCGCCGCGTATCCGCCGTACGCCGAATACCAGGAGAACACCGACCGCGTGATCCCCGTCTTCGTGCTGGAGCCCGCGTCCGTGGCAGGGACGGCAGAAGCCCCACTGTCGTGACCGAGGACCTCGGCTCTTCCCTGGTCAACCCTGGTCAACGGCCTGACGGCGAGGAGCGCGGCGGGCGGCCAGTACCGCACACAGGGCCGCGAGGGGGAGTTCCGCGGCCACGGCCATGGCGACCGCGATGGCCAGCTCCGGGCCGGTGGCGGAGGTGGCGAGGTCGATGCAGGCGTCGGCGAGGAGGAGCAACGCCGCGGCGGCCGCGGGCGCGCGGTGACGGGCATCGGCGCGCGACGAACGGCTGCCGGCGGTGAGCAGCGCGGCGGCCTCCAGGGCGTCGAGGGTGATCCAGGCGGCGGCCTCGGCAGGCGGCAGGGTGCCGGCGAGGTAGCCGAGCCAGGGCAGCAGGGCGAGGCCCGCGCCCGTGAGTACGCGGCCCTGCCAGCGGCTGGAGCGGCTGGAGCGGCTGAGGTGAACGGCGCCGTGGACAGTGCCATGTGTGCTGCAACATCCATTAGAGACAGGAGAGTTGAAGGCAGTGAGGGCCATGTCGGAGTTCTCTTCCGGTGTCACGAACCCGGCCGTCGGGCTCGTGATCAACCCTCCGGTCTCCGTTGCCCGGAGTCAGCAGCACCGCTGTCCGTCTTGGGGTGGCACCAGCTACACCCTCGCTACGGACGGCAGGTTCATGGCAGGCCGCGAGGTCCGGCGCCTACGGTGGGGCCATGAAGATCCCGCCCCGGCTGCGGCGAGCGCTCACCCGCCTGACCCGCGACACATCCTTCCTCGCTCTGGGGGCGCCGCTACACCTCCTCATGGGGTTCTTGCTGTTCATGGTCTTCGGCCTCGTCTGGGAGATCATCGGCGGAGGGGACAGCAGTGCGCCGGTGGTCCTGGGGTTCACGCTGGTGTTGACGGCGTGCTGCGTGCCGGCGCTCACCGCGGCCCAGTGCTGGCGTTTCCGGCAACTGCTCGGGATCGACGTCCCCCGCCCGGGGTGGCGGCGACCGTGGCGTCAGTTCGGATACCACTGTCTGGCCGGGGCGCTGTTCGGCGTGCTCGAAGCGCTGGTGGTGGGGCTGCTGGTGGCCGGAGTGGGCGCGTCACTGGCTCCGGCGTGGGTATACGCGCTGCCCCGGCAGTGGCGGATCGAGCACCTCGTCGTTTCCACGCAGGCGGCGTATCTCTCCGTGGCGGGACTGGTCGTGCTGGCCAGCGTCCCTGGCTTGGCCGCCGCTCTTGTGCGCCTGGAGAGCCAAGTGGTGCCGCCCCTGCTCGGCCGTGGCAGGGAAGAGGACCTGGAGCGGCGGGTCGAGGACCTCACCGAGAGCCGGGCCGGCGCGGTGGACGCCGCGGACGCGGAACGGCGGCGCATCGAACGGGATCTGCACGACGGCGCGCAGCAGCGGCTGGTGTCGATGGCACTGCATCTGGGTCTGGCCAAGGCCACGCTGGTGGATCTGCCGCCGGAGGCACGCGAGGTGATCGACACGGCGCACCGCGAGGCGAAGGAGGCGATCGAGGAGCTGAGCAGTCTTGTGCGGGGGCTGCACCCCGCCGTCCTGGACGAACTCGGGTTGGACGCGGCTCTGTCGGGACTCGCGGCCCGCGCCCCGCTGCCCGTACGACTGAGAGTGGACCTGCCGCAGCGATTGGCGCCCGCCGTGGAGGCGGTCGCCTACTTCGTGGTTTCCGAGGCCCTGACGAATGTCGCCAAGCACGCCCGGGAGGCGACCCGGGCGGATGTGACGGTCACCCTGCTGGGCGAGATACTGCGGGTGGTGATCGCGGACGACGGCCTGGGAGGGGCCGACCCCGTCAGGGGAAGCGGCCTCACGGGGCTTGCGCAGCGCGTGCGGTCAGTTGACGGAACATTGCGGATGAGCAGTCCCGTGGGGGGACCGACCATGATGAGTGTGGAGCTGCCGTGCCAGAGCTGACACCCGGGGAACCCGGTAAGCGGCGTGCGGTGGTCGCCGAGGACTCCGTGCTGTTGCGGATGGGGCTGGTCAAGGTGGTGGAGATGGCCGGCTTCGAGGTGGCCGCCGAGGTGGGCGACGCACAGGCGCTGCTGGCCGCGGTCGAGGAGCACCGGCCTGACCTGGCGCTGGTGGACGTCCGGATGCCGCCGGGCTTCACGGACGAGGGAGTGCGCGCCGCGCTGTCGATCCGTCACAGCCGCCCGTCGACCACCCTGCTGCTGCTCTCCCAGTACGTCGAGGAGCGCTATGCGGCCGACCTGCTCGCCGCCAACACCAGCGGCGTGGGCTATCTGCTCAAGCAACGGGTCGCGGATGTCGAGGAGTTCATCGAGGCACTGCGCCGCGTGGCGGACGGTGGTACCGCGCTTGATCCGCAGGTCGTCGCCCAGTTGTTGGTACGGCGGTCGAGCGATCCCCTGGAACGGCTGACCGCCCGCGAACGGGAGGTGCTCGCCCTGATGGCCGAAGGTCGCTCCAACGCGGGCATCGCCGCCCAGCTCGTGGTCAGCGAGAGCGCGGTCGCCAAGCACATCAACAGCATTCTCGCCAAACTCGATCTCCCGAGAGCGGACGCCGACCACCGCCGGGTACTGGCCGTGCTGCGTTTCCTGGGAGTGGGCGCCCAATAGGAGGTCATGTCACTTGACGGCTCGGTGGTGGATGAGGCTGGCGCAGAGGGTGATGGAGGCGGGCGTTCGCCGCCGTAAGTGTTCTCGTGGCCTGCCATCCGTTGGGCTCGCAGACCCCGGGATACTCTGCTCCGATCCCTTCTGACTGGAGGTCACCTGAGTGTTCCCCGCGCGGGTACTGACCGCTGCTCCGTTGGTCCTGGTGATCTTCTCCCTGACCGGCTGCTCTTCGCACTGGGGCTGCACCGACACGACGGCGGAGCGGGGTGAGGCCGGTGTCAGGGTGCAGGTCATCGATACGTCAGGGCGGCCCATCGGCGTCACCGCCGAGGTCGTCGACTGGCGCCTTGAGCCCCACCCGCAGGTGCCCTCCAGAGGCGACCGGGTTCACTTCCACTACCGCTTCAACGGCGCCGACGATATGGGCGACCCCGCAGTGGACGCCTGCGCGGTGGACAAGAAGCGCGTGGCGTTGATCTGCCAGAGCGTCTATTCCTCCGAGGCGTTCGGGCCCCGTGGGGACCACACGGGCGACGAGTGGCTCGTCGTCGAGCACCCTGAGCAGGTGGCCGGAGTGCTCTTGATTCCCAATGACCAGTCCTACGACAGGCGAACATGCGAGCAGGACGTCAAGGACGGGGGCGGGGTGCACCCGCCGGAACAAGCCGGCGCGGGGGACCAACTGTAAGACCGCGTTGTCAGTTGGTGAGCCGCCGATGGCATGTCGCCCGACAGCCCGAAGCCCGGCGGCAGCTGGTGCCAAGGGCCGCCCGAGGTGGCCATGCAGATGATCGCGGCCAACTGTGGGCGGTCAGTTGGCATGCCCACCCTGCGCAACCTCACCGAAGATCATGCGGTGCCCGCGGGCGGTGTCCATGTATTCGCGCACCCGGTGGATCAGCTCGTCCCGGAGCTCGAAGATGAAGCAGTAGTCGTTGGCGTAGTGGTCACCGCTGGCCAGAGTCGCCGTCATGGTCTCCTCCACCACCACCCGCTCGCCGTCGGCGTGGCACTCGTGGAAGGTGACGGTGACGTCGCGGACGAACAAGCGGGGGAAGTCCTCGGCGAGGAAGCGCGCGATGGCCTTCTTGCCGACCATGTGGCTGGGGACGTCCAGCGCGAGTGCAGTAGCGTTTCCCGGCGGCGCGAGCCACTCGGCGTCCTCGGTGAACACCGCGGAGATGCGGTCGGCGTCGTGGCTGGCGAACGCCTTCCAAGCGTTCTGGACGATGCTGCGGCTCTGCTGTGACATGCCCGCGACCCTAGGCAACCGCGGGCCAGGAAGCTGGCGATAATCCGGCACCACCCCCAGGGAGCCCCCAGCGTGGCGACCCGCACCAGGCGCGGTGTGTTCCTGCGGTCGGGCGCGCGGCGGGAGGGCGTACCGCTCGCCCGGGGCGTCCCGGCTCTCGGCCGGCTCCGAGGACGTACCCGTCACAGCGCGCCGCTCCCTGAAAGGCGTAAGAATCCCGGCGTCCATGCGGTGCAGCACGTTTCGGTGTGGGTATCAGCATCGGATCCGGCAGTGCCGGGTCGGGCGGATGCGACGGGGGCGGAGCGAGTGGCAAGAGAGGTATGGAGCGGCAGCGCCGGGATAGAGGCGGCTGACGCTGTGTTCGAGTTGACGAGACGGCTCATCGACAACTTCCGGGACAACCCGCCGGTGACGCCGCTGGTGGTTCTGCAAGCCGGTGAGGAGGACGGCACCGGCACCCTGGACAGACGGGTCGCACAGGTCGTGGAGTTCGTCCGCCAGGGCCATCAGCCGCGGGGGCTGATCGCCAAACGGCTGGACGGCGGAGGCGGCGCGGACGCGTACTCCTCGGCGATCGACATGGTGCGTCAGTTGTGCGAGCACCCCTGGGACAACCAGAACCAGTCGCAGTACAAGCCGTTCAGCTTTCCGCGTTCGCGGCTGCTGCGTGCCATCGAGCAGGCCGCGCCGGAGGTCGGCGGGGACGTGAGCACGGTGTGGTCCGCCGCCCAGCGCCGTGAACGGCTGATGCGGCGGCTGGCCGAGCTGCGCTGGCGGCCGGAGCGTGATCCGGACGGCACCGACGAGGAGCGGCGTACCTCGGCGGTGACGGACACCGTCGGTGCGGTGGTGAACCCGTCCGGTTTCGTGGGCGCGATGTTCATCGCGTGTCTGAGCGTGCTCCTCGGCGAGGGCGGGTGGCAGACGGCTGTGTGGGGCGGTGCGCTGGCGCTGGCGGCGTTCGGCGTGGTGCACCTGCTGGCGCGCAGCGCGCCGCCGCTGCTGTGGCTGCGCCGAGCCAGCCGGTGGTTCGCGACCACCACGTTCCTGGCGCCTTCGAGTGACCGGCCGGAGGCCGCGGAATGGTCCCGGTGGCGGCCGACGAAGTCGTGGGAGACGATCCGTGGCCGGGCCTTCGCCGTCGCCCAGCAGGTGGTGGCCGCCCAGGCGGGTGACGCGACGGCTCGTCAGTTCCATCTGGAGCTGCGGGTGCTGGCGCTGCTGGAGGACCTCCGCGAGAACTTCCGGCCCCGGACGCTGGACCTGCGCCGCCGCAAGCGCACGGTGCCGCCGGTGGTGTATCTGCCGTGTGCCACCGAGGACGACGGTGGCCTGCTGTTGCTGCGGGCGATCAGCAACGTGCGCACCCGCCGCAGCGAGGTCGACCCGCTGCTGGTACTGGCCGCGATCCCGGCGGCGGAGCGGCTGCGGCCGCCGGGGTCCGAGGACCCGGGGCGGCTCGCCGCACCGCTCCCCGACGGGCCCGCGCAGGACGATCCGGAGCGCGCCTTCGCGGCGGACGCCCGGTACCAGGAGTGGGTGACGGGCCTCAACGTGGGCCAGTCCCCCGGGCGTTCGGCCGCGCTGCCGTGGATCCTGTGGATACCGCTGTCCGCCGACGAGTTGCGCCGTCGGCACTCCACGCAGCACTCCACGACCCGGATCCGCCGTACGGCCGCCTGGCTGCTGTGGTCCAGGCCCTGCCTTGCGGTGGTTCTCGCCATCGCCCTCGCCCTCGGCTTCCTGGGCAACCGCTGGATGGCCCAGCGTTACTGCGAGGGCCGGCTGATCGGCTCCAACACGGACTCCGTTCTGGTGGGCGGTGAGTGCGTGGGGGTCGCGACCGGGGACGTAAGGCTCGCCGCGGGCAACGAGCTGGAACTGTACGGGGCCGGCAAGGGCGTCACCTTCGACGCCGTCGAGCAGGCGATCAGGGCCGAGAACGCGAAGATCGGCCCCGCGGACAAGTACGTGACGATCGTCTACGCCGGCCCGGTCACGGCGGCGGACGAGTCCGACACCCGCAAGGGGCTGGAGGAGATCACGGGTGTCTACCTCTACCAGCACTACGCCAACGTCAGTACGCACCAGCCGACCAAGATAAGAGTCCTGCTCGCCAACAGCGGCGAGAACATGCTCCAGGTGCTGCCCATGGCCCGGCACATAGCGGAGCTGGCCCGGCGCGACCGGTCGGTCGTGGGTGTCGTCGGCCTGGGGCGCGACACCACGGAGAGCGACGACGCCGTGGAGATCCTCAAGGGCGCGGGTCTGCCCGTGGTGAGCACCACCAACTCCGGCAGCCATCTGGCGCGGGAGCTGTCGAACTGGTTCGGTCTGGCCGCCACCGACGAGGAGGAGGCGAACGCGCTGCTCGTCGTCGCCCGCCAGCTCGCCCAGCGCGAGGAGGGCGACCGGGCCGTGGTGCTGTCCCGCAAGGTGGGCAGCGAGAAGGACTTCTACACGACCGAACAGGCCAGGGTGGGCAAGCAGATGCTGGACCGGGCCGGCTTCAGGCCGCTTCCCTCCCGTTCCTACGGGCTCAGCCCCAACGGCGAACCGGAACTCACCAACCCGGTCGAGGACATCTGCGCCAGTGACCCGGTGCCCAGGGCCCTGTACTTCGCGGGCCGGGTGGAGGACGTGCCCAACCTGATGTCCCAACTGGGCTCCACGCCCGGCTGCTCCGGTCGGCACATCACCGTGTTCACCGGCGACGACCTGGCCAAGAGCAACTACGACGAGGGCGAGAGTCTGCGCATCCCTCCGGAGGTCACCCTCTATCACTTCGCGCTGGCACCGATGGACCTCGTCGGCGCGGCCGGCTTCTACGAGGACGCCCATGGCGTGCTGGTCGACCTGCTGCCCGCGGGTGCGTCGGGGACCGCGCTCGCCGAGCCCGCCCGGCCGTGGAACGACGCGCTGTTCTCCAGCGGTCAGGCGGTCCTGGCCTACAGCGCCACCGCGGTGCTGTACCGGGCCTCGAAGAACGGCGACGCCCCGCAGACCGCCCCGGAGACCTGGGCCGACCTGCGCTGGCGCCCCAACCCGAACCTGCCGGTCGGCACGGTCAGCTTCGCCGGCAGCCAGCCGTACGCCGATCAGCGGGGACACGGCTACAAGATCGTGCGGGTGACCTACCGCGGCCACAAGGTGCGTTCGGTCACCGTGTGCGGGCGGCCGGCCGGCAGCGACCAGCCGCTCTCCGCGCCGCCGGGCCGCAAGGGCGCCGACCCGGACACGGTGTGCCGCGAGGAGTGATCCCGCCCCCGGGGTGGTGGCAGTGGCCGTGAGGGACCTGTGGGAGGAGGGCGACTCCCCTGTATCCTCCTTGCCTGTTCGTGTCGACGGCAGATCAGGGAAAGCGGGGAGGTGGGGTTGATGACCGCGTTCGAGGCCACCGTGCGCGGTGTCCGGGTCTGCCTCACGTCCCGGGCCGTGGCCTGATCGCGTCCTGTCCCCCCTCGCCGAGAGCGTGAGCTCGCGGGGCGCCCACACGAACACCACTCCGGAACGGATCTCCCTCCATCATGCGCAACTGGATCACGCGCGCTGAGACCAGCGCCGACATCCCCGCCGTCCGTGGCATCGTCCTGGCCGCGTTCGAGACCTCGTTGGAGGCCGACCTCGTCGACGCGCTGCGTGCCGACGCCTCCTGGATCGAGGGCCTGTCCCTCGTCTCCACGGACGAGACCGGCCGCCCAGTCGGCTACGCACTGCTGACCCGCTGTCACATCGGCGACACCCCGGCCCTGTGCCTGGCCCCGTGCGCCGTCCGGCCCGAGGAGCAGAACAGCGGCGCCGGCTCCGCGGCCGTCCGCGCCGCCCTCGCAGCGGCGAAGGACATGGGCGAGCACTACGTCGTCGTCCTGGGGCACCCGGCCTACTACCCCCGGTTCGGCTTCGCCCGCGCTTCCGCCCACGACATCGGCCTGACCATCGACGTCCCCGACGAGGCCCTGATGGCCCTCACCCTGGACGCCGAGCACCCGCTGCCCGGCGGAATCGTCCGCTACGCCGAGCCGTTCGGCATCTGATCCGCCCTGGTCGCGGGGCTCCGTGCGGCGCCCCGCGACCTAACGAGCTCGTGCACGGTAAGCGGTGAGACGTCGCGTCCTTGATCGTTGATCATGGTTGTGTGGTGGGGAACGCGACTCGTGCAGCGATCATC
>NZ_JBHVGZ010000053.1:0-38614 GCF_042800355.1 Streptomyces sp. NPDC057623
CCCCCCGGGTCATGGTCGACAGGGGGCAAAAGTCATGCCGGGCCAGAAGGCCGGGAGCCCCAAGATCGGGGCCGTCTAGAAGGTAACGGGGGAAGATCCGCACCCCTTCGGGGGTTAGTAGAAGCGTGAACAATGCCGAGGTGGTCGAAGCAGTCGAGGTCGTCGTCATCGGCGCTGGTCAGGCCGGCCTGTCCAGCGCCTATCACCTGCGGCGATCCGGTTTCGAGCCGGACCGCGACTTCGTCGTGCTCGACCACTCCCCCGGGCCTGGCGGCGCCTGGCAGTTCCGGTGGCCGTCGTTGACGTACGGCAAGGTGCACGGGATGCACGCGCTGCCCGGCATGGAGCTGGCCGGCGCCGATCCCGAGCGGGCGTCGTCCGAGGTCATCGCCGAGTACTTCGACCGATACGAGCAGACCTTCGACCTGCGGGTCCGGCGCCCCGTCGACGTACGGGCCGTCCGGGAGGGCCCGGACGGGCGGCTGCTCGTCGAGAGTTCGGCGGGGACCTGGTCGACGCGGGCGCTGATCAACGCGACCGGCACCTGGGACCGGCCGTTCTGGCCGCGCTACCCCGGTCAGGAGACGTTCCGGGGGCGGCAGTTGCACACCGTCCGGTACCCCGGGCCGGAGGAGTTCGCCGGGCAGCGGGTCGTCGTGGTGGGTGGCGGGGCCTCCGGCACCCAGCACCTACTGGAGATCGCCCGGCACGCGGCGGCCACGACGTGGGTCACACGGCGCCCGCCGGTGTTCCGCGAGGGCCCCTTCAGCGAGGACGTGGGCCGGGCGGCGGTCGCGCTCGTCGAGGAGCGGGTCCGGCAGGGGCTGCCGCCGAAGAGCGTGGTCTCGGTCACCGGGCTGCCCCTGAACGACGCGATCCGGGAGGGGCTCGCGGAGGGGGTTCTGGACCGCCTGCCCATGTTCGACCGGATCACCCCGGACGGCGTGGAGTGGCAGGACGGTCGGCACGTCGACGCCGACGTCATCCTGTGGGCGACCGGATTCCGGGCCGCCATCGACCATCTGGCCCCCCTGCGCCTGCGGGAGCCGGGCGGCGGTATCCGGGTCGAGGGGACGCGCGCGGTCGCCGATCCCCGCATCCACCTGGTCGGCTACGGCCCGTCCGCCAGCACGATCGGCGCCAACCGCGCCGGGCGCGCGGCCGTACGGGACATCAGACGGCTGCTGGCGCGGGAGCCGCTGGCCGCGTGAGCTCTCGGCCGGAGGACCGGGGCCCACCGGACGACCCGACGGCCGGGCAGGCCGAGGGTCTCCGCCCGGCCACCCGCCGGCCGAGCGCACGAAGTCCGTTTGGCACGCCGTCGGCTCACTTCGTCGGCTTGGCGCTCGTCTTCTGCCGGGCGTTGAACTCGACGACGTTGCGCTGGTGTTCCGCGTAGTCGGCGGTGAAGCGGGTGTCGCCCGGCTTGACCGTGACGAAGTACAGCCAGTCGCCCGCGGCCGGATTGATCGCGGCGCGCATCGCCTCCTCGCCGGGGTTGGCGATCGGCGTGGGCGGCAGGCCCATGCGCTGGTAGGAGTTGTAGGGGCTGTCGATCCGGGTGTCGGCGTCGCTCGTCCTGAGCGTGGAGCGGTTCAGCGCGTAGTTGATGGTGGAGTCCATCTGGAGCGGCATACCGCGTTCGAGCCGGTTGTAGACGACCCTGGCCACCTTGCCCATGTCGGTCTTCGTGTTGGCCTCGGCCTGGACGATGCTCGCGATGGTGACGGCCTGGTAGACGTTCATCGCGTTGCGCTGTGCTCCGGCCGCGATCGGGGCGCCGCTGAACCTCTTGTTGGCGGTGTCGACCATGGCGGAGAGCAGGGAGTCAGGCGTCGCCTTCTTGCCGTCGCGTTCGAGCGGATACGTCGCCGGGAAGAGGTAGCCCTCGGGGTTGCCGTCGGCGTCGTTCGGCAGTTTGAGGTCGAGCTGCCCGAGGGACTTCTTGGTGGACCCGGGCGGCAGGGTGAGGGCCTTGTCGACAGCGGAGTAGACCTGGCTCGCGCGCCAGCCCTCCGGGATCACCAGCGTGGTGGGCTTCGGCTCCTTCTCACCCGGACTCAGCAGCGGCACCGCCACGGCGGTGCCGGCCACGACGGCGCCGGCGGCGATGAGAGCGATACGGCCCCGGCGCGTCAGTCGAATCGTGCTCCGTGACGGAGTGTTCAAGTGCATGCGGGCACGGTAACCCGCACATGCTCACAAACCCGGCATAACGTCACACCGTCGGCTCCAGTTGGGCGTCTCGGCGTACCAGCGCCGCATACCGCCCCTCCCGCTCCAACAACTCCTCGTGCGTACCCCGTTCCGCCACGCTCCCCGCATCGAGGACCACGATCTGGTCGGCGCCCCGAATGGTGGACAGGCGGTGCGCGATGGTGAGGGTGGTGCGGTTGGCGGACAGGGCGTCGATGGCGTCCTGGACGGCGTGTTCGGTGCGGGTGTCCAGTGCGCTGGTCGCCTCGTCGAGGATGAGCACCGGTGGGTCGCGCAGGATGGTGCGGGCGATGGCCAGGCGCTGTTTCTCACCGCCGGAGAAGCGGTGGCCGCGCTCGCCGACGACCGTGTCGTAGCCGTCGGGCAGGGACGCGATGTGGTCGTGGATCTGGGCCGCCCTCGCCGCCGTGTGCATCTCCTCTTCGGTGGCGTCCGGCTTGGCGAAACGCAGGTTGTCGGCGACCGAGGCGTGGAAGAGGTACGTCTCCTGCGAGACGACGCCGACCGCGCGGGCGAGGGTGTCGAAGTCGAGGTCGCGCACGTCGACCCCGTCGAGGGTGACCCGGCCGCCGGTCACGTCGTACAGCCGCGGCACGAGGTGGCCCAGCGTCGACTTCCCGGCGCCGGTCGGCCCGACGACCGCGAGACTGCCGCCCGCCGGGACGGTGAGGTCGATGCCGTCGAGGATCGGGCCGCTCCTGCCGTCGTACCGGAACTCGACGTTCTCGAACCGGACCTCGCCCTTGATGCCGTCGAGGTGGACGGCGTCCTCCCGCTCGGTGATGTCGACGGGCAGGTCGAGGTACTCGAAGATGCGCTGGAACAGCGCGAGCGAGGCCTGGATCTGGACGCCGGTCGACAGCAGGCTGACGGCGGGGCGGAACAGGCCCTGCTGGAGCGAGACGAAGGCGACGATCGTGCCGATCGAGACCTGCGGGCCGCCGAGTTGCAGGGCCATGCCGGCGGTCCAGTAGATGACGGCGGGCATGGCGGCCATGACGATGCCGATGACGGACATGCGCCAGCGGCCGGCCATGTTCGACCGGACTTCGAGGTCGACCAGCTGCTCGGACTCGTCGGAGAACGCCTTGGTCAGCGAGTCGGAGCGGCCCATCGTCCGGCCGAGCAGGATGCCGCTGACCGAGAGCGACTCGGTGACCGTGGCGGCCATCGCGGCCATCTGCTTCTGGCGCTGGGTGGTGATCTTCTTGCGTTCCCTGCCGACCCGGCGGCTGATCCAGACGAAGGCGGGCAGCAGGAGCAGGGACACGACCGTCAGCCGCCAGTCGAGGGCGAGCATCGCGACGATCGTGGCGACCACGCTGGTGAGGTTGGAGACCAGGGAGGTCGCCGTGGAGGTGACGGTGGCCTGCATGCCGCCGATGTCGTTGGCGATGCGGGACTGGACCTCGCCGGTGCGGGTGCGGGTGAAGAAGGCGAGCGACATGCGCTGGAGGCGGCCGTAGACGGCGGTGCGCAGGTCGTGCATGACGCGCTGGCCGACCGTCGTGGAGATCAGGGTCTGGAGCACGCCGAAGACGCTGGTCAGCACGGCACTGAGGATCATGCCGAGCGCGAGCAGGCTGAGCAGGCCGGTGCGGCCCTCGGGGATCGCGACGTCGAGGACCGCCTTGAGGAGGAAGGGCGTGGCGACGCCGACCAGCGACGAGGCGCCCACGAGGAGGCCGACGACGGCCAGGCGTCCGCGGTACGGACGGAAGAGTTTCAGGATGCGGCGCACCTGCCGGGGCTGCGGCTTCTCGTCGGCGTTCTCCGCGGCGGATGGCGTCCAGGTGGGTTCGTTGTCGGGGTGCATGGGCTCCTACGGGAGGTGTGGTGATGCGGGCTGACGGAGCTTAGCTCATTGTTACCTATACTCACAATGAACGTGGTCCTGATATTGTTCCCGCATGACCATGCCCGATCCCGACGGCCCGCTCGCCGAGCAGTTGCTGCGCTTCACCCGTCGGGTGCACCGGATCCAGAAACGGCACCTTCAGGAGTGCGGCCTCGGCGTGACCCCGGCCCAGTCCCGCCTGCTGCGCACGCTCGCGCACTATGACTCACCACCTCGGATGGCCGACCTCGCCGAGCGCCTGGAGGTCGTCCCGCGCGCCGTGACGACCCTGGTCGACGGGTTGGAGACGAGCGGGAAGGTGCGGCGGGTGCCGGACCCGACGAACCGGCGGGTGATCCGGATCGAACTCACCGACGACGGACAGGGGGCCCTGCGGGAGCTGCACGGTGCGCGCCGGTCGGCGGCGGAGGAGATTCTGGCGCCACTGACGGACGAACAGCGCTCGGTACTGGGCGGGTTGCTGGACGCGCTGATCGACGGGGCCGTCGAGCGGCGTTGTTGAGTGGCGTTGTTGAGTGGCGTTGTTGACGGGCGTTGTTGACGCGCCCTGCCGAGCGGCCTTCCTGAGGGGGCGCCGCCAAGGGGGCTGCTGAGCGGCGTCCGCCCCGACGAAACGGGCCGGGGGGGGCGGGTGGGTGTCTTTTTGGGGGGGGGTGGGGTGGGGGTGGGGGGGGGGGAGGGGGAGGGGGGAGGGGGGGTTGGGGGGGTTTTGGGGGGGGGAGAGGGGCGTCCGGGGGGGGGGGGCCGGGGGGGGCGGGGGGCAAGGGCCCCCCGCCGCTCCATGTCTTCGCCACCGCTCCGGCGGCCCCCACCCGCTCAGCGCGCAGCATCGCCAGGGCGGACAGCCAGACGAGGAAGCAACCCGACCACTCCGAGCACCAGGACCAGGCCGACGCTCACCAAGCACGACCAGGCCGCCCAACTGTCCACCGTTCCAAGCCACATGACCACACAACCGAGTCGAGCCCGACGAACAGGCCACGTCGGCAACGCCCAGGTCGGATCGAGGCGCGGCCCGGAACGCAGCGATGAAGCGTGGCTCAGGCCGGTACGGGGCTGCTGGAAACACACGTGACGCGTGCTCAGTTGGCGCCCCCGCCGTCGTGGCTGACTTTCCGTGGCTGATGCCGGGACGGTGGAGACATGGATGGCGCCCGCCGCTCGTATCACGGGTGACGAGCGGCGGGCGCTGGGGAAGCCGTACGTCCTCTCAGGACGAGTACGGCGGGCTTACTGGGGCAGCAACTCGATTTCAATGGCGAGTGCGCCGAGGGCTTCCTTCTCTGCGGGGTAGATCTCGCGAATGTTGGCGAGCTGCTGCTCACGACTCGATGCAGGGTTGACGTTCGCCGGGCCTTCACCGTCGAGCAGTTCCTCGAACGTCGAGTACTCCGTCACCCGCTTCACCAGGACGTCGCATGTCTCGTCCGTGCCCTTGATGCGGAAGCGGATCACGTCTCCGGCCGTGAGGTCTTCGAGGTGGGGGTACTTCACCCGGACCTCGATCGTCTTGTGGCCAGCGGCGACGAGATCGAAGTACCGGCGGTAGAGGTTCAGCTCGCGGACGCGAGCAGCGGCAGTTTCCGTCATGGGGCGGGAGCGCTCCTAGGTGCTGGTGTTGCGGTGGTCATCAGCCGACCAAGTTCGCCGGCCGAGTACGAGCGGAAGAAGTGGCGAGGGTCGGCGAGTAACACCTCGGTCAGGGCAAGTAGGCGGTCGACGTACTCAGTCAACGAACCCGGCCATTCTCGGGTGTCGAGCATCCACGGCGCTGCCCCTTCGGGCAGGGACGCGCGGCCCTCCCGGATGAGGGACTTGGACAGCTTCGCGCCCGTGTCCGTGACCACCTGGGGGCAGAACAGCCGGGCTGGCAGCTGTCCACGCGTGAGGCCGACAGCCTGTAGGGCGCCGTCGACGAGGAGGCAACCAGGCATCCAGTCACTGCCCTTGACCATGACGTGCAGAGTGCCGGCCGCTCCCGTGATGGCCAGTTCCTTGACCAGGTTCCGGTACAGCGTGGCCAGGTCCAGGTAACCGCCGTTCGTCGGTTCGATGACGACCTCGTAGGCGCCATGGTGCAGGCACACGGCCGAGATGGTCGCTCGTTCGAAGCCGTCGACACGGACATGGGTTCGTTCGGCGTACTTCTCGGCCCACCCACAGCCCGGCCGTGGGCAGGGGACACGGACGTGCGGAACGCCGGACGACGGAGACAGGTACCAGCGGGCGGCGTCCATTCGAGGCAGCACCCGCAGCCAGGTACGGCGGAAGTACTCGCCCGCCTGCTGCTGGCTGTAGGTCTCGACGGAGTACGGCACGGCCAAACGCTCCGACAGGGCCGTGAACAGCGGGCGGTACAGACTGTCGACCTGCTCCGCGATGCCAGCCGCGCCCAGGGCGTGAGCGTAAGCGCGCTGATAGCGGTGACCGGTCTCCTCGTCAGTGACGATGGCGTACGGAGCGTTGTCCAGGGCGCCGAACTGGACTTCGGCCGGCACCTCGAACCTCTCCCGGATACGGGCCGCAGTGGCAAACGTGAGCGACTGGACCAGTGACGTCCCGATGTGCGGTGCTCCGTTGATCTGCGTTCCCACCACGAACACGATCCGCTCCGGAGCCACATTGACGATGTGCGGCCTGAGCAGGTCCTCAGCGCTCGTGAGCGCGTTGGCCAGCACGGTGTTCGGCGATACGGGATAGGTGGTCACCGCGTCTTCCCCTCGGTAGATGGGCAGGACTGCGCCGCAGAGCGACGAGTGTGCGTTGAGCGGTAGAGCTCCGGTTGGGCGTTGAGCCCGCCCCGCGCCGGGGGGTAACCAGGAAGGACGCGGGGGCGGGGGGCATCACGGCGTGCGCCGTCCCCGTGGCCTCCGGTGGCGGCCCTTCCCCGTCGAGGAATGGGGTGGGCACCCGGACGGGACCGGGGCTTGCGGGAGTGCCGGGCGGCGTGTGGGCAGCGGATACACCCGGAGGGAGTACCGGGCGTCGTAGTCCGTCACGGTGAACACGAACGCGCGGCCTGTGGCGAGAGCGCGTAACGCGTGCTCGTAAGCCTGGTCGTTGTCGGCCCACGCGCGCAGTTCGCCATCAGGGCGAGGAACGTCCGGCTGTGTGGTGACGAGAGACGTGTCCTGGAGGAACACGGCCTCGGGATCCGGGGACAGCAGCCGGGCGAGGCGGTATGCCTGGGCGCGTAGCCAGCGGGTGGCGAGACGCGGGGACCGGCCGCGGTAGGTGGCGAGCAGAACCTCGCGGGTGCCGCTGAGATCGTGGGCCGTCGCCTCACAGCGGAAGGCGACGGGCGGCGGCATCGGGGGACGTGCAGAGGTCGGCGGAGCGAGCATCAGCACGGCCTGCCTCACCGCTCATGCTCCCGAGCCGACTTTTGCTCATGCTCCCGAGCCGTTTGCCTCGCCCCGATCAGCTTGCCGAGCTGGCTGTAGTACAGCTCAACTTGCGCCGGGGTGAGCACGAGCATCGTGTCGCAGGTGCCGCCGTCCTCGTAGTGCACGGTGACCGCTAGCGCAGACTGCTGTGCGCGATGGTCGTAGACGGCGTCCCGCTGCATGGGGGTGACATGCGTGACCGGCACGGGCACGGGGCGCAAGGTCTGTCCGTCGGACCTGGCCCGCCAGTCCTCACCACCGCCAGGCGGACGCAGTTGGTACGACGCAGAGCTTTCGCTCGGCAGGGCGACGCACACGCCGATCTTTCCGCCCTTGGCGAGGTCGAGAGCGAGGTCGCCAAGGCGAGGGTGAAACGGGGCGCCAGGGATTAACTCGGCGCCCCGCGCGGGAAGTTGCTTCGAGGTCTGTTCGGCCATGCCTCGAAGCTATGAAGGTCTCCATGGCCCAATATGAACCGCAGGAATACGACCCTCATCCGTCGAGGTGGAAGCGGTCTGACATGCGGCGCAACTGCTCACGGGTGCCGGCCCGCTCGGCGTACACGATGCTGCGCAGGGTGGACCGGGCGATGGGGTGGTTGCGGACGAGCTGGGGGGCGATGCGCTCGGCCTTCTCCAGTTGCTTCAGCGCCTTGTCGCGGTTCCCGTCCCACAGCCAAGCGCGGGCCAGGTCCATGTGGTGATGCCCTTGACGGGAGTTGGGAAGCGACTCGACCAGGGCCTTGCTCGTGCGCCGGTCTATCGACAGGGCCTCGCGTTGCTCATGCATCTCCAGAGCGACGCTGATCGCGTGGATCTGCACGTTGCCCGGCGAGAAGGTCGTGCTGTGGCGGTCGTAGACCGGAGGGCCGACGGCTTCTGTCATCCGCTTGGCCGCACCCCGCGCGTGCTTGATCCGGTCCTTCGCTTCGGCCTTGCGACCACTCCGTGCAGCCGAGACGGCCGCGCGCAGTTGCAGGGACCCCCACGCCCGTACGGCCAGCGGTTCACCCTGGTCATACTCTTGCTGCACGCTGCGGATCGCTTTGTCAGACAGGGCAATGGCGTCGTCCCAGTCCGCCGTGGCCCACATATCCCAGACACGCATCCAGTCGGCGATGGCAGGCATGACAGCGTCGCCGGACAGCCGGGCAGACCAAGCGGCCCGCTCACACGCCATGGCGATCAGCTCACCGTGACCAAGCGCGTGCGCGGAGGTGTGGGCGAACTTGCAGCACACGGCGTAGATCGAGAACGCCTCTTCCCGTTCATGCCCCGTGGAGACCTCGGCGAGGGCACGTGCCTCACGGAACAGGTCGGGGAGAACCTCCATGATCGCCACGTTGGCGGCAGCGTCACGCAGGCGGTGAAGACGAGTGGTTTCCTGCCAGAGCTGGCGCGCGGGGCGGGGCGTTCCGTCGAAGACGGGGGTGAGGTCGTAGCGACGCAGTTCGCGCATGATGGCTGCGGCCGAGACCTGCCACTGATTCTCTGCCGGGGAGCTGTTGTACGGCCGCCCGATCAGGTCGTTCGGGTGTACGTGCAGCTCCGAGGCGATCAGGTTGAGCAGGCCGACACGGTCCAGCTCGATGTGTCCGCGTTCCATCTTCGAGACCCACCCCTGCGTTTTGCCCAGAGGGGCAGCGAGGTCGGCCTGAGTCTTGCCGAGACGGAGCCGTGCGCGGCGTACACGACGGCCGATCTCTTCGGCTTCTTCCAGCATCAGCGCGCCCTCCTATCGGTGAGGCGCCGGCGGTCCAGAGGGCGGCGAGGCATCGTGCTCCATCCGTCGGGGCTTCTACCCTTGACGGTACCCAGGCCGCGCGCCGCGTGTGCAGTGCTACAGGTCAGGAAGTGCTCAGAACGAGCGAGGACGCCCCTGCATCAGGCATCACAGGGACCCGAAGGTGACGGCAACCCTGACGGCAACGACGGCACACAGAGACCGTCGGTCGCCACTGTCAACGATCAGTTCAGGAGAAGGCGGAGCCCTCTCCCAACGGGTTGCCCGATCCTACGGATCAGAAGGTTGCAGGTTCGAATCCTGCCGAGTGCACACAGGTCAAAGCCCCCTCGGGATCATTCCGGAGGGGGCTTTTTCGTGCCGTGCAGCAGCGAAGTACAGCAACCGTGTCAGCCGCTACCGCCCATGGCGTCGGACAGCTTGCCGATCGTGGCGGGCACTTCCTCCTCGCTGGCTTCGGGGTAGACCTCCATCGTCATTGCGATCTGAGAATGCCTCAGGATTCGTTGCGCCACCTTCGGGTGCACCTTGAGCGCGACCAGGAGCGAGCTGCACGTGTGCCGGGTGTTCCGCAGCGGGATGACCCGGACCCCGGCGCGGCGAGCCCGCAGGGCGAACATGCGGTGAGGTTGCCCGGCTCGATCGGGGTGCCGTACTTCAGGCCGCGAACAGGTGATCACTGATTGCCCTGGGCGCAGCACTGACAGGTGGCCGCGAGCTGGTTGATCCACTCGCGTACGTCACGGACCGTGAGCTTGTCGATTCGCTTCGCACCAAGGTGAGGGTTGATGTAGAGCCGCACGGACCCCTCGTACGAGACGTACGTCAGCGGCGCGAGGTTCGGCTTGACGATCTCGTTGAGCCAGTACGTGAGGAAGGCAGCAAGGGTGCGTGCCGAGTGGCCACCGGCCCCTTCTTGGCCTCGATGTGGAGCTTGATCCACTTGTCGTGTCGACCCAGACGTACGTGGCGAAGCTGTTTTTCAGGGCAGGACGCGGCGGTTACGGCCATCCTTGATGGAGCGGATCTCTCCCGTCAGGACCAGCATCTTGGTCTTGGAGAGGCCGTAGCCGAGCATCTCAGCGAGCGGAGGCGGTGGGATTTGAACCCACGGTGACATCGCTGCCACGACGGTTTCAGGACCGTGTACGGGGCGACTCTCCCAAGGCGTCGAGTGCGCCCACGGCCGTGTGGATATGAGCCGGGCCGCGACGCAACCGTTCTCCCGCGCACCACCAGGACAGTCGCTCCTGCGCATCCTCCGTCAGATGCATGCCCAGGCCATGCTCGGGGCACAGGGGCCACGCCTGCCACAGAAGCTCCATGACGGTCTCCTGCGCGGCATCGGCGACGCTCGCCAGTGCAGAGGCAAGGCTGTCCTGTGAGTTCGGGTCCAGGTGATTGCCGTGCCACTCACCGTTGGCCATGGCGACGTAGACGTTCTCCGGCTCATCCGCATCGCAGGACGGAAGGGCGAGCAGTTGCAGGGGGTCCAGCCGGGGAAGCGTCACCGCCAGGTCCCGGTTCAGAAGGGCGAGAGCCTGGTCCCACACCAGGTACTCGCCCGGCGAGACGCGGCGAGGCTCGGGAGGGTCGAAAAGAGCGCACATGAGCACCATCCTCCGCCACGCCAGGGACAGCTCCAATTACTCAGCTGTGGCCGGACACTTCCGTGATCATGCGGGCGTCGGCGTCCGGGTGAGACGGGAACTGAGACGGCGGCACGGGGGTGGCTGCTTCACTCTTCCCCAGGAGGGATGAGGCGATCGGCGCTCTCCGCGTCGTCCACATGTCCGTGGGCGTCGACGGTGATCGGGGTGGCTCGTCCCTTCGACGTGATCAGCCATGCAAGCACCTGCTCGGTCACGGGCCCGCTGTCGGGCCCCTCGTCCTTCCAGTACGCGCGCCAGCCGCCTCCGGGGAGGGCGGACACGACCCGGTCGGCTCGCTCCAGGTGGGAGAAGTCCGGGTAGTCAGTGACTGGCCGTCGGCTGCCGCCCTGGGGATCGACGACGAGGGCCACGCCCGTCGCGTCGTCCCAGGCGTCCACGTCCACGGTCCGACCGATCGCCGTCTCGGTGCCGGTGAAGATCGCGAGCCAACCTGTCCCGTTGAAGTAACGCATGCGGTCATCGTCCAGGACGGAGGCCGACGGCATCGTGCGTTCAAGGCACGGGGGAGAGCATCAGGGGACTTTCATGGAAGTCCCGCCGGAGTCGTACACCTGACCGTTGATGGCATTCACGCGGTACGTTTCGCCTGGGTCCGGAAGCTGAGTCGCATTTCCCTGCTTGTCTGTGTTCTGTGTCAGGTTCACGAGCCAGTGTGGTGCCCACGTGCCGTCCTGTTCCACGGCTTTGACGGTGAAGGCTTTGACTTCAAGTGTGGCGTCAGTGGTCTCGTTGGCCCGCAGGCGTTCGGTTACCGCCTTGATGACCGCGTTCTCAGCCTGCTTGGCGTCGAGCTTGGCCTTGGGGAGTTTCACGTGGGTCGGCCCGAGGGTGACGTCGATCTGAGAGACGTTTCCGGCTCTGTCGACTTGGACGTCCAGCATCCTGGGCATCAGGACGCCGCTGTGGGTCCATCGCCAGTTGGTCATCCAGCCCAGCTGGGCTTTCTCACCCACGGGGAACGTCTGTTGCACATTCGCGTCCTTCGCCCACGGGTAGTGCTGCTGGGCGTACGACCGCGCCACCTGATTGGCCTCCTGGTCGGTGGAGGGCGCCTTGGCTCCTGTTACCGGGTAGCCCATGACGGTAGGGCGATCGCTGCCTTCCAGCAGCACATTGAGGTGCTTGCCATCCGGCCAGGAGAGGCTGCCGTTGCCCAATGCCTCGCTATGGCCCTTCTCGCGGCTGTACAGATTGAAGATGATGTTCCTGCACGGCAGGTCCACGCACGGCTGCTCATACAACTGGCCGATCGCGTACCGGTCACCGAACGCCTCCTTCACGGCGTTCTCGACGGCTCGCTTCTGGTCGGGGCCGGAGGCGGAGAGGCCGGTGCCGTCCACGTTCGTGAACTCCAGCATCGGCCGCGCGACTCCCGATCCGAGGAGCAGAAACGCGACGGAGGCGATGAGTGCCCCTTTCAGGCCGGCCCGCCAGTCGAGCGATCGGCGCACCGTGAGCACGGTCGCAGCGACGGCCAGCCCCACCAGCCCGCCGATGATGTTCATCTCGGCGTCCGAGCTGTCACACACGCGGCCCAGGCCGTCCACAGTGGCCTGGGTGAACTCGATCCCCAGGGGCAGGACGACGACCCCGACCAGGACGGGCAGCGGACGACGCGCGGCCATCAGAGCGAAGAGGCCGACGGGCACCGTCAGGGCGAGGTTCCACACCCCTTGCGTCGTGTGGAAGGGCTCGCCGAACTGATGGTTGAGGACGCATGAGGGCGGCCCACCACACGCCGTAAGTGCTGCTGCTGCCCAGCCTGCGGGCGAGCGCCCATGCCCCGCCACCGAGAAGGAGGGCGATCAGTGTGCAGGCGGCCAGGTAGCCGACTTCGTGTTGGACCCCCTTTGCCAAGCCTTGGGTCGGCGGGGGAGATAGGGGTAACTCGCGGCTGCGGCCCACTTGTTGGTGGACAGTCGCTCTGTCTCCCGATTCGTCGTTACTGGATCTCCGGGTGCGGGTAATGCCCCGGTACTTTCGATCTGGGGGGACCGAAGTGGCCGAGATGTTCGGGGTGATCGCGTCCATCGGTGTGGTGGCGTCTTTGCTTGTGTCGGCTTGGCAGACGCGTGAGCTCACACGGCAGACAGCGATCAGCAACGGCGTCGCGGGTGCGGCCGCGATCTACAACGGCATGGAACGGCTGCACCACGTCGAGAGCCTGATCGCGGCACAACCCGAGTTGCATGTCTGCTTCTTCGGGGGTGCTGGTCTGCCGAGGCAGGAGGACGCGCGTGCCCGGGTTCTTCTCATCGCCGCCATGCTGGCCGACACGGTGAACTACGGCCTGATGATCAACGCGCTCAACCCGGAGATGAAGGGGTATCGGGGGTGGCAGTCCTTCGCCCTGAGGCTGCGCGATTCGGCTCCCGTCCTGGTTCATGTGGTGAACGAGCATCCACATTGGTGGCCGGCGCTCTCCTCGCACTGGGCAGCCCACCCGGCGACGGGAGGCTGACCCGGCGGAGAGTGCCGTCGGCGGTGCTGGTCCCCCGTCGGCTAGTCCAGGATTCCCAACTCGTTGTCAGGGCGGCAGAACGCGCACGGTTCGATGTTGGGGTCGGTGAGGGCGACGCGGGCCTCGTGGGTCCGGATCGGGTGGGCGGTGCCTTCGGTCATCGTGCAGGCGGTCGTGTGGATGAGGGCGGGTTCCGGACCGTCGGGTGTGCGTTTCTGCTGGACGACGAACGAGCTGGGGCGGCGGTCGGTGCCTCGGTCAGGTGATGGCGTCGGCCGGTGTCGCCGAGGAGGTTCGGGGCGTGCCCGCGGGGAGCGGGGGAGCTCCTCGGTACCGGCGAGTGCCGCACGTACCGCGTCGCTCTGAAGGCGCAGGTAGATGCCCACCGTCTCGTTCTCGGCGATCCGGTCCTCGAGGAAGGCCAGGATCGCCCGGAGCCGTCGTGGGTCAGGCGGTAGCGCGGCCATCGCCCGTACCGGTGTCGCCCGCGGTGGAGTTCCTCACCTCCAGCTCCCTTCCCCGCGGCCCAGGGTCCGCAGCTCCCACCACGCGGCTGGTGTTCTGCCGTCCTTCTGCCAGTAGGGGTGGAAGAGAACCGTGGTCGACAGCTTGTTCAGGCGCCGGCGCAGCTCGGTTCGGCCGGGCCGTTCGGCGAGCTGGTGGTAGGTGTGGCTCCACTCCTGCTGTGCCTGGACGAGATCGTCGGGGAACGGTCGCATGGCCATGGCTGAATTCAATCATGTGTTCGATTTTTTCCACCATCGGCATCGGCATCGGCGTCGGCACCGCCGTCGCTCCCGCGGCGCCCGCCGTCAGGCGATGAGCGGGCCTGCCACCTTCAGTTCGTCGTGGTCGATCAGCCAGCGCACGGACTCGAGCACGGCGGCCTCCGGTTCGTAGCGCGGTGCGTAGGCGAGGCGGGTCCTGGCCTTCTCGATGGTGAGGCAGTGGCTGCGGTGGAGGTGCTCCCAGCTGCTCCCGGCGTGCTCGGGGGACGTGGTCCGGCGGAAGTCTTCCCAGGTCACCGGGTCCAGCGACGCGGTCTGTCCGAACCAGCCGGCCGCGATACCGGCGAAGCCGCGGACGTTCAGTGCGGCGGGGGCGACGACGTTGAAGTCCTCTCCCGCTGCCGCGTCCCGGTGCCGGATGGCCTGTTCGAAGGCCTGTGCGACGTCGTCGGCGTGCACGTGGTGCATCAGTTCGGCGCCGGTGCCGGGGATCTGTAGTGGCCGGCCGGCGGAGAGGGCGAACCAGACGGCGGGGTCCAGGTTTCCCAGGGGGCCGATCGGGTGCCAGCCGGGGCCGACGATGTGCCCGGGGTGCAGGGACGTGGTCACCAGGCCGCCGGAAGCGGTCTCCTCCTTCAGCATCCGGGCGATCCGGTCCTTCTGGATGCCGTACTCCCCGACCGGGGCGGTGCCCGTGCTCTCGGAGATCGGCAGTTTGTCGCTGGGGCCGTAGCGCCACAGGGTTCCGCAGTGCAGCAGGTGTCCGACCTCGCCGCGGAGGCGTTCGACCAGTGCGGTGGCCGACTCCACGGTGAAGCAGACCAGGTCGACGACGGCGTCCGGGGTCAGTGCCGCCACCCTGTCGCCGAAAGTGCCCTCGCTGTCCTCCCGCTCCCGGTCGGCGGCGACGTGGCGCACCTGCTGCCATTCGGGAGCATCGGCGTAGGCGGTGCGGGTGCCGCGGCTGATGCTGATCACTTCGTGGCCGGCCCGTACCAGCCGGGGGACGAGAAAGGTGCCGATGTGGCCGCTCCCGCCGACGACGACGATGCGCATGCTGGTCCAATCAACGTCGGATCGATGTCGGATCAATGGTGGGCCGATGCCGGGGCGGTGTGGGGGCGATGTCGGATTACTGGTGGATCACAGCCACGGCCGCGTCCCCGGTCAGGAACCCGCGTCCCCCGCTCAGGAACCCGCGTCCCCGGCCACCGGCCCGCGCCGTTCCGTGCGTACGTCGGGTGGCTGGTCCGGGACGAGTTGGGTCAGTGCCTCCGTCAGGTCGTCGCAGGCCCCCTGGAGTGCCCGGAGGGTCTGGTTCCGTTCGGTGATGACCGCCGAGAGCAGCAGGGCCGTCAGCGCCACCGTGCCGTTGAAGGCCTGGAGGATGACCATCTTGGCGAGGAGGTCGTGGCCGGAGAAGGGGCCCGAGCCGACGGCGCCCGCGTAGATCGCGATGAGGGAGGCGATCAGCGCGCAGGGCGCGGCGCCGATGAGCTGGAAGCGGAAGGCCGCCCAGGCCAGGAAGGGGACGACGAGGAAGAGGAGGTTGATCGAGGTGCGGGTCGCCACCAGGGTGACCGCGGCCGTGCCGCCGAGCAGGACCAGTGCCTCGGCCCAGCGCAGCACGGGCGAGCCGCGGGGCAGGCGGGCGGTGCGGGCGGCCAGCAGGAGCGGCGTGATGAAGAGGACCCCCATGGCGTCGCCGGTCCACCACACCGACCAGGTCGGCCAGAAGTCGTGGGCCGTGAGCGCTCCGGAGGCCACCAGGACACCGGTGCCGATCGTCGCGCTGACCAGCATCCCGGCCAGGGCCCCCAGGAAGACCAGGGCGAGCGCGTCCTGGAGCCGGTCGAGAGCGATGCGGAACCCCACGCGTCGCAGGAGGAGGAAGGCGAAGACCGGGGCGATCGTGTTGCTCGCCGCGATGGCGAGGACGGGGAGGACCGACGGCCCCAGCGTCACGTTCACCACGAACGCCCCGAGCGCGATGGCCGGCCACATCCGAAGGCCCCACAGCATCAGGGCGACCAGGGCGATACCGGTGGGCGGCCAGAACGGCGTGACCTGACCGCGTACCAGCTGCTGTTCGAGACCGAGCTTGGCGCTGCCGTAATAGGCGGCGGTCACGGCCGCGAGCCTGAGGCCCTCGGCGCTGTACCGCCGGAGCCGCGCACCGGGCGCCGTCTCAGTCATCCCAGGTCGCCGCTTCCCGAACGTTCCCCGAGCGCTCCGTAACGCAGGACGAGGACCGCGGCGTCATCGTTGTGGCCGGTGAGGTCCGCCACCTTGATCACCTGGCCGGCCAGTTCGTCCGGGTCGGTGCAGCAGCCGCCGCCGACCAGGTCGGCCACCTTCTTCAGGCCGTCCTCGATCGGGTACTCGGGGCCCTCGACCACACCGTCGGTGAACAGCACGAACGCGCCCGCGTCGGTCAGCAGCCGGCGGGACGACGGGTAGTGCTCGCCGGCGTGGATGCCCAGCGGCAGGCCGCCCTCGTTCAGCACGATCTCGCAGCGGCCGTCGGTCGTGGCCCAGACGGCCGGGACGTGTCCGGCGCGGGCGTCGCACAGCTCCCCGGTGGCCGGGTCGAAGCGCAGGAACGAGCAGGTCACGAAGAGCTCGGTGGCCATCGAGACGAGGAGGTCGTTGGTGCGCCCGAGCACCTCCGCCGGGTCGGTGGTGGCGGTCGCGACGGCGCGCAGACAGGTCCGCACCTGCCCCATGAGTGCCGCGGCCTCCACGTCGTGGCCCTGGACGTCCCCGATCGCGAACCCCACCGAGCCGTCCGGCATCACGAAGCCGTCGTACCAGTCGCCCCCGATGTCCAGCCCGACCCGTGCGGGCGTGTACCGTCCGGCCGCCTGGAGGCACGGCAGATCAGGCAGCTCCGCGGCGAGGACCTGGCGCTGGAGCGCGGCGGCGAGCTCGACGCGTGCCTGCTGGAACTTGATCTGGTCCAGGATCCGGCCGGTGAGATCCCCGAGCTTCTGCAGCAGCTCTCTGGTGGCACTGGCCGAATCGGTGCGGCGATGGGCCATGGCATCACACCCCGGGTTCGTGCGGAGCGCCGCGCCATATGCGGCGTTTTCACGGTACCCCGGTGACGGGAGGGTCTCCCTGGGAACGTCCCCGTGCGAAGGGAACGTCCCCGTGCGAACGTCCCCCCGGGAACGATGAGGGCGTACCTAGAACTCCGGATCCCCGAACGCCAGCGCGTCCAGATCGCCGTCGAAGTCCTCCCCCAGACCCGGCACGCCCAGGAACATCCGCTCCAGCGCGTCCGGCGCCTGCTCGCCCCGTACCGCGTCCGGCGTCGGCTGTACGGCCTGTTCCGTCCAGATGCACTTGCCCGTCGGCGTGTACCGCGTCCCCCACCGCTGCGACAGCGCGGTGACCAGCTGGAGCCCGCGGCCGCCCTCGTCCGTCTCCGTCGCCCGGCGTATCCGCGGCATGGTCAGGCTGCCGTCGAAGACCTCGCAGATCAGGGTGGCGCCGTGCAGGAGCCGGAGTCGGAGGGGGCCCTTGGCGTGGCGGATGACGTTGCCGACGAGTTCGCTGGCCAGGAGTTCGGTGGTGGGGGTGAGGGCCTCCAGGTCCCAGTCCGCGAGCTGCTTGCGGATCAGGCTGCGGGCCTGGCCGGCTGCCCTGGGGTCCTTGGGGAGGGGCCAGGAGGCCATGCGGGAGGCGGGCAGCGCGTGCAGACGGGCCAGCAGGAAGGCCGCGTCGTCCGCCGCGTGGTGGCCGGCGGGGAGGAGGGCGGAGGTGACCCGCTCGCAGAGGTGCTCCAGGTCCGCCGCCGTGCCGTCCGCGTGCGCGGTGCGCAGGATGTCGGCGAGTTCCGCCATGCCCTCGTCCATCTCGCGCTTGGACGACTCCACCAGACCGTCGGTGTACAGCGCCAGCACGCTGCCCTCGGGTACCGCGATCTCCGTCGTCTCGAAGGGGGGCTCCGCCGCGCCGAGCGGCGGGTCGGCCGGCAGGGGCGGGAACACCACCGTGCCGTCGGGGTGCAGCAGGGCCGGCGGTGGGTGACCCGCCCTGGATATGGAGCAGACGCGGGTCGTGGAGTCGTACAGCGCGTACAGACACGTCACGTACGACTCCTCGCCCATGGCGCCGACGATGTCGTTGAGGTGGCTCATGATCTCGTCGGGGGGCAGTTCGAGATCGGCCAGGGTGTGGACGGCGGTGCGCAGCCGGCCCATCGTCGCCGCCTCGGGCAGGCCGTGGCCCATGACGTCGCCGACGACCAGGGCGACCTGGCCGCCCGACAGCGGGATGATGTCGTACCAGTCGCCGCCCACGTCCATGCCCTGGCCGGCCGGAAGGTAGCGGGCGGCGGCCGTGCAGGCGGGGAGGGCGGGCAGATCGCGGGGGAGCAGGCTGCGCTGGAGCTCGCGGGACCGGGTGTGCTCGGCGTCGAAGAGGCGGGCCCGTTCCAGCGCCTGGGCGACCAGGGCACTGGTCGCGGTCAGGAGGGTGCGCTCCTCGTCGGTGAGGCGGCGCGGGTGGTCGAAGGAGATCGCGCAGATGCCGAAGGTGTGCCCCGAGGCGGTCAGCGGGAGCAGCGCCCAGGCCTGCTTGCCGGCGCGGGCGGGCAGGTCGGCCAGCTCTGGGTAGCGGGCGGCGAACTCCCGCGGGGAGGACAGGAACAGCGGCGTCCCGGCGATGATCGCGTCCCACAGCGGGCTGGGTTCCGTACGCTCACGGCCGTCGAGAATCGCGAGGATGTCCGGCGGGTAGCCGACGGACCCGACGGTGTGCAGCCGGTCGCCCTCCACGGCCTGCACCACCAGGCCGGTCGCCTCGAACGGCGGCAACACCCGGCGGGCGACCGCGTCCACCACGTCCTTCGAGGTCGTCGCCTTGGCCAGCGCGGCCGTCAACTCCGCTATCCGCGCCGCGCGTTCGGTCGCGGCACGCTCGGCGCACCGGCGTTCCTCCTCCAGCCGCCGCTTCTCGGTGACGTCGGTGAAGTAGATGGTGCGGCCGTCGGGGCCCGGGACCAGCCGCAGATGGCACAGGCGGCCGTTCGGCAGCCGTACGTCGAAGCTGATCGACTTCTCCGCGGCGGCGGCCTGCCGGCAGCGGATCTCCAGGCCGGGCACCTGCTCGGCGGCGGGCAGGTCCCACAGCAGCCGGCCGAACAGCTCCTCCTCGGAGAAGCCCAGGGTGCGTTCGGCCTCCACGTTGGCGAAGGTGATCCGCCAGTCGTCGTCCATGGCGAGGAAGCCGTCGCTCATGTGCCGCAGGGCACGGCCGAGCGCGTCACGGGCGGAACGCGGCTCGTTGCTGTCCCAGCCGACTCCTATCATCCGGTGGGGCTCGCCGCTGTCGTCGTACGTCGCTCTGCCGCGGGCCTGCGTCCAGCCCCAGCTGCCGTCCAGCTTGCGCACCCGGTACTCGGCCTCGAACACGCCGTGTTCCAGGATCGCCCGGTCCACCAGCGCCAGCGTCGGCGCCAGGTCGTCGGGGTGGACGCACCTCATCCAGTTCTCGACCAGGGCGGTGTAGTCCTCCGGCCGGGTGCCGTACAGCTCCAGCGCCGCCTCGTCCCAGAGCAGCTCGCCGGTCTGGATGTTCCAGTCCCAGGAGCCGACGCTGACCTCCTTCAGCGCCTGGCGCAGACGTTCGCTGTTCTGCTCCGGCTGCACGGGCCGGGAGGGGCCGGCCGTCGGCGGGGCCTGGACCATGCGTTCCTCGGTCCAGGCGACCACGGCGCGCAGGAACTCCCAGTGCTCGGGGCCCGGTTCGCCCCGGTCGCCCATCAGGACGCTGAGGGCGCCGGTGCTGCGCCTGCCCCGGTACATCGGCAGGGCGGCGAGACCGGTGCCGGGCCAGGCGGCGCTCGGGCAGTCGACCGTGGGGCCGGTCACGGAGCCGGTCGAGGAGCCGGTCGAGGAGCCGAGCGGCAGGCCGAGCGATGAGCTGGTCGGCGAGCCGGTCGGATCGCCGGCCGGGCGGTGGACCGAGGGGTTGGCCGGGCGGTGGACCGTGGGCCCGGTCGGGCGGTGCACCTTGGAGGCGTGCGAGGAGGGGACCGGAGGTCCGGCCGGAGAGCCGTACGGAGAGCCAGGCCGAGGTACGGACGGAGAGCCAGGCCGAGGCCCGGCCGGAGAGCCGGCCGGAGGTCCGGAAGGAGAGTCGCCCGCCTCCGTCGTGCCCAGCGGGACCCAGACCCCTCCCCCCTCGTGCAGCGCGCGAGCCGGGGCCAGGGGCCCCTCCTGGTCGATGATCTCCCAGCTGCGGGTGAGGGCCGGCGGCAGACCGGCCGTCGACACCAGGCGCAGCGCGGACATCGGGCCACGCAGATGGATCATGCCGCCCAGCGCACCCAGCTCGCCCACCGCGTGCTGCAGGGCCAGCCGGAAGACCTCGCTTTCCGCGACACCGGGGGCCACCGTGCCGAGCAGGGTCAGCCGAGCGTTCATGACCTGGACCCTACCGTTCCGCACTCAACCGAATCGATCGTTCGCAAGATCCTCACGCTCCGCCCCCGGGCGGTCGACACGACGTCAACAGCCAATATCTAACGTTGAGTTGACGTGCTCGGCTTAGCATCACCCGGGATCCCCCGACCCGCTGAGGAGTGTCATGGACATCGGCGTATTCATCCCCATCGGCAACAACGGCTGGCTCATATCGAAGAGTTCGCCCCAGTACCTGCCCAGCTTCGAGCTGAACAAGGCCATCGTGCAGAAGGCCGAGGAACACGGGCTCGACTTCGCACTGTCGATGATCAAGCTCAAGGGGTTCGGCGGCGACACCGAGTTCTGGGACCACTGCCTGGAGTCGTTCACGCTGATGGCGGGCCTGGCCGCGGTCACGGAGCGGATCAAGCTGTACGCCTCCACGCCGATCCTCGTCCTGCCGCCGGCGATCGTCGCCCGGATGGCCACGACGGTCGACTCGATCGCCCCCGGCCGCTTCGGCATCAACATCGTCACCGGCTGGGCGCCCGGCGAGTACTCCCAAATGGGCCTGTGGCCCGGCGACGAGCACTTCGGCAACCGCTACGACCGCGCCGTCGAGTACGTCACCGTCATGAAGGAGCTGTGGCGCGAGGGCGTCAGCAACTTCAAGGGCGAGTTCTACGAGATGGACGACTGCGTGCTGTCGCCGCGCCCGGCGGACGGGCACATCGACATCGTCGCCGCCGGTCAGAGCAACACCGGCATGCGGTTCGCGGCCGAGCACGCCGACTACAACTTCATCCTCGGCAGCGGCGTCAACACCCCGCTCGCGTTCGCCGACACCACGGCCACGCTCGTGGACGCGGCACGCGAGACCGGCCGGGACGTCGGAGCGCTCTCCCTGTTCATGGTCATCGCCGACGAGACCGACGAAGCCGCGCAGGCCAAGTGGCAGGACTACCACGACAACGCCGACCGGGCGGCCCTCGCCTACATGGCGGGCGAATCGGCCTCGGACACCACCGCCGACGACTCCTCGACCGCCCGCACCATCGTGCTGCCCGAGGGCGCGGTGAACTTCAACATGGGCACGCTGGTGGGGTCGTACGAGACCGTCGCGAAGATGCTCGACGAAATCGCGGAGGTCAACGGCACCAAGGGGATCATGCTGGTCTTCGACGACTTCCTGGCGGGCATCGAGAACTTCGGCACGCGCGTCCAGCCGCTGATGAAGAGCCGCCGGGGATGACCGGATTCCGGCACCAGGAGTCGCCGGAGGACGACTACGAGCGGGCCGGCCTGGGCGGGCACCTCGCCCCCGGCGCCTCCCCGGCCCTGCTCCTGGTGGATCCGGCCCGCGCGTACGTGGAGCCCGACTGCCCGCTCTACGCCGGGGTCGAACCGGCCGTGGAGGCGATGAGGGCGCTGCTGGCGACCGCCCGGCGCGCGCGGATTCCCGTGGTCGTCACGTGTGTGCGGTTCCGGTCCGACGGCCGCGACGGCGGGGTCTTCTTCCGTAAGGTGCCGACGCTGCGGGTGTTCGCCGAGGGCAGCCCGTACGGGGACTTCATCGAGGGACTCGCCCCGGCGCCGGACGAGTTGACCGTGACGAAGCAGTACCCGAGTGCCTTCTTCGGCACGGCACTGGCGGCCTCCCTCACCGCCCACCGCGTCGACACACTCCTCATCGGCGGCCTGACCACGAGCGGTTGCGTACGAGCCACCGCCCTGGACGCCATGCAGCACGGGTTCGTCCCGGTCGTCGTGGAGGAGGCGGTCGGCGACCGGGACCCGGGTGTGCACGCGGCGAACCTCTTCGACATCCGGCACAAGATCGGTGAGGTGTGGCCGATGGCCCGTGCGGAGGAGTACCTCGGAGTCGTACGGCGAGAACACCCGTGACGGCGGCGGTGGTCGTGGCGAACCCCCTGTGCCTGAGGGACAGCAGCTATACGACGGAGAGGACCGGCGCGGGGTACGCGGGGCGCTGGGGGGCGGTGCTGAAGACGTTGGCGGCGCTGGGGGCGATGGCGGCGATGGGTGCGATGGGGGTGAAGGGGGCGACGGGGGTGAAGGGGGCGACGGGGGCGCCGACGGGCAGGGCGCCGCGGGCCTGAGCCGGGGTCGTCCGAGCAGGGGTGGCCGTGGCCGCCTCCTTCTTCCGCTCGGCGAACACGAACACCCGCAGCACCAGGAACCGGCCGATACCGGCCAGCCCGGAGGCGGTGAGGTAGACGGCCTGCTCCCGGAGCAGCGTGGGAGAGGGCTGGACCGCGTGGAGTACGAGCATCGCGGCGGTCGTGGCCAGATAGGCGGCGACGGCCGACCCGGAGGACTGAAGGTGTTGCCGCAGTCCCGGGCGGCGTCCGGTGCCGAAGGTGAACAGGGCGTGCAGCTCGGTGCACAGAAGGGTGGAGGCAACGGTGATCAGCGCGTTCGCGAGCGCCCAGGGCATCGCGGTCGCCAGCAGCGGCACGGCTGCGCTGGAGAGGAGCCCGACACCGCCGCCGCACACCACGAACCGGACGAAGGAGGAGAGGGGGCCGGGCTTGGGGGTGCCGGGTGCCGACGAGCTTGCCTCCGATGGGTTCGCCACCGACGAGCCTGCCTCCGACGAGCTTGCCTCCGACGGGTTCGCCTCCGACGGGTTCGCCACCGACCGGCTCGGTATCGACCGGCTCGGTATCGACGGGCGCTGCGA
Organism: Streptomyces sp. NPDC057623; assembly: GCF_042800355.1. Lineage (NCBI taxonomy): Bacteria > Bacillati > Actinomycetota > Actinomycetes > Kitasatosporales > Streptomycetaceae > Streptomyces > Streptomyces sp. NPDC057623. Next base: position 23,184 of record NZ_JBHVGZ010000053.1, read on the forward strand.
CTCCATGGCGGTTTCCTTCCGGGCGGCCTGTCCTCTGAGGGACTCAGCTCATCCCGGCGCGGCTTCAGCGGTGCCTCAGTCGGGCTTCAGCCGGTATCAACCGGGCTTCAGCCCGAGTCGACCGGTTCCAGCCGGGATCAACCGAGGCCAACGATTCCGTTGTCCGCCCGCGGAAACGATGGAGTGCGCTGGCGAACCGATGGTGGGGCAGGCTCCACCACGGGAGGGCGGCCATCCGGCCGGCGGGCGGTGCGAGCACGCCGTGGCAGGCCGTTCGTCAGGCCTTGTCCTGGTCGCGGAGTTCGTCGATGTACCCCTGCGCGAGGCCGGTCGTGCGGGTGAACCAGTCCGTGAGTACGGCGATCTCGTCGGCGGAGTAGTCGGCGAAGAGGTCGATCAGGCGGGCGTAGTAGGGGCCGTAGAGGGCCCCGACCCGGGTGACCGCGGACGGGACGGCGGCCACGCGGACGCGGCGCCGGTCGGCCGGGTCGGGGCGGCGGGTGACGAAGCCGGCGCGTTCCAGGCGGTTGAGGATGCCGGTCATCGCGCCGGTCGTGACGTGGGCGTGTTCCGCGAGGTCGCCCGCCGTGAGGAGGTTCTCGCCGGCCTTCAGGACGCAGCCGAAACAGAGCAGGTCGGTGATGTTCAGGCCCAGCCGCTGGGCCATCTCCTGCTGGCCGAGCAGGTGGGCCGCGATGAGGGAGTCCATCGCGTCCAGCGCCTGGGCCGGGGTGGCGGTGGGACGCGGCTTGGCTTGCATCTTTTCGGATTGCCTTAGCTCGTGAGAGATTTAGTCGCTAAACTTCTTACAGTGTGAGGGATTCCGGGACTCTCCGGCAAAGGGAGCGGGCACATGAGCCAGTATGACGAGGGACATACGGTCGCAGGATGGACCGGAACCGCGATCGCGACGATCGGTTCCGCCGTCGTGGGGGCGGGGATATGCATGGTCTCGGCGGGGTTGATCACCGGCGGCCTGGGCATCGTGGCGGTCAGCGTGCTCGTCACCTGGACCCTGCACCTCTCCGGCTGGGGCAAGCCTCCGGGCGTACGGCCGCGTGGGCAGTGGCGGATGGGGGCGCGTGACCTGAGCGCGCGGGACGGGCACGCGGAGTGCTGGTCGTGCCGGCTGGCGGGCCGGGGGCGGCTTGCGGCCGCGACGGCGTCCGAGGTCGTCCCGGTCGCCGGCGAGCAGGAGCCGGCTGTCGCTGAGGCACGCTGAGGTGCAGGGGGCGGGTGAGGCGCCGAATCACTGAAGCCGGTCCACTGGACGGGCGTTGTCAGTGCCTGCCTCTAGGCTCGAAGAGCGATGGCACAGGCGTGGAGATGCTCGGGGCTGCGGTGGTCGGCGGACGGCCCTGAGCTGGCATGGGACGGTGGTCGGCGCTCCGCGCTGACCTGGGGGAAGCGGGTGGCCTTCGGGGTCGCGGAAGGGGGCGTGCGGACATGCGTGGGGGCGCGGGGGCACGCGTGTCCGGTGCGGGCGACCGTGCCGGGGCGGAGTACGGGGGCGCGCTGCGAGGAGTGCGCGCGGCTGGACCGGGCGCACTCGGTGGCCGCGGACACCATCGCGGACGATCCGCGGCCGTACCACGTATATCTGGCCTGGTTCGGCCCCGGGATGACCAAGGTCGGCATCACCGCCCTTGAGCGCGGCCCGGCCCGGCTGCTGGAACAGGGGGCGGTCTGCTTCAGCTGGCTGGGCGTCGGCCCGCTGATGGCGGCACGGCGCACCGAGGAACTGCTCCGGGCCGCACTCCGAGTGCCGGACCGCGTTCCGTACGGCGACAAGCGGGCGGTGCGCTCCGCGCTGCCCGCGTCGGCGCCGGAGCGGGCGACGGAGGTAGCGGACCTGCACGCCCGCGCCGTGGCCCTCCCCGCCTGGCCGGAGTCACTCGCCCGTGAGCCCTGCCAACCCGTAGATCACGCCGGGGTGTTCGGACTCACGGACCTGCCTCCCGCGGTCGGGGCGGTGACCGAGCTTGTCCCGGGCGGGGTGGTGAGCGGGCGGTTGGTGGCGGCGGCGGGGCCGGATCTGCATGTGGAGACGGGCGGCGGGGTCGTTGTCGTCGATACGCGGCTGATGCGGGGGTGGGAGCTGGTTCCGGCCGCCGGTGACGAACTCTCCCTTCCCGTGCGGGCGTTCAGGCAGGAGCCGAGTGTGCAGGACGGGTTGTTCTGACCGGGCGTTCTCAGGAGCACCGCAGACCACCCACCACGCTGATCCGCCCGAGCAACCACCGTTCCCGATTTCCCAGCTCGGCCAACACTGGCCGAAACGCGGAGGATGGCATTCACCTGGCCTCGCCGAGTAGCGTGATCGTTTGTCTGTGCGATGAACGGTGAAGTGTGCGACGGGGGTTGACGTGAGCGCCAAAGTGAAGATCCTTGTCACTGCGCAGCATCAGGAAACTCTGGACCTCTGGCGCAGTTCGCTCCCTCCGTCGCCAGATATTCGATCCTTTCGCGAGGGGGAACCTTCGGAGCCGATCGATGCGCTTGTCATGTCGGGTGGCTGGGCATTCGATTGTTACGGAGGCCGACCAAACCGGGAGGAAGCTCAGGTACTCCCCAACGCAAGGGCGGATGGACTTCCGGACTGGGTCATCGTCCCTCCCTTCCGGCCTGTGTGGAGCAGGGAGGGGGCGTTGAGATCCGTGACGACTTCAAGAATGTGAGCTCCGCTTATTACGCTGTCATCAAGTCGCTTGAAGCGGCTGAGCTAGAATTCGGCACCTCCTGCACGATCGCTTTGGATCTCTTAGCCGGGGACTTCGGCGGCTACGTGGAGACCGGCTACTGGCGTGAGGCCGCCGCCCGCGTCCTGCGCCAGCGTGCGTTGGGCAACACCGTGATCAGTTCGGAGGGCGTCACCAGGACGACCCCCGTTCCCGCAGCCGAGACCGAGACCCATGTCAAGGGCGTCCAGCACCTCATCGGCCGGATCACCCGCTACGAGGCTCGCATGCGAGCCGACGGCATCCTCGGTGACGGCCAGTACGTCACCTCTGCCGACGCCTGGGACCTCGGCCGGGCCTCCTGCATGGCCCGCTGGGGTCTGAGCACGCGACACGGCACCCTGCCGGAAGCCGAGGCCGCCGTCATCGAGGCCGGGCACCTCGCGGCCCGCTGCTACGAGTCCTGGCAGGACTTCTCCGCCGGCTTCATCCTCGGTCGCTGCCTTGCAGTTCGACAACGAGAAGTTCGGCAGTTGGTACGAGGAGATGGTCACCGTCCACCGAATCCTGATGGCCGACCCAGGTAGCCCCTGGCTCAACATTCCCTTCCGGTAGGCAGGCGGACCTGAAGAGGCCAGCACGGTAAAGAGCTGGATCCCTCCGGGATCCCTTTCGGCAAGGAACGTGGACGCCGCGTGGCACCGGAGCCGACCGTAGGTGACATGACGAATCACCGCATTGTGCCTGTCGTCCCTGTTCCGGCTCACGAGCCTCCGTACTACGTCGTCGTGTTCACCTCTGTACGCACCGAGGGCGACGGCGGATACGGCGCGACCGCCCGGCGCATGGGCGAGCTGGTCAAGGAGATCCCCGGGTTCCTCGGCGAGGACTCCGCCCGCGCCCCAGGCGGTCTCTCGATCACCGTCGCCTACTTCAGGGACCTCGCCGGCATCGAGCAGTGGCGCGATCATGCGGAGCACCGGGCGGCCAAGGCACACGGGCGGGCGCACTGGTATGAGCGGTACTCACTGCATATCGCCAGGGTCGAGCACAGCAGTGGGTTTGAGCGGGAGGCCGCATCGGACAGCCCGGCTGTGTGAGGCGCGGCCCTCGCCGAGGGTGCCTCAGCTGTGCTGTGAGGCCACGTGAAGGAAGGCCGGCCAGGCGCTGGTCCTGACTCGGAGTGTCGGCCCGTCGGTGTCCTTGGAGTCTCGGACGGCGACGGTGCCGGGGACGTTGCGGGCAACTTCGACGCACTCGCCGTTGCCGCTGCTGTAACTGGACTTCACGAACTTGAAGTACGGCACGGCTCACAGCTCCTTCAGGAAGGCTGTCCAGGCTTCCGGCGCTATCCGGAGTATCGCCCCGCCTGTGTCCTTGGAGTCTCGGACGGCGACGGTGGCGTGTACGTTGCGGGCGACTTCGACGCATTCCTGGCCCGCGTCTCCGCCGCTGTAGCTGGACTTGACGAACTCGAACTCGGTCACCGGGCCTACAACTCCTTGCGGATGGTTTCGATCAGGTCGAGGGCATTGCGCTCCGCGAGGCCGATCCGGGCGATGCGGTCGAAGATCCGGCCGTGCCGGGAAGCGTCCTCCTCGCTCTCCAACCAGAGCGTAGAGGAGGGTACGTCCATGTGTACGACATCCAGAGCGCCAGGTTCAGCGAATGAGACAACGCTGAAAGACCCGATCATGCCCGGGTTCGCACCCGCCAGCCACGGAACCACTTGCACCTTCACTGTGTCCAACCGTGCAAGCTCTAGTAGATGTCCCAACTGCTCTCGCATCACGTCGCGCCCGCCAACGAGTTGGCGCAGCGCCCCCTCGTGCACTACGGCCCAGAGCTCCAACGGTCTCTCTGACCGCAGCCGTGTCTGTCGGGCCAGCCTCGCCTCGACGAACGGTTCGATATCACTCGGGTCGTCCCACGAACCGGCCCCGACTGCCACGGCCCGTGCATAGTCGGGGGTCTGCAACAAGCCAGGAACGAAGGCGAGTTGCCACGTACGGATGCTGGTAGCGATGTCCTCCAAGGCGACGTATTCGACCATGGCCGGCAATTGCGGGTACTGGTTCCACCACCCGTGAGCCTTACGCCGCTCACGGTCCGTCCACGCCAGGGTCAGCAGCCTGCGGATAGCCGGCCCATCGGTCTCGCCGTACAGGTGACACAGAGCGCGAATGTCCGGATCCCGAATCGGCACCAGACCCCGCTCCATCTTGGCGACTTTGGCCACTGACGCCGACAACGCCTCGGCCGCGTGCGCCTGCCGCATCCCGCGCGCCTCGCGCATACGCAGCAGCTCACCACCCAGTCGGCGCGCCAGCACAGTCGACACGGACACGCCGCGATCAGGGTTCCTGCCTGCCATCTGTGCGTCCCTCCCGCTGAGTTGGTCACAGTCTGTGTGGTCTCCGCACTGTGAGCAAGCAAGTTCGAGTAGAAATTTATGGCATCACACTTCATGGCCTCTGGTTCTGATGGCTACTGTCGGCATCTGGATGCTCACTCAGCGGCACGGGTTGGCGGAAGTGCACCGTGCTGCCCGCACGGCGAAGCCACCCCACCCCCCGACCTCAGCCCACCGGAGGACCCCCATGACCGACTCCTGCCCTCCCGGAATCCCCACCCCCAAGGCCAAGTCCTACGACCGCTACGACACCGCCAGCTACGCCCCGTACCCCCGCAACATCCCCCTCGCCCGCAGACACGTCGCCCAACTCGCCGTCGACTGGGGCCAGCAGGGCGTCGCCGACGACATCGCCCTACTGGCAAGCGAGTTGTGCACGAACGCCTTACTGCACGGCTGCCTACGGGACCGTCTGTTCCGTGTCGAGACGTCCCTCACCGGCAAGGCGATCCGCGTCGCCGTCACCGACCCGAGAGGCGAACGGCTCCCGACCAGCCGTATCGCTGACCCCGACGAACAGTTCGGGCGCGGACTCCTCCTCGTCCATACCTACGCCGACCGGTGGGCGGTCGAGAAGCTCACCGTGGGCAAGACCGTCTGGGTGGAACTCGACCTCCCGAGGAGCCTTGATGCGTAGCGTGCTGAGCCGCCTCAGGAGATGCCGTGCGGGTACCTTGGCCGCACGGCGAAGGGAGACGCGGATGGCAGGCGAGTGGCAGAACGCGGTGGCCGAGGCCCGGCAAGCCACCGGGTTCACGGGGGGTGTCGTCCAGCGCACCGTCGGCAGCATCGGAGCCGCCCTGCGCCTCGATCGCCGCGCCGACTTCTACAGCGAGCTGGGCGCTCTGGCGGACTCCGGCGGTTTCGAGGCGTTCCTCAACCACTGGTGGACTCAGGCACTCGCCGACGCCGCTCCCGACGGCGAGGCGCGCGAGCAGGCGATCGACTTCGCCGACGTGGCCGTCTCTCTGTTTGCGCGAGCCGTCGGCGGTCCGACTTCCACCCCGTCCGAGATCGACGCCATCGTCACCGGAGTCGAGGCCTGTTGAGCTACACGATCATCTGGGAACGGGCGGCCTCCGAAGGTCTGAAGCGACTGCGGGCCCGTGACGGCGGCGCGGTGAAACCCCTTGTCAAGGCGATCAACTCGCTCGCCCTCAACCCCGAACCCGACACGAGCAACAAGCTCGGCACCACCAACCTGAGGCGGCCGCGCGTCGGTGTCTACCGAGCAACGTACGAGATCGATGGCGGAACCGTCGCGATCAAGATCCTCATGGTCGGCAGTACAGCGGTCTGATGGAGAGCGCTGGAGGGACCCACGCCGCAGTCGAATACCCAGCCATTCCCTGAGAGCCTCCTGTGAGTTTCTCAGGAAAATCACAGGTTTCGGAAAGCGTGTTCTCAGAGGACCCCGACATCGTGTTCACCATGACCACGACCTCGCCCCAGGGGCGCACCGAACTGCTGAGGCCGGACGGGAGCCCCGTCCGAGTGCTTGTGGTGGACGACGAGCTGTCGATCACCGAACTTCTGTCCATGGCCCTTCGCTATGAGGGCTGGCAGATCCGGAGTGCCGGTGACGGCACCGGTGCGGTGCAGACCGCGCGTGAGTTCCGGCCCGACGCCGTCGTCCTGGACATGATGCTGCCGGACATGGACGGGCTGACCGTCCTCGGGCGGCTGCGCCGCGACCTGCCGGACGTGCCGGTGCTGTTCCTGACGGCCAAGGACGCGGTCGAGGACCGTATCGCCGGGCTCACCGCGGGCGGGGACGACTACGTCACCAAGCCGTTCAGCCTGGAGGAGGTCGTGGCGCGGCTGCGCGGGCTCATCCGGCGTTCCGGTGCCGCCGACCGGCGGTCCGAATCCGTGCTGGTCGTCGGGGACCTCACCCTGGACGAGGACAGCCACGAGGTGTCGCGGGCCGGGGAGAACATCCATCTCACCGCCACCGAGTTCGAGCTGCTGCGGTTCCTGATGCGCAATCCGCGACGCGTGCTCAGCAAGGCCCAGATACTCGACCGGGTCTGGTCGTACGACTTCGGCGGGCAGGCCAACGTGGTCGAGCTGTACATCTCCTATCTGCGCCGGAAGATCGACGCCGGTCGCGAGCCGATGATCCACACCCGGCGCGGTGCCGGCTACCTGATCAAGCCCGCCGCGTCATGAGCGGGCGACGACGACCGCGTACGCAGAAGAGACGAGCGGGTCAGCCGCGCACCCTGCGGGCGCGGCTCGTCGTCGCGTCCCTGGTACTGATCGCCGTGGTGTGTGCGGTGATCGGTACGGTGACGACGCTGGCGCTGCGGTCCCATCTGTACGAACAACTGGGCACCCAGCTCAGCGAGATCGGCGATCGGGCCGCCGGGAAGCCTCCGGGCGCCGACCCCGACAAGAACGACCCCGACAAGAACGATACGCCGGGCAAGTCCGCCCAGAGCTTCAACCTGGGTGAGTTCGCCGAGCGCGCGGGCGGTCCGGGGTCGTCCGGAACCGTCATCGCTCTCGTCCAGAACCGCGTCATCACCGAGGCCAAGGTCGCCCAGAACTCGGACGACACCACCGCCAACCCCTTCGGGATGAAGGCCGTCGATCTCACCGAAGCCCAGCAGACGGCGCTCAACACGGTAGCCCAGGACAACAAGCAGCACACCGTCGAACTGGGCAGCCTCGGCGAGTACCGCGTCCAGTACCGGACCAGCCCCGACGGCACCCGCAGCTACTACGTCGCCATCCCCACCAAGGACGTCAGCAGCACACTCAACACCCTGATGATCATCGAAGCCAGCGTCACCGCCGCCGCCCTCGTGGCCGCCGGCATCGCAGGCACCGTCATCGTCGGCGTGGCCACCCGCCCCCTCCGCCGCGTCGCTGCCACCGCCACCCGGGTCTCCGAACTCCCCCTCCACACCGGCGAGGTCAACCTCAGCGAACGTGTCCCCGAGCGCGAGACCGACCCGCACACCGAGGTCGGCCAGGTCGGTGCCGCGCTGAACCGGATGCTGGACCATGTCCACGCCGCCCTGCACTCGCGCCAGCAGAGCGAGATGCGGGTACGGCAGTTCGTGGCCGACGCCAGTCATGAGCTGCGTACGCCCCTCGCCTCCATCCGCGGGTACGCCGAGCTGACCAGACGCGGCAGGGAGGACGTCGGGCCCGACACCCGGCACGCGCTCGGTCGTATCGAGTCCGAGGCCGGACGTATGACCCTCCTCGTCGAGGATCTGCTGCTGCTCGCCCGGCTCGACGCCGGCCGCCCCCTCCAGTTCGAGCAGACCGACCTGATCCCGCTGGTCGTCGACACCATCAGCGACGCCCGCGCGGCCGGCATGGACCACAACTGGCGTCTCGACCTGCCCGACGAGCCCGCGCTCGTGTCGGCGGACGCGGCCCGGCTGCAACAGGTCCTCGTCAATCTGCTGGGCAACGCCCGCAACCACACCCCGCCCGGTACGACGGTCACAGCGCGTGTTCAGCGGCGGGGCCCCTGGATGTGCGTGGACGTGGAGGACAACGGCCAGGGCATCCCGCCCGAACTGCTTCCGCACGTCTTCGAACGGTTCGCGCGGGGCGACTCCTCGCGTTCCCGTGCCTCCGGTTCGACCGGCCTCGGCCTGGCCATCGTGCAGGCCGTGGCGGCCGCGCACGACGGTGCCGTGACCGTCGACAGCGTGCCCGGACGCACCGTTTTCACGGTGCATCTGCCGGCGCTGCCCGCGCAGCCGAGCCCCGAAATGAGCTGGCAACAGCACTCACAGGCACAGCACAGCGTCACCACATGGGTGGAACAGGGCGCCTGACAAAAGTCGGTGTCATGCGAACCGACTCTTCTCCCGGCACCCTGCCGGCGCGGGAGCACCTCCCGGCCGGCGACGCCGGTACGCCTGTCCTGGACGTAGTGATCCCCGTCTACAACGAGGAGAAGGACCTCCAGCCGTGTGTGCTGAGACTGCATGATCACCTCAAGCGCACGTTCCCGTACGCGTTCCGCATCACGATCGCGGACAACGCGTCGACGGACACCACCCCCCAGGTGTCGCGGCGGCTGGAGGCGGAGCTTGCGGAGGTCAAGTCCTTCCGGCTGGAGCAGAAGGGCCGCGGCCGGGCGCTGCGGACCGTCTGGTCCGCCTCGGACGCCCCGATCCTCGCCTACATGGACGTGGACCTGTCCACCGACCTCAACGCCCTGCTCCCCCTAGTGGCGCCGCTGATCTCCGGCCACTCGGACCTCGCGATCGGCTCCCGGCTGGCCCGTAGCTCACGGGTGGTGCGCGGGCCCAAGCGGGAGTTCATCAGCCGGGCCTACAACCTCATCCTGCGCGGCTCGCTCCAGGCCCGCTTCTCCGACGCCCAGTGCGGCTTCAAGGCGATCCGGCGCGATGTCGCCCAGGTGCTGCTGCCGCTGGTCGAGGACACCGGCTGGTTCTTCGACACCGAGATGCTCGTCCTCGCCGAGCGGGCCGGGCTCCGTATCCACGAAGTCCCCGTCGACTGGGTCGACGACCCCAACTCGACGGTGCACATCGTGAAGACGGCGACCGAGGACCTCAAGGGCGTGTGGCGGGTCGGCAGGGCGCTGGCCACCGGTTCGCTCTCGCTGGACCGGCTCGCCCGCCCCTTCGGCGACGACCCGCGCGACCGCGAGATCCAGGACGTGCCCAAGGGGCTGGCCCGCCAGCTCGTCGGATTCTGCGTCGTCGGCGCCCTGTCCACCCTGTTCTATCTGCTGATGTACAGCGGCTTCCGTGTTTTCACCGGCTCCCAGGTCGCCAACGCGCTCGCCCTGCTGGTCTCCGCGATCGCCAACACGGCGGCCAACCGGCGCCTCACCTTCGGAGTGCGCGGTCGCGGCGGCGCCGTACGGCACCAGGCGCAGGGCCTGGTCGTCTTCGGTATCGGCCTCGCCCTGACCAGCGGTTCGCTGGCCGCCCTGAACGCGGCCAGCAGCGATCCCGCGCACTCCACCGAACTCGCGGTCCTCATCGCCGCCAACCTCGCGGCGACCGTGCTGCGCTTCCTGCTCTTCCGGGCGTGGGTGTTCCCGGACCAACGCGACACCGACTCGATGGTGGTCGCCTCGCACCACCCGGAACACGCCCCGGTCCCCACCCCGTCCTCGCGGACCTGCTCCACGGCGACCCTGGCGCAGACCGGTCACCACGGCCCGCTCCCGCAGCGCCCGGTCGCGCACCGCGCGCCCCAGTACTCGTACGAAACCGCACAGTTCCGCGCCGGTGAAGCCGCGGACGGCACCTGGCGGGACGCCACCATGCAGCTGCAGCCGGTGCGCCCGCACGACACCGACTCGAGGGACTCCCGATGACCGTCCACTACGACCAGACGACGACGCCCGACAGAGACTCGGGTCCCGACACCTGGGGCCCGCCGGCGACAACCGCGCCCACGTCAACCGCGCCCACGACAACCGCGTCCGCGGCCACCCCGGCGCCCGACGCCGGCGAACCCGAGCAGCCCTTCGTGCGACGGCTGTGGCGCGGTCGCCCCGAGGACCCGCGCTGGGCCCGCCCGGCCTTCCTCGGCCTCCTCCTCGCCACCCTCGCGCTCTACGTCTACAACCTGAGCGCCTCCGGCTACGCCAACTCCTTCTACTCGGCGGCCGTCCAGGCCGGCAGCCAGTCCTGGAAGGCGTTCTTCTTCGGCTCGCTGGACGCGGCGAACGCCATCACCGTCGACAAGCCCCCGGCCTCCCTGTGGCCGATGGCCCTCTCGGTGCGCCTCTTCGGCCTGCACTCCTGGGCGATCCTGCTCCCCGAGGTCCTCATGGGCGTCGGCACGGTCGCCGTGGTCTACGCGGCCGTACGCCGCCGGTTCAGCCCCGCGGCCGGCTTGGTCTCGGGCGCGGTGCTGGCGCTCACGCCCGTCGCGGCGCTGATGTTCCGGTTCAACAACCCGGACGCCATGCTGGCCCTGCTGATGGCCGTGGCCTGCTACTTCGTCATCCGGGGCCTGGAGGACGGCCGTACCAGGTGGCTGGTGTGGGCCGGTGCCGCGATCGGCTTCGCGTTCCTCGCCAAGACCCTCCAGGCCTTCCTGATCCTGCCGCCGCTCGCGCTCGTGTACGCGGTCTGCGCTCCGGTTTCGGTGAAGAAGCGCATCGGCCAGCTGGCCGCGGGGCTGGCGGCGATCGTCGTCTCCGGCGGCTGGTGGGTCGCGATCGTCGAGCTGTGGCCCGCCTCCTCCCGCCCGTACATCGGCGGCTCGCAGAACAACTCCTTCCTTGAACTGACCTTCGGCTACAACGGCCTGGGCCGGCTCAACGGCGACGAGACCGGCAGCGTCGGCGGTGGCGGCGGGGGCGGCAACGGCGGCGGCAACTGGGGCGAGACCGGCTGGGACCGCCTGTTCAGCTCCAGCATCGGCGGCCAGATCTCCTGGCTGATCCCGGCCGCACTGATCCTGCTGGTCGCGGCCCTGGTGGCGACGGGCAAGGCACGCCGGACGTCGGTCACGCGCGGTTCGTTCCTGGTCTGGGGCGGCGCGCTGGTCACGACCATGCTGGTCTTCAGCTACATGCAGGGCATCTTCCACGAGTACTACACCGTCGCCCTCGCCCCCTACATCGCCCCGCTGATCGGCATGGGCGCGGCGCTGCTCTGGGAGAAGCGGGACAAGGCGTGGGCGTCGCTCACCCTGGCCGGCGCGATGACGGCCACCGCGGTCTGGGGCTACGTCCTGCTCAACCGCTCCTCCGACTACCTGCCCTGGCTGAAGTGGGTCGTCCTGGTCGGCGGTCTGGCCGCCGCGCTGGGCCTGATCTTCGCCTCCAAGCTGGGACGTCAACTGACCATGGGCGTCGTGGGGTTGGGCCTCACCGCCGCACTGGCCGGCCCGGCCGCGTACACCCTCACCACGCTGAACGAGGGCCACACCGGCTCGATCGTCACGGCCGGTCCCGCCGTCTCGGGCGGCCGGGGTGGCCCCGGCGGTGGCGGCGGCCCGGGTGGTGGCGGTGGCTTCGGCGGCGGTATGCCGGGCCAGCAGGGCCAGAACAACCAGCAGGGCGGCCAGAACCAGCAGAACGGCAACGGCAACACCAACGGCAACGGCTTCCCCGGCGGCATGCCCGGCCAGCAGGGCCAGCAGAACGGCAATGGCAACACCCAGAACCAGCAGGGCCAGGGCCAGAACCAGCAGGGCAACCAGCAGGGCGGCATGCCCGGCGGTGGCCAGATGGGTGAAGGCGGCATGGGCGGCGGTGGCGGCGTCGGCGGTCTGCTCAACGGCGCCAGCGTCAGTGACGAGGCCAAGGAGCTGCTGGAGAAGAACGCGGGTGACTACACCTGGGCGGCCGCGGCCATCGGCGCGCAGAACGCCGCGAGCTACCAGCTCTCCACCGGCGACCCGGTGATGGCGATCGGCGGCTTCAACGGCACCGACCCGTCCCCGACGCTGGCCGAGTTCAAGAAGTACGTGGCGGACGGCAAGATCCACTACTTCATCTCCAGCGGCTCCGGCGGCGGGATGGGCGGCAGCAGCAGCGGCACGTCCTCGCAGATCAGCGAGTGGGTCGAGGCCAACTTCAAGCAGGTGACGGTCGGTTCGGCGACGTTCTACGACCTGACGCAGAAGGCGAGCAGCTGACGTAGCCGGAGAAAGAGGGCGGTGGCCGTGTGTGGCCGCCGCCCTTTCTCGCAACTCCGTTGTACAGCGTATGGGAGATGTTCTACGGTGTAAGGCATGTCGACGTCCCCCCAGGAAAAGCCCCTGACCCCGGACCCGGACCCGGACCCGGCCCCGGGCCAGGACCCGGCCCCGGCCCAGGACGGCCACCCGCATCCGCAACGCTGGCTGATCCTCGGCGTCCTCTGCATCGCGGTGCTCACCGTGGTGCTCGACAACACCGTCCTCAACGTGGCCATCCCCTCGCTCACCCGGGAGCTGGACGCGGGCACCTCCGACATCCAGTGGATGATCAACGCCTACTCGCTCGTACAGTCCGGCCTCCTGCTCACCGCGGGCAGCGCCGCCGACCGCTACGGCCGTAAGAAGATGCTGGTCGCGGGCCTGGCACTGTTCGGTGTGGGCTCGCTCGTGGCCGGACTCGCCGACTCCACGGGCCAGTTGATCGCGGCACGCGCCGGAATGGGCGTCGGCGGCGCCCTGCTGATGACGACCGTCCTGGCCGTGGCGATCCAGATCTTCACGCCCGAGGAGCAGCCGAAGGCGATCGGTATCTGGGCCGCGGTGAACTCGCTCGGCTTCGCGGCCGGACCCCTCCTCGGCGGCTTCATGCTGAACCACTTCTGGTGGGGCGCCATCTTCCTGATCAACATTCCGGTCGCGGTGCTCGCGCTGGTGGCCGTCGTGGTGCTCGTCCCGGAGTCGAAGAACCCGCAGGGCGACCGGCCCGACCTGCTGGGCGCGGTGCTCTCCACGATCGGCATGGCCTCCCTGGTCTACGCGATCATCTCCGGGCCCGAGCACGGCTGGACGTCCGGCCGGGTCCTGGGGACGGCCACCGTGGCGATCGTCGTGCTGGCCGCCTTCGCGTACTGGGAGAGCCGGATCCCGTACCCCATGCTCGACCTGCACTTCTTCCGGAACCGGCAGTTCACGGGAGCCATCGCGGGAGGCGTGCTGATCACCTTCGGGATGGGCGGATCGCTCTTCCTGCTCACCCAGCACATGCAGTTCGTGCTCGGCTACGAGCCCCTGGAGGCCGGCCTGCGGACGGCTCCGCTCGCCCTGATGATCGTGGCGCTGAACTTCACCGGCGTGGCGACGAAGTGCGCGACCCGGCTGGGGACCCCGCTCGCCATCGGGCTGGGCATGGCGGTCATGGCCGGCGGTCTCGCCTCCATCGCCCTGATGCCCTCCGGCGAGTACACCGGCACGCTGCTGGGACTGGTGCTCATCGGTGCCGGGGCCGCGGTGGCGAGTCCGGCGATGTCCCACGCGATCATGAGTGCGATTCCGCCGGCGAAGGCGGGGGTCGGCGGGGGCATCAACGGCATGGTGGCGGAGCTCGGCACCGGGCTGGGCGTCGCCGTGCTCGGGGCGGTGCTCAACGCCCGCTTCGCCGCGCTGGTCACGGTCGCCGCGGTGTCCCTGCCGGGGGCGTTGGCCGCCGCGGGGTCGGATGCGGAGCGGGCACGGATCACGGACGCGTTCGCCTCCGGCCTGGAGACCAGTCAGTTGGTGGGGGCGGTGGCTGTGTTGCTCGGGGGGTTGGTCGCGATGGTGCTGCTGCGCAGGGCCGAGCGGGCAGGCGCCTAGGAGCCCGGGGTGCTGGGTAGTTGTGCGACTGCGGGCCTCGTTGTGGCTGGTCGCGCCCACGCGGCGGAGCCGCAAGTCAAGCGCCGTCCCGCGCCCCTTGGGTGGCGCTTAGCATGACCGGCATCAGAACGTCGAGGAAGGTGCGCCATGGCGAGGGCAGCACAGCGGGCTGCGCGGGCGAGCGTCTGGCTGGAGGGCAAGGAACGCCGAGGCGGACGCGGCGGGCAGCCCTCCGGGCTCGACCGGGACCGCATCACCGCGGCCACCGTCCGGTTGCTGGACGCCGAGGGGCTGGCCAAGTTCTCCATGCGGCGGCTGGCCGCCGAGCTGAACGTGACCGCGATGTCCGTCTACTGGTACGTCGACACCAAGGACGACCTCCTCGAACTCGCCCTCGACGCCGCGTTCGGCGAACTCGCGCTGCCCGATCCGGAGGCCGACGAGGACTGGCACGACCAGCTGCGCGCCCTGGCCCGCGGCTACCGCGACCTGCTGGTCCGCCACCCTTGGCTGTCGCCGCTGATCGGCACCTACGTCAACATCGGCCCGAACAGCCTGGAGTTCTCCCGCCTGGTGCAGCGGGTCATCCGCAAGACCGGCCTGCCCGCGCACGGCCTGGTGGCCGCCATCTCAGCCGTCTTCCAGTTCGTCTACGGCTTCGGCACGATGGAGGGCCACTTCATCACCCGCAGTGCCGCCTTCGGCATGACCCCGGACGACTACTTCCAGCACGCCCTGAGCACGGTGACCCAGGCCCCGGACACCGCCGACATCGTCCAGGAGTCCGCGGAACTCATGGAGGCCCGTGGCGGCAACACGGTCGAGGAAATGTGGCAACGGGACTTCGAGTTCGCCCTGGACCTGCTGATCGCCGGCATCGAGGCGATGGTGGCGCGCAGCGCCCCCTGAGGGAGCTCTCAGGCGCCACCCTCAACAAGCCGCGCTGGAAACCCGCCGGTGGCCACCGGTCCCCATGTCTCCGGCGTGACCCGGATGATCGATTTGCCCTGCTTCACCATCGCCTCCCGGGCCCCTTCCTTCTGCGTTCCTCGCGGTGCTTCGCAGGCTTCGGAGCGCTGCGCCGGACTCCGTCCGTCGAG
>NZ_JBHVGZ010000053.1:38714-72526 GCF_042800355.1 Streptomyces sp. NPDC057623
AGCGCTGCGCCGGACTCCGTCCGTCGAGTGGTGTCGGGCGGTGGTGACTAGCCCTCGGACGCCAGCCTTGCCGGGAAGCCGCCGGTGGCCACCGGTCCCCATGTCTCCGGCGTGACCCGGATGATCGACTTCCCCTGCTTCACCATCGCCTCCCGGTACTCGTCCCAGTCCGGGTGCTCCCCGGAGATGTTCCGGAAGTACTCCACGAGCGGCTCCACGGACTCCGGCGAGTCGATCACTTCGGCGGAACCGTCGATCTGTACCCACGGCCCGTTCCAGTCGTCGCTGAGGACCAGGACGCTCACCCGGGGGTCCCGCTTGGCGTTGCGCGTCTTGGCCCGCTCGGGATACGTGGAGACCACGATCCGCCCCGCATCGTCGACCCCACAGGTCAACGGCGAGGCCTGCGGGCTGCCGTCGGCACGCCGGGTCAGCAGCAGGGCGCGATGACGAGGCCGTACGAAGTCCAGCAGCTCTTCGAGTGAAACGCGGGTGTTCGTCGCGATGTTCGGTGCCATGAACTCAGCCTAGGGGCAGCGACTCCCCCTGCACCGCCTGGATGTCCAGCTCCACCTTCAGCGTCGTCCCGATGGCCGCGATGCCGGCCTGGACGACCTGGTTGTAGTTCATGGCGAAGTCGTCCCGGTGGAGCTCCGTCGTCGCCCGGAACGCCGCCCGTGTCCCGCCCCATGGATCGGCCCCCGTACCGAGGTAGGCCAGGTCCAGGTCCACGGGCCGTACGACGCCGTGCATGCCGAGTTCGCCGTGCACGGTCCAGCGGTCGGAGCCGACGGCGGCCGTGACCCCCGTCGAGCGGTAGGTGATCTCGGGGTACCGCTCCACGTCCAGGAAGTCCGGCGACTTCAGATGCCCGTCCCGCATGTCGTTGCCCGTGTCGATCGAGTCGGCCCGGATCACCGCCTCCACCCGGGACTTGGTGACGTCGTCGGGCGCGATCTCGATGGCGCCCGAGAAGTGCGTGAAACGGCCCCGCACGCTGGAGATCCCCAGGTGCTGGGCCACGGCGGCCACGCTGGAGTGCGCCGGGTCGACGGTCCACGGTCCGGGCGGCGGCAGTTCCGTGCCGCCCTGCCGGGCCAGCGTCACCGTGCCGACCTCGGCCCGCCCGCTCGCGGTGACGATCGCGCTCGCGGCGGCGGGCGCGTAGCCGACGGCGGTCACGATGACGGTGTACGCCCCGGGGGCCAGCGGATTCGCGTCCCGTACCGTCCCCTCCGCGTCGGCTTCCGCCCGCAGCACCTGCGTTCCGGTCGTGTCGGTCACCGTGACGACCGCGTGCGACACGGCCCATCCGTCCCGGGTGCGGATCCTCGCGGTCAGTCCCGTCAGTCCCATCCCGTCCAACTCCCTGCAAAGACTTACAAATTGGCCATAAAGAAGCCGGCCCGTGGCGGGCGGACACACCTCCGCTCAGAGCGTGCCGCCACCCACCACGGGCCGGGGTTCGACTACTCGCCTGGGTGAGCGAGCGTGATGTCGTGGTCGTCCGCGCCGCGGCCGGTCACCGTCAGCGCCGTCGCCACCGGCGGGTATCCCGTCGCGATGACCGTGTACTCGCCGCCGTCCAGGTCGGTGAAGGCATACGCCCCGTCCGCCCCGGTCGTCGCCGTGCCGACCACGTTGCCCGCCGCGTCGACCAGGGTGACCCGCGCGTCGGCCAGCGGACCGTGCGGCGCCCGTACGACGCCCTGGACCTGGGCTCCTGCCTCAAGGTCGACCTCGATCCGGGTGACCCCGGTGCCGCCGATCTCGACGGGCAGGGCGCGCGGCCGGAACCCGGCGGCGTTCACCGCGACGGTCACGGCACCCGGCACCAGCTCGGCGAAGCTGAACTCGCCCTGCTCCCCGGTGGCGGCGGTCGCCAGCAGATCCCCGCGGACGTCGGTGACGATCACCATCGCGTCCTTGACGGCCAGCGCGCTCCCCGCGGCCCGGACCACACCGCTCAGGCCGCTGGTGCCGCTGAGCAGGATGTCGTACGCCACCGGCTCCTCGCCGTTCACCACGATCGTGGAGGCCTGCGGCTGGAAGCCGTCGGCGGAGGCGATCAGGACGTAGGAGCCCGCGCCGGGCGCGTCCACGGCGTAGGCACCGTCGGCCTGCGCCACCGACCGGCCGAGCTGGCGGCCGGCCAGCGAGATCAGCGTGACCGCCGCCTGCGGCACGGGCGCGCTCTCGGCGCCCCGCACGAAGCCGCTGACCGGGACGCCGCCGGACGCACCGGTGGTCGCCTCGGGGCGGGCCACCGTGGCCACGGCCGCGAGCCGCTGAGTGCCCTCCGCCGAGACCTCGGTGTCGGCGGCGGGGGTGGCCCAGCTCGGGACCCGCTCCTGCGCGGCGGCCGGCGCGGTGCCGGCGCCCGCGGCCTCGACGGGCTCCGGCGTGCCGGGCTCGCTGCCCTCGGCGGCCTGGGCCAGGGCGCCCTTCGTCTTCAACGGGACCTCCTTGATGAACAGGGCGAACAGGAGGGCGAGGAAGGCGATCGGCGCGGCGTACAGGAAGACGTCCGCGACGCCGTGGCCGTACGCGCTCTCGATGACCGTGCGGACGGGCGCGGGCAGCGCGTCGAGGTCCGGTATCTCACCGTGGCCCGACGAGCCCTGCACGCCCAGCTTGGTCAGGCCCTCCTCGGCGTAGTGCGTGATGCGGTGGCTGAGGACCGCGCCCAGGGCCGAGACGCCCATGGCACCGCCGAGGGAGCGGAAGAAGGTCACGACCGAGCTGGCGACGCCCAGGTCGCTCGGGTCCACCTGGTTCTGCGTGGCAAGGACCAGGTTCTGCATCATCATGCCGACGCCGAGACCCAGTAGGGCCATGAAGATCGCGACGTGCCAGTACTCGGTGTCGTAGCGGATCGTGCCGAGGAGTCCGAGGCCCGCCGTCACCAGGACACCGCCGGCCAGCAGCCAGGCCTTCCAGCGGCCGGTGCGGGTGATGACCTGGCCGGAGACGGTCGAGGAGACGAACAGGCCGACGATCATCGGGATCGTCAGGACGCCGGACATGGTCGGCGACTCGTTCCGGGCCAGCTGGAAGTACTGGCTGAAGAAGATCGTGCCCGCGAACATCGCGATGCCGACGAAGAGGGAGGCCAGCGAGGCGAGGGTGATGGTGCGGTTGCGGAAGAGCCGCAGGGGGATGATCGGCTCGCTCGCCTTGGACTCGACGAGGATGAAGATCAGGAGCAGTGCCAGCGCGCCACCCGTCATCGCGCCGGTCTGCCAGGACAGCCAGTCGTACTTGTCACCGGCGAAGGTCACCCAGACCAGCAGCAGGCAGACCGCGGCGGTGATGAAGAACGCGCCCGCCCAGTCGACCTTGACCTTCCGGCGCACGACCGGCAGGTGCAGGGTGCGCTGGAGCACGATCAGGGCGACGACGGCGAAGGGCACGCCGACGTAGAAGCACCAGCGCCAGCCGAGCCAGTCGGTGTCGGTGATGACACCGCCGATCAGCGGACCGCCGACCATCGCGGTGGCGAACGTGGCGCCGAGGTAGCCGTTGTACCGGCCGCGCTCACGCGGGGAGATCATCGCGGCCAGGATGATCTGGGCCAGCGCGGACAGACCGCCCATGCCGATGCCCTGCACCGCGCGGAACGCGATGAGCATCCCGGCGTTCTGCGACAGACCGGCCAGCGCGGAACCGGCCACGAAGATGACCAGCGCCAGCTGTATGAGCAGCTTCTTGGAGAACAGGTCGGCGAGCTTGCCCCACAGCGGGGTGGACGCGGTCATCGCCAGCAGCGACGCGGTGACCACCCAGGTGTAGGCGCTCTGGCCGCCGCCGAGGTCCTTGATGATGTCGGGCAGGGCGTTGGAGACGATCGTCGACGACAGGATCGCGACGAACATGCCGAGCAGCAGCCCGGTCAGCGCTTCCATGATCTGCCGGTGCGACATCGGAGCGCCGTCGGCGTGGGCGCCCCCTGAGGGCTTGGCGTGAGCCCGCACACCGGCTGGTGTGGTCGTTGCCATGGGCTTCCTTCTCTTGCTGGTCATCACTGGGTGATCGCGGGTGTACGGCAGTCGTCGAAGCTGGCCCTGAGCCGGGCCATGAGTCGGGTGAGCTCGGCGACGTCGTCGTCGGTCCAGTCGCTCAGCCGCTCGGCGAGCAGCTGCGTGGTCCGCCGGGACATCTCCCGCACCCGGTCCTCACCGGCCGGGGTGAGGCGGAGGATGCGGCTTCGTTTGTCCGCCGGGTCGGGGGAGCGCTCGATCCAGCCGCGCTCGGCGACGTGGGTGACATGGCGGCTGGTGACCGACATGTCCACGGCGAGCAGCTCGGCGAGCTTGCTCATGCGCATCTCCCCGTGGCGGGCCAGCAACGTCAGTACGGCGGCGGAACCGGAGGGGCAGTCGGACGGCAGCGTCCGTCCCATCTCCCGTTTCACGGCGCCGAAGGCGCTGAACTGGCGCACCAGCTCCTCGTACTGCGCCTGCTCGGCCATCACACCTCCGTCGTTTGTTGCTTAGGGCAACCATAGAAGCGGTTGGTTGCTACAGGCAAACAAAAAGGGTGGACTGGGCCGCAAAAACTTGGCAAAGGCAAGTATTGCGACCGTAAATGTGCAGGTGGGGTGGGTCCTGTGACCCCCTGTGCAGGGCGGGAGCCCCCACTTGGGCCGAACGGGCTAATTCGCTAGGGTCTCAGGCCATGGCTAACACCCAGGGCCCCCAGGGCAACCACGACCCCGCAGGCAACACCCAGATGTTCCGCGCGTTCGTCGACGAGGGCCCGCAGGGCGGGCGCCAGCAGCAGGCCGCCGCCTCCTCCGGTCCCCGCATCGGCCTGATCCTCGGCGTCGTCGTCGCCGTGGCGATCGTCGCCGCGGTGGCGTGGCTGGCGTTCAAGTAGGCCGTACGGCCGCTACTCCCACCGGACGGTGACGTCCCGCGTCTCGATGTGCATGCCGAGCGGCACCTGCCATGCGTCGACGCACACCGTCCAGGTCTGTTCCCTGTCCGTCCCGGCTCCGATCGGCGCCGGGAGTTTCCGCGTGGACTCGATCGTCGCCCAGTCGATGCCGAGCGCACCGATGACGTGCGTGCCGAAGGTGACGGTGCCGGAACGGACGGCGGTACCGCCCGAGTTGCGGAAGCCGAGGGTGACCTTCTCGCACCAGCGCTTGTCCGTGGGCTCCCGTACGGGGTCGCCCACCGTGAGCTTCGCCGGCGAGGCGGGTGCCGGGGGAGTCGCCGAGCCCGGGGGCGTCGAGGAGGCCGAGGGCTCGGGTGAGCTTCCCGGTCGTGGGGCCGCGCCGCTTGCGGTGGCCGTGGAAACGGGGCCGCTCGAAGGCCGGGCCGGGTCCTGATCTCCTCCGGGTGAAGCCGGGGACGCTGCCCCCTGACTTCCCTGCCGGCCGGTCGAGTTGCTCGAACCGCTGCTGCCGGTGGGGGCACCGCTCGGCGGTTCGTCCAGCGGCACCAGCGTCACCTCGCCCGTCGGCGCGGCGGCCGTACCGGACACGCTGGGCGGTCCACCCGCCGCACCCGTCGCGACGTACCCGTCACCGCTCCCGCCGCCTCCGCACGCGGCCAGCATCCCGCCGAGGCAGACGACGGCCGTCGACGCGCCGATCAGGGCGCACCGACGGCCAGGTGTCGTGGTCGTCCATATCCGGCGAGGCATCGGGCCATGGTGGCTGACGCCCCGTCAAATATGAAGGGAGCGGAAGGGGTCAGTCGGAGATGAGGCCCTCGCGGAGCTGCGCCAGGGTCCGGGTCAGCAGTCGGGAGACGTGCATCTGGGAGATGCCGACCTCCTCGCCGATCTGCGACTGGGTCATGTTGGCGAAGAAGCGCAGCATGATGATCCGCCGCTCACGGGGCGGCAGTTTGGCCAGCAGCGGCTTGAGGGACTCGCGGTACTCGACGCCCTCCAGGGCGGTGTCCTCGTAGCCGAGCCGGTCGGCCAGGGAGCCCTCGCCGCCGTCGTCCTCCGGGGCCGGGGAGTCCAGCGAGGAGGCGGTGTACGCGTTGCCGACCGCGAGGCCGTCGACGACGTCCTCCTCGGACACGCCCAGCACGGCGGCGAGTTCGGTCACCGTCGGGGAGCGGTCCAGTTTCTGGGAGAGCTCGTCGCTGGCCTTGGTGAGGGCCAGGCGCAGCTCCTGGAGCCGGCGCGGCACGCGCACCGACCAGGACGTGTCGCGGAAGAACCGCTTGATCTCGCCGACCACCGTCGGCATCGCGAACGTCGGGAACTCCACGCCCCGTTCGCAGTCGAAGCGGTCGATCGCCTTGATCAGGCCGATGGTGCCGACCTGGACGATGTCCTCCATCGGCTCGTTGCGCGAGCGGAAGCGGGCCGCCGCGTAGCGCACGAGGGGGAGGTTGAGCTCGATCAGGGTGTCCCGGACGTAGGCACGCTCGGGGCTGTTCTCGTCCAGTGCGGCGAGCCGCAGGAACAGGGAGCGGGACAGGGTGCGGGTGTCGATGGACTCCGATGCCGTCAGGGCTGGGGCCGGAACGGCCTCCAGGGGTGAAACGTCGTCGAGCGCGGCGTCGGGCGCGGACTCGCTCTTTGTGAGCGTGAGCACCTTCGAGCTGCCCTGGTCTGCGGACATGCCACCCCCTTTGGGTCGCGGGACGGTCGTGGCGAACGCTCCGATCGAGGAACGTCAGCCTTCACCTGAATACCGGAGCCGAAGCCACGGCAAACGCGCTTCCCGAAGAATGTCACATGTCGGCAACACGCTGTAGTGACATGTCGACATGTGAGACTTGAATCCGCCCTGGATAAAGGGGGTCTGACGGTCTTTCGGCCCAGAACTGTCGGGATCCGCCCTGGTGAGCGATTCGCTCGTGACGGTTACCGGTCGCTCCTGTTTGCGGTTACGCGTCGATCCGGTTCGCCGAACGCAATCGCTGGAAGCTACGCGCGAGTAGCCTCGAAACGTGCATCTGGGAGACCCCGAGTTCCGCACTGATTTGTGACTGGGTGAGGTTGCTGTAGTAGCGCAGAAGAAGGATTCTCTGCTCGCGTTCGGGGAGTTGCACCAGCAGGTGCCGGACCAGGTCCCGGTGCTCCACGCCGTCCAGGGCCGGGTCCTCGTAGCCCAGCCGGTCCAGCAGTCCGGGCAGCCCGTCGCCCTCCTGGGCGGCCTCCAGTGAGGTCGCGTGGTACGACCGCCCGGCCTCGATGCAGGACAGCACCTCGTCCTCGGTGATGCGCAGCCGCTCGGCGATCTCGGAGGTGGTGGGGGTGCGTCCGAAGGCGGTCGTCAGGTCCTCGGTCGCGCTGTTCACCTGGACCCACAGCTCGTGCAGCCGGCGCGGTACGTGGACGGTGCGGACGTTGTCGCGGAAGTACCGCTTGATCTCGCCGACGACGGTCGGCATCGCGAACGTCGGGAACTGCACGCCCCGGTCCGGGTCGAAGCGGTCGATGGCGTTGATGAGGCCGATCGTGCCGACCTGGATCACGTCCTCCATCGGCTCGTTGCGGGAGCGGAAGCGGGCGGCCGCGTAGCGCACGAGCGGGAGGTTGGCCTCGATGAGCGCCCCGCGCACGCGGTTGTGCTCCGGCGTGCCCGGTGTCAACTCCTTGAGCTCCCCGAAGAGCACCTGGGTGAGCGCCCGGGTGTCCGCGCCGCGACTGCGGGGCGGCGTGGGTGCGGGGGTGTCCTCCTGGGTCGGGGCTTGAGGCGCAGTACTGGCCGGCACGGTCAACTCCACCTCGTGATCCATCAACTCATCCGTCAAAAGCGGTCATAGCATCACAAGACAGTTCATTGTGTTCAAGTACCGCATAATCCCGTGTTGGGAATGGATCGCTGCGCAAGACACGCGAAAGCCCCCCGCCGTTCCGGCGGAGGGCTCTGGGGGTCCGGGGCGGGACCGGGGTACGGCGGCTCAGAATTCGTAGTCGGCGATCACCCAGGTGGCGAACTCCCGCCACAGCGTGACGCCCGCCTGGTGCTCCGGGTGCTCCGCGTACGCGCGCAGGGCGGTGGCGTCCTCGAAGGCGGAGTTGATCGCGAAGTCGTAGGCGATGGGACGGTCGCTGATGTTCCAGCCGAGCTCCCAGTGCCGGATCTCGGAAATCTTGCCCTCCAGCGACCGGAAGGCCTCGACACCCTCCACGACCCGGGGGTCGTCGCGCTGGACGCCCTCGTTGAGCTTGAAGAGGACCAGGTGGCGAATCATGCGTACTCCCGGAAGGTGTGGCCCACGGCAGGCCTCAGCTGTCGCCTCCGTTGGCGATCCATGTCATGAAGTCGCCGATGGCCTGGGCGGCGTCCGATATGCCCTCGAACCCTATCTGCACGTAGCCGGCTGCCCCTTTCGGGTCCGTGATGATCACGTAGAACACGAAGACCACGAGCACGTAGACGGCGATCTTCTTCGAATTCGCCGCCATCGCGGCCTCCCCTGTGCCTGCTGTGCCGAATGAGCCGAAAGAGCCCCCTGTTACCGGCGGTGAGTGTAACCTTCGCGCCTTACGGGAGATCAACAGCACGAAGGGCCCCGTCTGTCGACGAGGCCCTTCTTCGGCGGTAGCGGAGGGATTTGAACCCTCGGTGACTTGCGCCACACTCGCTTTCGAGGCGAGCTCCTTCGGCCGCTCGGACACGCTACCGAGGGAGACCTTACAGCACACGGGGCCATGCCCCGAAATCGGTATTCGCCGAGCTCGTACCCCGAACCCGTCTCACCGATCCCGGAAGAACTCCGTGAGAATCCGGGCGCAGTCCTGGGCGAGCACGCCCTCGATCACCTCGGGCCGGTGGTTGAGCCGCCGGTCGCGTACGACGTCCCAGAGGGAGCCCGCGGCACCGGCCTTCTCGTCCCGGGCGCCGTACACGACCCGGTCGACCCGGGACTGCACGAGCGCCCCGGCACACATGGTGCAGGGCTCCAGTGTGACGACGAGCGTGCAGCCGGCGAGCCGCCACTCCCCGAGCTCCGCCGCCGCCCGCCGGATCGCCAGGACCTCGGCATGGGCGGTCGGATCGCCGGTCGCCTCGCGCTCGTTGTGACCGACGGCGAGCACGGTCGTACCGTCGGCGGACAGCACGACGGCGCCGACGGGGACGTCCCCGCCCCGGACGGCCAGTTCGGCCTCGTCCAGGGCGAGCCGCATCGAGGCCCGCCAGCGGTCGCGTACGGGGTCGGGCACCTCGGGCGTCGGCCCCTGCTCGGACGAGGTCAGCGGACGGTCTCCAGCACCTCCGAGGCACCCAGCGCCTCGGCGATCGCCCCGAGCGCGTCCTCGGCGTCCAGGGCCTTCAGCTCCTTCTCGCTGACGCCGAGGTCGCCGAGGATCTCGGTATCGCCGACGGGGCTGTGCGGAACGGCGTCCGCGGAACCGCCGTCCTCGTCGTCGTCGGAGTCGCCGTCGGGCTCCTCCGTGCCGTCCAGGTCCAGGGCGTCCAGGTCGCTGTCGTCACCGGGCTCCCTTCCGAGCAACTCGTCGGTGAGCAGGATCTCCCCGTAGCTGCTGCGGGCAGCGGCGGCGGCGTCCGAGACGTAGATGCGAGGGTCTTCCTCGCCATCGATCCGGACGACCCCGAACCAGGCGTCCTCCTGCTCGATGAGCACGAGGACCGTGTCGTCCTCGGGCGAGGCTTCACGGGCCAGGTCGGCCAGGTCCGACAGGGTCTCCACATCATCGAGCTCTGTGTCGCTCGCTTCCCACCCGTCTTCGGTGCGCGCGAGCAGTGCGGCGAAGTACACCGTGACTCTCCCACTGGTCATAGGCGTGCCGGTTGGGGGTCCCCCCGGCGGAGGTTGGGGGCGGGGAGAGCTGTGCTCCGAGCCCACCCACTCGGAATCGTGGCAGAAACAAGGCGTTCAGGGGACGTCTTCGGCTCCCTGTGTCCGGCACTTTTGATCGCGTTGGCCCGAGAGGGTCCGCGAGCATGTCCGTGAAGGACTCACCAGCGCACTCGTTGCCGCCACGTGCGGATCGTACGCGGCTTTTCCAGCCGTCCACGCACGGCCACCGCTCAGGCGCCCCCGAAGGGCGGGGATCTTTTCCGGCGGCTCGCTCTACCAGCGGAACGTTCGCATGCGCAGGGCGTGGCGCAGGCGGGCCGCCTTGGCGCGGCGCGGCTGGACGCGGTCCCGCAGGGCGCGGGCCTCGGCGAGCTCCCGCAGGAACTGGGCGCGGCGCCGACGACGCACGGCGTCCGCCTCCTCCCGCGCGGTGTCCGCGGTGGACTCACGGTCAGGCACAGGCACACCACCCCCGGTATGTCCCTCCCACTTTCCCTCTGATGGGCGGTTTGATGCCAGCGCCAGGACGAGGTGTTGGCCTACGGGTTGCTGCGTGTGAGGGCGCTGGGCCCATCCGGCCCGGTTAATGTTGTGGACATGCGTCTCCACGTCGTCGACCACCCCCTGGTCGCCCACAAGCTCACCACGCTGCGCGACCAGCGCACCGACTCCCCGACCTTCCGTCGGCTCGCCGACGAGCTGGTCACCCTGCTCGCCTACGAGGCCACGCGGGACGTGCGCACCGAAGCGGTCGACATCACGACCCCGGTCACCGACACCACCGGCGTCAAGCTCTCGCACCCGCGCCCGCTGGTGGTGCCGATCCTGCGCGCCGGCCTCGGCATGCTGGACGGCATGGTCCGGCTGCTGCCGACCGCCGAGGTGGGCTTCCTGGGCATGATCCGCAACGAGGAGACGCTGGAGGCCTCCACGTACGCCTCGCGCATGCCGGAGGACCTCTCCGGGCGTCAGGTGTACGTCCTGGACCCGATGCTTGCCACGGGCGGCACGCTGGTCGCGGCGATCCACGAGCTCATCAAGCGCGGCGCGGACGATGTGACGGCCGTGGTGCTGCTGGCCGCGCCCGAGGGCGTCGAGCTGATGGAGCGCGAGCTGGCGGGGACGCCGGTGACGGTGGTGACGGCCGCTGTGGACGACCACCTGAACGAGCACGGGTACATCGTGCCGGGGCTGGGAGACGCGGGAGACCGTCTTTACGGGGCGGCCGAGTAACGGTGGCCGAGTAAGGGTCGGCCGAGCAAGGAGCGGCTTCCCCGCGCCCCTTGGGGGCGTCGCTCAGCAGCCGTTCTTCGAAGCGCCGGGCGTCGGCCGGGGCTTGGCCAGGGCGGCCAGCGCCTTGTCGGCGTCCGCCTTCTTGGCCAGCTCCTTGAACTTGTCGCCGATGATCAGGTCGACGGTCGCGTTCTTGCGGGCCGCGTCGGTACGGCGTTCGGCGGTGCCGAGCTGGGTGGCGAGGACCGGCAGCGAGGTGTTCAGGGACGCGGCCGGGCCCAGGAACAGCCCGGTGCCCTTGACCTTCTTGTCGAACTCCTTGGTCGCGTTGCCCACGTCACCGATCTTGAAGCCGCGCTTCTTCAGCTCGTCCGCGGTCTGCTTGGCGAGGCCGCTGCGGGTCGTGGCGTTGAAGACGTTGACGGTGATCTTGCCCGGCGCGGGCAGCTTCGCGGGGTCGGCGGCCGTGGCCGAGGGGGTCGCCCCGGCCTCGCAGTCGGCCTTCGGACCGGCCGCCGAGGCCTTTCCGCCGCCGCCGGTGAAGACGTCGATGAGTTGCAGGGTGCCCCAGCCGATCATGCCGAGCGCGGCGGCGGAGGCGACGGTGACGACGACGAGCCTGCCGCGTCGCCGGGGGCGGCGCATCCGCGGGTACTTGTCCCCCTTGATCCGGTACTGGCCGCCCATGCCCGGGGGAGTCAGCATGCTCATGGGCGCAGCGTAGTGCGCCCGAGCGGCAATGCCTACTAGATGATCATTCGAGGCGGCGCGGTCCAACCCGAAAGGGGCAACAGCTGACGCCCCGGTCGCGTCGCCCCGGGGTCAGTCCAGTTCCAGGACTCTCGCGTGCAGCACCTGGCGCTGCTGGAGCGCCGCCCGCACCGCGCGGTGGAGGCCGTCCTCCAGGTAGAGGTCGCCCTGCCACTTCACGACGTGCGCGAAGAGGTCGCCGTAGAACGTGGAGTCCTCGGCGAGCAGCGTTTCCAGATCGAGCTGACCCTTGGTCGTCACGAGCTGATCGAGGCGGACCGGGCGCGGCGCGACGTCCGCCCACTGCCGGGTGCTTTCCCGGCCGTGGTCGGGGTACGGCCGGCCGTTTCCGATGCGCTTGAAGATCACACGGAAAGCCTACCGGTCAAGACCTTCCGGGCGCAGCCATGACGCCGGAGTGCGCCGCTGGAAAAGCGATAGCAAAACGGGACGAACCAGCAAAGCCGGAGGAAGTGGCGGCCGAATCGGTGACGCGGCCGGGTGGATCTCGCCCCCGCCGCCCCTACCCGTCCCATCCCCCTGTCCCATCCCCGGGGGCTGCGCCCCCAGACCCCCGCTTCGGCCCCGAAAGGGCCTCGTCCTCAAACGCCGGACGGGCTGACAACCAGCCCCCGTACGCCGAAAGGGGCCGGCGTCCGCGCCGTACGGGCGGTATGCACAGGCTGTGGACAGGCCGGGGAGCTGAGGGCAAGGGAGCAGAAGGAGCAGCCCTCCGTCGTCGAACAGGTCATCGGGAGCGGCCTGTCCAGGTCCTCGGCGGGAGATCACCCGATCGCCCCTCGGTACGGCGCGGCGGAGGCGGGGAACGGAGAAGCCCGCCTCCGCCGCGCCCGCGTCAGCCGCGCTCCCGTTCCTTCGGGGGATGCTGCGGCTCTTGCTTCTTCGTCTGCGGCTTCGGCGTGTTGCGTACGACTTCCGCACGCAGCAGGGCGCGCAGGACCGCGTAGTGGTCGGTGGGCATGGCTGTGCTCCTGCTCCTCGTGTCGTTGCTGACTGACCTCGTGGCGGGGTCGGTCAGCAGCGCAGGACCACAGTGCGCAGGATGTGCGAGACGTACGGCGCCCGTGGCGGGGCGCTGTGGCGCCCGCACGCCCGGACGCCGCGCGCGGCCTCCGGCAGCGAGCCGGTACCCGGCCGTGCGGGCCGTACGGTGCCGCGCCGGTCGCCGCGGGCCGGCGGTCGCAGGGCCGGGTCCAGGGCGTCGTGCTCGGCGATCTCACCCGAACCCGAACCCGAACCCGAACCCGAGGCACCCGAGGCACCGGTCACGACGGGCAGGGCGTGTGCCTGGGCGTGGGCGCCCGGCACCAGCAGGGCGAGCAGCAGCACGAGGACCCGCAGCCAGGCGCGGCTGCGTGAGCGGCATCGTGCGGTACTCGCGGTACTCACGGGAAGTCATCTCCCCGGTTGCCGTACGCGGTTCATCCCGTACGGGGCGAGAACCGCCCACACGGCGTACCGGCTCGCGGCGCGTATCACAGCTCGTGCGGGACCTGGCGGGCCCGCCCCCGGATGCGGAGCGCGATGGCGATCTCGACGACGCCGACCACCACCAGCCAGCACCCGCCGAGCCACATCAGCACGGTGACCGACTCGATCGGGGAGTCGATCAGCACGATGCCGCCGATGACGGTGACGATCCCCAGGAAGATCTGCCAGCCGCGGGCCGGCATGGACTTGTCGGAGGCGGCGGCCAGCAGCTGGGAGATGCCGCGGATGAGCCAGCCGATGCCGATCCACAGGGCGAGCAGCAGGATCGACTGCATCGGGCGGCGGAAGCAGAACAGACCGAGGACGACCGACAGGATGCCGCTGATGAACGCCAGCACCCGCAGCGAGGTCGTCCGGTGCGTGCCGAAGGCCGAGACCAGCTGGAACACGCCGCTGATCAGGAGGTAGAGGCCGAAGAGCACACCGGAGACGAAGAGCGGCGCGTCCGGCCAGACCAGGACCAGGACGCCCAGGACCAGCGAGCAGACGCCGGTGCCGAGGACGACCTGCCAGGCGGCGCGGGAGAGGGCGTGCAGGGTTCCTTCGAGGGGCGGCTCGGGCTCATGGGCCGTACCCGGGCCCGTACCCCTGCCCGTGCCCGGCCCCGTCCCGGGCGGCTGCCCGGCGTGGACCCGCCGGTCGTCGTAGTCCCGGCCCCATGGATCGCCGGTCGGTGACTCGGTCATGACCCATGCTGGGAACGACCCGGCCCACCCCGCCATTCGGGACGGGCCACTCGCATGACGGCACCGTCCGGGTACGCCGCCCGGTCACCCCGTCGGCCGGACGTCCCCCGCCGCCGTAGCTACCGCCCCACCGCCGTGACTACTTCCCCGCGGCCTTCGCCGCCTTGGCCGCCGCCTTCATCTCCTGCTTGTGCGCGCGCACCTTGGCCAGGGACTCGGGGCCGGTGATGTCGGCGACGGAGCGGAAGGACCTGGTCTCGCCGTAGGCGCCCGCGGCCTCCTGCCAGCCCTTGGGCCGGACCTCCAGCTGCTTGCCCAGCAGGGCGAGGAAGATCTGTGCCTTCTGCTTGCCGAAGCCGGGCAGCTCCTCCAGCCGGCGCAGCAGTTCGCGGCCGTCCTCGACGCCTTTCCAGACGAGTTCGGCGTCACCGTCGTAGTGTTCGACGAGGTACTGGCACAGCTGCTGGATCCGCTTGGCCATGGACCCCGGGTAGCGGTGCACGGCCGGCTTCTCGGACAGCAGGGCGCCGAATGCCTCCGGGTCCTGCGCGGCGATGTCGTGCGCGTCCAGGTCGTCCGCGCCGAGCCGGTCCGCGAGGGTGCGCGGCCCCTTGAACGCCCACTCCATCGGAACCTGCTGGTCCAGCAGCATGCCGACCAGCGCGGCGAGCGGGCTGCGGCCGAGGAGCTCGTCGGCCTCGGGGTCCTGGGCGAGGTGAAGGGTGACGTCCATGCCCCCGATCATGCCCCCTCGCCTCCGGCCCCGCAGCCGTGGGCCGGGTCAGGGACGCCAGTACCCCAGCGCGTTCACCCGCTGCTTCGGCAGACCCAGTTCCTTGCGGACGTACGACGTCAGGGCCCGGGTCGTCGCCGTGTCGCAGGCGATCCAGACGTACGGGTCGGAGGCGCCCTCGAGGAGGTCGGGCAGGGCCTCCTTCACCTGGGCGACGAGGTGGGCGCCGGCGTCGCGCCTGGGCAGCGTCCGTATGTCGTGGCGGGAGGGCTCGGTGCGGAAGGGGAGGCCGTCCTGCCCGTCGCCCTCGAACCACACCGTGGCCGGGGACGGGTCCAGGGCGGCGAGGAGGGAGTTGAGGGCGGGCAGGGAGGCCGGGTCCGCGACGGCGAAGACATGGGAGGGGGCGGGCTCGGGCTGCTCGAAGCCCGTGCCGTGGATCGTCGCCTCGATCGTGTCGCCGGGCTTCGCCGTCCGTGCCCAGTCGCTGGCGCACCCCTCGTGCAGGGCGAACTCCAGGCTGAAGGTGCCGGCCGCCGGGTCCGGGTCGACCAGGGTGTAGGCACGCTGGTGCGGCTTGCCCGCGTTGTCGAACCACAGCCGGACCCACATGGTGGGGTGGACGCCGGTCGCGGCCAGCATGCCGCCGTCCGTGAGGTGGACCCGGCGGTAGTGCTCGGTGACGTCCTCGGCGCCCGTCACCGTGAACACGAAGTCCTTCGCGCGCAGCAGCTTGAGGACCGCGCCTTCCCAGCCGTGCCCCTGCCCCATGGCTTGTTCACCCTTCACGTACCATTCCTGCACCAATGACTTAGGCAAGGCTAACCTAAAGCAAAGGAGGGGCACAGGTGACCGGCGAGATCTTCCGTGATGCCTGGGGCATTCCGCACCTTCGCGCGGACGACGCGATGGCACTCGCCCGGGTGCAGGGCCGCGTCACCGCCCTCGACCGGGCCTGGCAGTTGGAGGTGGAGCGGCACAGGTCCGAGGGAACGTCCGCGTCCTTTCTCGGGGCCGAGGCCCTGCCCTGGGACCGGTTCGTCAGACGGGCCCGCCTCGACGACACCGCGAGACGCTGCTTCGCCGAACTGGAGAGACGGGACCCGGAGTCGGCGGGGTGGGTGCGGGCGTACGTCGACGGGGTGAACGAGGGGCTGGTCGAAGGCGCCCGCCGTACGCCGGAGTTCGCGCGGACCGGGCTCGCCCCCGGCCGCTGGGAGCCCTGGACCCCGCTCGGCGTCTGGCTCGGCATCCACATCCTCTTCGCCGGCTTCCCGGCCAAGCTCTGGCGCGAGCAGGTCGTACGGCATCTCGGCGCCGACGCGGTCCGGCTGTTCGCCACGGACGGGCCCGCCACCTCCGGCAGCAACGGCTGGCTGGTGAGCGGCGAACGGACCGTCACCGGACGCGCGATCATCGCCGGCGACCCGCACCGCTTCATCGAGGAACCCGGCGTCTACCAGCAGATCCACCTCTCCTGCCCCGAGTTCGACGTCATCGGCCTCGCCGTCCCGGGCGTCCCCGGCATCGCCCACTTCGGCCACACCGGCACGGTCGCCTGGGCCATCACCAACGCCATGGCCGACTACCAGGACCTGTACCGGGAGCGGTTGCGGCGTACCGGGGCGGGGGTGGAGGCCCTCGGGCCGGACGGCGTCTGGCGCCGCGCCGCCCGGCACACCGAGGTGGTCCAGGTCGCGGGGGAGGAGCCGGTCGAGGTCGAGGTGATCGAGACGGAGCGGGGGCCGGTGGTGATCGGGGGGCCGGAGGGACTGCCGGACGGGTCCGCCGACCTGCCGGAGGGGTTCGCCGACCTGCCGGAGGGGTCCGCCGCCCTGCCGGAGGGCCTTCCCGGTCTCGGGGACGGGCTCCCCGATTTGCAGGAAGGTTTCTCCAGCGAGCTCCCCAGCCCCCTGGACGACACCACCCCGCCGCTGGCCGTCGCCCTCCGCTACCCGCCCCGCGTCACCTCCGACCTGGGTTTCAGCGCCCTCCTCCCCCTCCTGCGCGCCCGTCGCGTCGCCGACGTCGACCGTGCCGTCGACCGCTGGGCCGAGCCGGTCAACGTCGTCCAGGCCGCCGACACCGAGGGCGGCCTGCTGCACCGCGTCGCCGGGAAGGTGCCGGTGCGGTCCGCGGCCAACCGTGTCCGGCTCGTTCCCGCCTGGGAGCCCGGCCACGACTGGCAGGGCTGGCACGACACGCCCCGGGGCGGGCTCGTCGACGGCGTCGCCGCCATGGCCAACCAGCGCGGCCTCGCCGCACCGCTGGGCGTCGAGTTCGCCCCGCCGCACCGCGCCGACCGCGTCACGGCCCTGCTGGGGGAGAAGGACCGCTGGTCGGCCGCCGACATGCCGGCGATCCACATGGACACCCGACTGGCCTCCGCGGCGCCGCTGCTGGACCTCCTGAGCACCGTCGCCCACCTCACCCCCGCGGCCGCCCGCATCCGGCAGACCCTCCTGGACTGGGACCGCCGCATGGACGCGGACAGCGAGGCGGCCGCCGTGTACGCGGCGCTGCGCGGGGCGGTCGTACGGCGACTGGCCGCGCACCCGGCCTTCGCCGCGCTGTCCGTCCCGCCCGCCTACCCGGAGATCCTCCTGCCCTGGCTGGCCCTGCTCCCCCGCATCGGCTTCGCCCTCGAACACCTCCTGCGCGCTCAGGAGTTGTACGACATCGACCGCACTGAGACGGTCCGCGCGGCGGTCGAGGAGGTGGCCGCGGAGCAGCCCGCCGCAGCCGGGCGGACCTGGGCCGACACCCACCGTCTCGCCCCCTGGCGGGCGCTGGCCGACCCCTCGTACGACGCACCCGGCCTCTCCGGCGACCACGACTGCGTGCTGTGCACCTCGGCCGTACCCGGCCTCACCGACCTGAGCGCCCGCGGCCCCGCCGCCCGCTACGTCTGGGACCTGGCCGACCGTGAGGCCAGCCGCTGGGTGGTCCCGCTCGGTGCGTCCGGAGTTCCCGGCTCGCCCCACCACCGCGACCAACTCCCCCTGTGGCTCGGGGGAGAACTGGCCCCCGTCCTCACCGATTTCACCAAGCTCAAGAAGGAATCCGATGTCTGAGCTGTCTGAGCTGTCTGAACTGTCTGAGCTGTCCGAGTCGCCCGCGGTCGTCAGCAGGCCCGTCCGCGAACCGGTGCACGAGCAGGCGGTCGACGGCCTGGGCACCGTCCGCATCCGCCCCCTCGTCCCGCACACCGACGCCGGCATCGTCCACGGCTGGGTCACCGAGGAACGGGCCGCCTTCTGGGGGATGAACGGCCTGACCAGGGACCAGGTGGCCGAGATCTACGCCCACATGGACACCCTCGACACCCACCACGCCTTCCTGGTCCTGCGGGACGCCGACCCGGTCGCACTCCTGCAGACGTACGAGCCGGAGGCCGACCGCGTCAGCGCGTGCTACGACGTCCGCCCCGGCGACATCGGCGTCCACCTGCTGCTGGCGCCCGCCGGGGCCGGGGGCGGGCGGCCCGGCTGGACCGCGGCGCTCCTGACGGTCATGACGTCGTACGTCTTCCTCACCCTGGACCGGCAGCGGGTCGTGGTGGACCCCGACGTGCGCAACGAGAAGGCCATCGACCGTTTCCTCAAGCAGGGCTTCACCGCGGGGCCGGCGGTCGTGCTGCCGGAGGTCGACCTCCCGGAGGTGTACATACCGCGGAAGGACGCCCAACTGGCGTTTCTCGACCGGGGGGTAGCCTTCCCGGCGTGACCCCTGAAGACCTCGTCGCGCACTACGCACTGGAGCCGATCCCGCGGGAGGGCGGGCTGTTCCGCCGCACCTGGGCGGGACCGGAGCAGGCCGACGGGCGCCCGCAGGGGTCGGCGATAGTCGTGCTCCTCACCGCGAGCGACTTCTCGGCCCTGCACCGCCTGCCGTCCGACGAGATCTGGCACTTCTATCTGGGCGACCCCCTGGAACTCCTGCTCCTCGCCCCCGACGGCACGTCCCGCACCGCCGTGCTCGGCCCCGACCTCCTGCGAGGCCAGCACATCCAGCTCACCGTGCCCGCCGGTACCTGGATGGGCGCGCGGGTGGTGGCGGGCGGGTCCTGGACCTTCTTCGGCTGCACGATGGCGCCCGGGTTCACCTACGAGGGCTACGAGCACGGCGACCTGGCGGAACTGACGGCGCGCTATCCCGCCGAGGCCGCGCGTATCGCGGCACTGTGCCGTCCATGAGCGGACGCGGACTCCTCGAAGGACAGGTCGCCCTCGTCACGGGCGCGGGCGGCGGCATCGGGCGGGGTATCGCGTCGCGGTTCGCGCAGGAGGGGGCGGCGGTCGTGCTCCATTGCCGTACGGCGGTGGCGGCGGCGGAGGAAGTGGCGTCCCGTGTCCGGGAGTCGGGTGGGCGGGCGGTCGTGCTGCGGGGCGACCTGACCGACGAGGACGCGTGCCGGCGGCTGGTCGGCGAGGCCGCCGAGTGGGGTGGCGGCCGGCTGACGGCGCTGGTCAACAACGCCGGTGTGCAGCCGACGCGGGAGCTGGCCGGGATGGGGGTGCGGGAGTGGCGGGCGGTCGTGGACACCAACCTGTCGAGCGTCTTCGCGTGCACGCAGGCGGCGGTCGAGGTCATGCGGGGGCAGGCGCCTGCCGGCGGCTCGGTGACCCACATCGCCTCCATCGAGGCCACGCATCCGGCACCCCTGCACGCCCACTACTCCGCGTCGAAGGCGGCGGTGGTGACGCATGCCCGGGCAGCCGCGCTGGAGTACGGGCGTCTCGGGATCCGGGTCAACACGGTGTCCCCCGGGCTGATCGGTCGCGAGGGGCTGGAGGAGGCGTGGCCGGAGGGGGTGCGGAGGTGGCGGTCGGCCGCTCCCGTGGGGAGGCTGGGGCGGCCGCAGGACGTGGGGGACGCGTGTGTGTTCCTGGCGTCGGGGCTCGCTTCGTGGATCTCCGGGCACGATCTGGTGGTGGACGGCGGGGTGTCGGCTCGGCCGACGTGGTGAGTGCGGGCGGATTCGGGGCCGCCCCTGCCCGCCCTTGTCACCAGGGGGTGCCGCCCGCACCGGGGCACGTCATCCGCCCGCGGCGTCCTCGGCCTCCCAGCGCAGCAGGTCGCCCGGCTGGCACTTGAGCACCTCGCAGAGAGCGCCGAGCGTCGCGAAGCGCACCGCCTTGGCGCGGCCGTTCTTGAGTACCGCCAGGTTGGCGGGCGTGATCCCCACGCGGTCCGCGAGGTCGCCCGCGGACATCTTCCGCCTGGCCAGCATCACGTCGATGTCGACGACGATCGGCATCAGATCACCTCGTCCAGCTCGGCCTGCATCTGCGCCGCTTCGACGTCGCGCGCGACGGCCTGGGCGAGCAGCAGGCGCAGCACGAGCACGATGAGCGCGACCCCCAGGATGGCCAGGCCGATCCCGCCCATGATGACGGTGACGCCCGGGTCCTCCCGCTGGCCGGGCGCGTTGAGGGCGGTGACCGCGAACCACAGGAGGGCAGCCGCCACGATCGCGCCGATCACGGCGTCCACGTACCGGAAGGCGGCGTGGGAGAACACGGTCCCGCGCCGCACCATCGTCACCAGCCGCCAGACGCTGACCAGGGCGACCTGGGCCGACACCATGCCCAGGATGGTGATCACGCGCAGCGGGGTCAGCGGAAGCGACCCGTCCTCCGGGTCGTTCCCACTGGCCAACACCCACACCATCAATGTCTGCACGAACACGGTGCCGACGAGCACCACGACGAGCACGGCGCGCAACGCACGCACGGTCAGCTTTCCCATGGCCCATCCTTCAATCGAATTACGATGAGAATCTATCGAAAATCGATAGGTTGGGCAAGGTTGAGTGCGAGTGCGAGTGAGAGGGCGTGGTCATCCGAGGGGGCCCGACAGGGTGGGCGTCGAGCGGTTCGGGGAGCATGTCGCCACGGCCGGTGACAGGTAGGCGGGGCGTTCGAGGTGGAAGCCGTACGACACGTCGGCTCCCGTGGTGAGGCGTACGGCGGCGGAGTCGACCAGTCGGCTCTGGTGACCGGTGTCCCGGTCACGCTCAACCGCGGACCGATGCGCGTGCTCGGCCGGCCGCTCCCCGAGCCGGGCTGCCGCTTCCTTCGCCTCGTGCCAGGTGCCGCGAACGGGCGGGCGCGGCTTGACGAGCCGGCACGCCGTCTCCGGCGGCGCCAGATCCACGGTGGGGAACGCCGCTGCTCCGGTTCGACGATGTCCGCGAGAAACAAGACTCCGGGGCTCCGTCAGCCGGGTGCCCCGGGCTCATCGGCGGACTGACGACAAGGGCGACTATCGGACAGGCGTATGGCATGGATTGAGACACCTTCAGGAGTGAAGCCGCGTGAAGGCAGGAATGCAATTGATTCATGTGTTCGATCCTTCTAGGGTCTGTCCCTGGCGATCACCAACGCCTCAGCGCACGCGATGACCACGTGTGCGCACATCCACAGCAGTTGCCGGGGGATCCGTGCAACCGCTGTGGGCGCTCACTTCACGGGGGATTCAATGAGATTCAGATCTGTCATGCTGCCTGCCCTGGCAGCGGCCGCAATGCTCGTCCCGGCGGCGGTTCCTGCGGTAGCTGCGCAGTCGCCCGCCTCAACCGACACCGTCGACCTGACTCTGGTACAGGTCGACGAAGACGTCATCGCCGACTCTCTGAGGATGCGCCGCGAACTCGGCTTCGAGGCCACGGAGAGCAAGCTGGCCGCCATCTTGAACACCAAAGCGGCCTCCACCACTTCCGCGGACGTGGGAACGCAGGCACTCGTCAACGAATGGGGCTTCATCGGAACAGCCGTCGAGGCAGCGGAGATGGAGCGCCGTGACGCGCTGATATCCGCAGTCGAGCCGACAGTTCAGAAGTTCGCCCAGCAGGACAACTACGGCGGGCACTTCCTCGACAACAAGAACGGCGGGCGTCTGGTCGTGCAGTTCGCCGGCACTTTGCCACCGAAGGAGACTCAGGACACGCTGGCGGCGGAGACCGTCGCGTCGGGCAGTTCGACCGATGACGTCGAATTCCGCGTTGTCCAGCGCTCGTCTGCAGAGCTCACTGACGCCATGGAGGCTGTGTGGGCGTGGGCCACGGCGGCGGACAACGCCGAGTTGCCCGTCGTCGCCGTCGAGGAGGACGTCGCGGCCAACCGGCTCAAGGTGGTCCTCCGCCCGGGCACGGCCCCGGATGGCGTTCGGTCGGTCCTGAACCGGCTGAACGTCCCCGCGGACATTACCGAAGGAGACGGTGGCGACGAGGCGTGCTCCTCCCGTAACAAGTGTGACTCGCCGCGGCGTGGCGGCGTGGGCATCAGCAAGTCGGGCGGGTTGTGCAGCATCGGCTGGGTGGTGAACCGTAACGGTAAGCGGGGCGCGGTGACCGCGGGGCACTGCTGGCGTGGTACCAACAGCGGCGCGGTCAAGTCGGGCAGCGGGACCTATGGGTCCCTGACGAGCACCAACGCCCTTAAGGCCGGGACGCACGCTGACATGCGTTTCATCTCCATTCCCAGCAATTCGAAGGCGTGGCTGTACCAGAACGCCTCGAACAAGGCCCGGGTCGTCAAGAAGTCCTCCCTGGGCTCCATCGGATCCACGTCCTGCCTGTTCGGCCGCAACTCCGAGAAGCCGCGCTGCGGGACCATCTCCTCCACCAACGCGAGCCACACCAGCAGCACGTGCAACTGTGTTGTCTACGGGCAGTCCGCGGCGTCCTACTCAAGCGACGGCGGCGACAGCGGCGGTGCGGTCGCCAGCAGCACCAAGGGTGATGTCGCGCGAGGCGTGCACGCCGGAGCGTACGGCGGTAAGAAGCACTACAGTGACATTGGGTATACGTCCACATACAACATGGGCAAGCTCGCCACCGGGTAGTACGCCGAGGCATCGGAGTGCCTGCCTTGTCGCCCGTCTGTAGGCGACCTGTCCGTCGACGGGCAACAAGGCTCCATACGGAACAGGATGCTGACTGTGAAAGTACGATTCTTGCTGGCCCCCCTAGCCATGGCGTGCCTGGTGGCGTGTTCGTCCGCATCAAGCGCCGAGAACGGCAATGCGTCCGCATCAAGCGCCGAGAACGGCAAGGCGTGCCGTAACTGGCCCAGCTTTGCCACTCCGAAAGACGCACTTGAGCAAGCGGACTACGTTGTCACTGCAGACGTCGTCAGAAGGGTCGGAAACGAGACGGTCTTCGGCGCCGAAGCACACGTCTATTCGGTCAGCACGGACGGGCTTCCTGTCCTGAAGGGAGACGACATGGGGCACACCGACCTCAAGGTCATTTCCACACCTCAGCGGTGTTCAGGCGGCGACCCCTACCCGGACGGCGACCCGCTCAGTGAGAAACAGCGGGTCATCCTCTTCCTCACGCAAGAGGATTCACAGGGCTCCTGGCGCACGATCACACCGGACCAAGGAGTCCTGCCGACGAGCGGGAGCGGTGGCACTCTCCCCGAGGACTGGTTGGCGTAGCCCGTTCGCACATCAGCAACCCACCGAGCCTGCTCGCTCCCCCCTGTTCGGGCCGGAGCGAGCAGGCTCGGTGCTGCATTGCGGTGCTCAGCGAGGATGCAGCGCACGTCGCGCAGCGCTGGTCACCTTGTGGGCGGCGGCCCCGTACACCGCTGACCACCTCGCGCCCGAGCCCGACCCCGGCTCTCTCACGTCCTGCACTGCCCCGCTGAGCGCGGAGCCCCGACCACTTCACACAGGAGTAGCGGCGCGGCGTGTCATTGGGCGCCCTCAGTGGTCGGTCGGAGGACGCCCACTGCATGCGGGTCGGATTGTGTCGATCTGCCAGGCGATCACACCAGTTGCCGCCCTTGGCGGCGTCCACGTTCATGCGGACTGCTCCGTCCCCGGTGATCCGCTGCTGGATCAACGACTGATCGCACGGGACCGTGGTCTTCCGGCCGGTACTCGTCGGCGTGAACGACAACTCCGCGCTGCCAGTGCCGATACACCAGGCGAGCCCTGGTGGTGGATGGTGAGTCGGCGGGGCCGCCGTGGTGACCGTTGGCCCGGATTTCAAGAAGGTGCCGGGAGTACGTCCTTCCCGCTGTCCTCCTGCGAGGGACAGGCCAGGGTGGGTGTCGAGCGGTTCGGGGAGCATGTCACCACGGCCAGTGACAGGTAGGCGGGGCGTTCGAGGTAGAAGCCGTACGACACGTCGGCTCCCGCGGTGAGGCGTACGGCGGCGGAGTCGACCAGTCGGCTCAGGCGGCCGGTGTCCCGGTGATGCCCGTCCGCGAACCGATGCGCGTGCTCTGCCAGCCGCTCCCCGAGCCAGGCTGCCGCTTCCTTCGCCTCGTGCCAGGTGTCGCGAACGAGCGAGCGCGGCTTGATCAGCCAGTACGCCGTCTCCAGCGACGGCAGATCGGAGGCCGGGAACTCTGCCGCCACTTCCCGGTAGCGCTGGAGCAGGCGTTCGCCTGTGGGGTCGTTGGGGGCGGGTGGGGGTGGGGGCTGCGGATGCGGAGGTCGCCGTAGGGCCTCGTTGTCGAACCGCTCCTTGGGGCCGGTCCATAGATAGCCGTGGTGGTGCACCTGTCGTTCCCGTTCGAGCAGTGCCGGTCGGGCCGGACCCAGGGCGTGGGATGGATCCGGCCCGACTGGTGAAGGGGGGGCGGAGGGGCAGACGTTCAGGCCGAAGCGGGCCGGGTCGATGCCGGCCGCGTCCAGCTCCTCGGTGGTGAAGCGGAGCGGCTGCGCGCCCGGCCGCTTGCTGTCGCCGAGGGCCCAGGCGTCGTCGGCGATGCGGGCCAGGGTCACGCAGCCTTCGGTGCAGGGGCCGCCGCATGCCTTCGTGAAGGAGGCTCCGTTGATGTCGAGTTCGTACAGGTTGGTTCCGTTCAGCATTACTTCGCCTTCCTGTTCAACTGGTCGCGGTCAGGACTGGCCGCCGCCGCCCGTGCCGGACGGGAGTTTGTGGGAATGAGGCGCGGACTAGTGGGAGGACGCTTACCGGACTCGGCGCACCGCTGGCACTGGCATGGCGGCCACTGGTTGGTCATCAGGGGTGGGAGGTCGTCTGCCGCAAACACGGTTTGCTCGGAATCCCATGTCTGCCCGGAGTCGCGAGAGACCCGCAGCGTCATCAAGGGGTGCTCGGCGGAGGGACCTGAGCCCGTTCCCTTGCTCACGGCGTGTGGGCCGCTGCATCGTGCTTGCGCAGCTCCACGTTCACGTCCGACACAGCGCTGTAGTCACCGGTGGAGCGGGCGTTCTGTCTGGCAACGACCAGTGACAGACACGAGGCGCAGCCAGGTGTGGCCGAGGGCTCGGTAGGTGGCTCGTTCAGGCCGTAGTCCTGCGGCTCCAGTGTCTCCATGCGCTGCCTCCACGACCGATCGGATCCCGGTGCAACGAAGTTATGGAGACAGCGAGCTGCATCTCCACGAACTTGCACAGGCTTGCGGGGTGATCACCCGAGGGCGTCGATGGCAGCGGTGATGAGCGACCTGGCCTGGGTGCCGTAGACGGCGATTGCGGACAGCTCGGTGAACGCCTTGGCATAGTCCGCGATCTCGCTGGGCTGGGTGACGGTCAGGTGCGCGGAGACAAGTTCCACATTCACCTGCGCGTCGTCGTAGAGGGTGAACGACTCGACGGGCCATCCTGCACCGCGTGGTGTCCCCAGAGGGATGATGCCCAGGCTGACGGCAGGGAGCGAGGCGACGGAGATCAGGTGGCCGAGTGCTCCGGCCATGGTCTCGTGGTCGCCTATGACGGTGCGCAGTACCCATTCCTCGACGAGCATGGCGAAGCGGTGGTCGCCGGTGTGCAGAATGCGCTGCCGCTCCATGCGGACGGCCACGGCGGCGTCGACGTCGTCGGAGACGTCGCGGAGGTGGGCCACAGTGCCGAGCACGGCGCGGGTGTAGGCGGGGGTCTGAAGCAGACCGGGGAGTACCCATGACTGGTAAGCGCGGAATCGGTGTGTTCGCTCGAAGAGCGGCTTCACAGATTGTTGGACGCGCCGAAGGCCCGCCCGCTCCATGCGCCGCCACTGGATGTAGGCGCCCTCTATGCCACGTGCCGTGGCGATCAGATCGGCGGTCTGGTCCAGGGCGTCGCAGAGGGCCGTGTACGTCCGAATGTCTGCGTCGGACGGGGACGTGCGCCCGTTCTCAAGTCGCGAGCACTTCGACTCGTGCCAGTCGGCATGCCTGGCCAGCTCTCGTGCCGTGAGGCCGGCGTCCACGCGGATCTCGCGGAGACGTCGGCCGAGGGCGTGCCGCGCCTGCTGGACACTGGAGGAAGTCACACCAGGGATTGTGGATCAGGCAAGCCTGTAGTCCTCGTGTGGCACTGCCAGGCCCCAGACGGCCTCGAAGGCATCGGTGCACAGCTTCACGACGCCCGGATCATCAGTGAACTCCTCGTCGTCCGGGGCGAGTTCGCCATCACCGGCGAAGTGGTTGAAGACGACTGAGCTGTCGTCGAAGAGCCAGAAGTCGTTGCCGGGCAGGGGCAGCGCGGATGCGTGACGGCGTGGCAGCCAGCGCACTTCCTCGCCTGCTTCCACGTTGGGGCCGGTCAGGTGGTGCTCGAACCGGATGTAGTCCGATACCGGCTCCGACACGATCCGGGCCCTGCGTACCTCGACCCCCTGAGCTACGAGGTCGGCGACGAGCCGTAGCCAGGGCCGGCGCGCTGGGTCGCTCTCCGCGGGATCGTTACGGACACCGTTCTGCCAGGCGGCGAATCGAGGATCCGAGCGCATGTACCCGTCGCGCATCTCCAGATGGACGGCGGACTGGGTGCAGCGCCGCAGCCGGTCCTCAAGAGTCGGTACGGCCACCGTTTTTCACCTCCGGGAAGAACTGCACCATGCGCTTCGGGATCTCGATCACGTCCTCGTGGCCCGGAAGGTCCAGCTGCGAGCGTCGAGCCTCGTCATCCACCTTCCAGCCCTGCACGAGGTAGGTGCCCTTCTCGTCATCGAGGTAGAGGGTGGGCGACTTGCCCTCCGGGCTCTCGGGGTCCTGGCCAAGTTTGATCAGAGCCATCGCTGCCTCCCATGTCGTTGAGCGTTCGCGCTCGATCTTGTGCTCAACACTGAACGGAGGCCACGAACTTGCGAGAACTTGCACGCGGACTACCGCTTCGCTGGCATCGCGTGTGGGAGGAAGCCTGCCCACGTGGTGGGCCGGAGAGTGAGGTGGGGGCCCGTCGGGTTCTTCGAGTCGCGGATGTGGATGGTGGTGGGGGTGGTGGCTATCTCGACGCAGTTCGAGCCGTCGCCGCTGTAGGTGGACTTCTGCCAGTGGAGGGTCTGCATGGGTGGTTCCTTCACAGGTCCTGGATGCGATGGTGGATGAAGTCGCGCGTCTTGGCGGGGTCGAGCGCGCAGGACTCCAGGCGGTCCAGAACGGCCCGGTACTTGCTCAACTGTGCCTCGGCATCCAGGAATTCGCAGCCACCGTGGTGCGAGTCCAGCTGGACCGTGTCGAGCTGTGGGGCAGGCCCCTCGACGTAGTCGAAGGACTGGCCGGTGGTGGGGAAACGGTCCGTGCCGAAGGGAATCACCCGGAGTGTGACGTGGGGCAGTTCGCTCATATCGATCAGGTGCTTGAGCTGACCACGGGAGACGACCGGGCCGCCGAAGCCCATGCGCAGTGCCGTCTCGTGGATGGTCGCCGTGTACGGGGGTGGAACCGCCCGATGTAGAAGGCCTTGCCGCTTGATGCGGTGTGTGAGGCGGTGCTCGATCTCGTATTGCCGCATCGGCGGCACCACTGACCGGAAGAGGGCTCGTGCATGGTCTGTGGTTTGCAGGAGCCCCGGGATGTGGATGACGAGTGCCACGCGCAGCGCGCTGGCGTGATGCTCCAGTTCGGCCAGGTCGACGAGTGCGACGGGTACATGCTCGCGGTACTCCTCCCACCAGCCGCGAGCCCGGCGGCCGGTCATCGCTGCCAAGGCGTCGATCAGTGCCTCGTCCGAGCAGTCGTAGGCGGATGCCA
Source organism: Streptomyces sp. NPDC057623 (assembly GCF_042800355.1). Lineage (NCBI taxonomy): Bacteria > Bacillati > Actinomycetota > Actinomycetes > Kitasatosporales > Streptomycetaceae > Streptomyces > Streptomyces sp. NPDC057623. The sequence continues at coordinate 66,313 of NZ_JBHVGZ010000053.1, forward strand.
CGGCGCGGACGCGGTCGGCGCTGAGTGAGCTTCGTCCGGTTTCGATCATGCTGACGCGACCCTGGTTGACCCCGAGGCGTGCGGCGGCTTCGGTCACGGTGAATCCGGCACGCTCACGGAGTTTGCGCAGTTCGGCACCGAGACGCCGTTGGCGCAGGGTGGGGTTGTTGGTGGGTGGCAAGACGCCTCCTTCCGGGCCGCGTCGCGGCTTCCTTGTAACCCACACGAGGTAATTGCGGGTTCATCTCCCAACTTTGGGAGATTTATCTTCCGTCAGGTTCTACCTTAGTGCCCAGGCAGCTCAACTCCCCCCGCCCATAAGCCGGAAGCGCACCACCCCAGGCAATGCCACCGCCGGGCACGTCGGTTGAGCGACCTCGGCCCCCCTTCCTCGCGACACTCCCGGAGGTCTCCATGCGCACCGTATCCCCGCCCCACACCTGGGCGTACGCCCTCCGCCTCCCCCACGACCCCCGCGCGGCACGGGTCGCACGTATGACCGTACGGTCGGTGCTCGCCAGCCACGGCAGGCCCGAAATCCTGGACACCGTCGAGCTGCTGACCTCCGAGATGGTGACGAACGCCTACCTGCACACCAACGGCCCCGCGTCCCTCCGCCTGACCGCCCTCGCCGACGGACGTCTGCGCGTCGGGGTCTGGGACAGTCACCCCAGGATTCCCGCACCCTTCGCGCACCCGCCCCACGGCCACGTCCCGCTCGCCCCGCCGGACGCCGCATGCGGTCGTGGCCTGCGTCTCGTGCGGGAGTACGCCGACTGCTGGGGCGGCGTGGCCCTCGGCGACGGTGTCCTTGACCGTCGCGCCGGGAAGCTGCTCTGGTTCGAGACGGGCGTGACGGGCGGGTGAGCGAGAAACCCTTCGCATCCGTACATGACCCCGAGGTGGCACGGACCGACGACGGAGATGTGGCGTGAGGTGTGATGGCGGACGGCCAGGGCGTCGAGGGCGGCAGCGAGGGCGACGGCGGCTTCAAAGGCTGGTGCTGCTGGGCCCCCTGCTGGTCCTGTTCCTCCTCGGCGGCACGTCCCCCGCATCGGCCCACGCAGCCCTTCGCGCCACCGACCCCGAGGACGGAACCGTCCTCGAGTCGGCCCCCCGCCACCTCACCCTGACCTTCACGGAGTCGGTCGGTCTGCTCGACGACTCCTTCCGCGTCCTGGACCCCGACGGGCGCCGCCTGCGCACGGGTGAGCCGACGCACGCGCGGGACGGCGGCGACACGGCGCGCGTGACGCTGCCCGCGAAGCTGGCCCAGGGGACGTACACCGTCGCCTGGCGGGTGGTGTCGGCCGACAGCCACCCCGTCTCCGGCGCGTTCACCTTCTCCGTCGGCAAGGCATCCCTCACCACGGCCACCGTGGACACCGGTCCCGCCGAGGACCCGGCGACCAAGAGCCTCTACAACATCGCCCGCTATCTGGCCTACCTCGCCGGCGCCCTGCTCATCGGCACGGCGACCTTCATGGCGGTCTGCCGCCCGCCCGACGCACCCGTCCTGCACAGGCTGCTCAGGACGAGCTGGTGGACGCTCCTCGGTGCCACCCTCGCCCTGCTGGTGCTGCGCGCCCCGTACGAGACGGGCGAGGGCCCCCTGGGAGCGCTGGGCGCCGACTCCCTCACCCGCACCCTGACCGGCCGCCCCGGCGAGGTCCTGCTGGCACGCCTCGCCCTGCTGCTCGTGGCCGCCCCGTATCTCCTGCGCCTGTCCCGGCAGCGCAAGCCGTACGGCTGGACCGGTGCCGCCCTCGCCGTCGGGCTCGCCATGACCTGGGCCGCCGGCGAGCACGCCTCCGCGGGCATCCAGGTGCCGGTGGCGATGACGTCCTCGGCGCTGCATCTGCTCGCCACGGCGGTATGGCTGGGCGGGCTCACGGCCCTGCTCGCGACGCTGTACCGCGCCCGTCCGACCCCGGCCTCGGTGACCCGCTTCTCGCGCCTCGCCTTCGCCTCCGTGGTCGTGCTGGTCGGCACCGGCGTCTACCAGTCCTGGCGCGGCCTCGGCTCCTGGGACGCCCTCACCGGTACGACGTACGGCCGACTCCTGATCCTCAAGCTGGTCGCGGTGGCCGTGCTCCTCGGAGCGGCGGCCCTCTCGCGCCGCTGGACGGCACGGCTGGCGACGACGGCCGACGGGGAGGCGGTCGCCCGGGAACGGGGCCAGGACCGGGACCAGGAGCACGACGCGGACCGCGAACGGGACCGGGACCTGGAACGGGACCTGGAACGGGAGCGCGTCCCGGAAGCGGTCGGCGGCGGCCGCCCGGCACCTCCCGAGCCGCCACAGACCGCCGTATCGCTTCCCACGGACGACCTACCGCTTCCCACGGAGGCCGCGCCGCTTCCCACGGACGCCGTACCGCCTCCCACAGACGACGTAGCGCCCCCTACGGACGACGTAGCGCCCCCTACGGACGACGTACCGTCTGCCACAGACGCCGTACCGGCCTCCACCGGCGACGTACCCCCTCGCCCCGACCTCCACCGCCCCGACCCCCACCGCCGCGCCCTGCGCCGCTCAGTCCTCGCCGAAGTCGCCGTCGGCGCCGCGGTGCTCGCGGTCACCACGGTCCTCACCAGCACGCTGCCCGGCCGGGCGGAGGCCGAGGCGTCGGCCGGTGCGCCCGGCGTCGTGGTCGCCTCCGTCACCAACGTCCCGTTCGACGTCGGCACCCCCGGAGGCCACGGCAAGGTGCAGGTCACCCTGGACCCGGGCCGGGTCGGCGACAACTCGATCGAGGCCCTCGTCTACGGCCCCGACGGCGGCGTCTCCGTCGTCCCCGAGCTGCGCATCTCCTTCACCCACCCCGCCAAGGACATCGGCCCCCTCGACGCCGGACTCACGGACAAGGGCGGCTACTGGAGCAACAGCTTCCTCAACCTCCCCATCGCCGGGACGTGGGAGATGAAGGTGACCGTCCGGACGTCGGAGGTCGACCAGGTGACCGAGACCAGGTCGGTGGTCGTGCGCTAGGTAGGACGGCGCCGGCGGTGCGATCTTCACGGTCTCGTGGGGTCGGTCAACACAGTGTTGAACGTTGGTTCGAGATGTCGGTCACGTTTCCAAAACGGCGATCGACATCTCTTGACGCATGACCTGACAAACGGCTGTTATTGCGCCATCGTGTTCGGTCAAGTTGATTTCTGGTCGGTTACGACGGACTTTAACGCGCCCAACCCTCATGATCGAACCCCGTCGTCAGGAGCCGTAGATGCAGCACCTCACCCCCTCCGGTCTCTCCCTCCCCTCACCGAACCGACGCACCCTGCTGCGCGGCATCGGTGGCGCCGCCGTTCTCGGCGCCGGCATCCCGCTGCTGAGCGCCTGTGGCGGCAGCGGCACGGCGAGTGACCCGAAGACCGTCACCCTCGGCTCCAAGGCGTCCGACCCGGTGCCGAAGAAGGCGTTCGCCGACATCTACGCGGCCTACAAGAAGAAGTCCGGCATCACGGTCGACGTGAACACCAAGGACTCCAACACCTTCCAGGAGCAGATCAACTCCTACCTCCAGGGCACGCCGGACGACGTGTTCACCTGGTTCGCCGGTTACCGCATGCAGTTCTTCGCGGCCAAGGGCCTGGCCACCCCGATCGACGACGTGTGGAAGACCATCGGGGGCAACTTCCCCGAGGCGATGCACAAGCTCAGCAAGGGCGAGGACGGCAAGTACTACTTCGTGCCGCTGTACACCTACCCGTGGGCGATCTTCTACCGGAAGAGCGTCTTCAAGGAGAAGGGGTACGAGGTCCCGACGAAGTGGGACGACTTCGTCGCGCTGTGCAAGCAGATGAAGAAGGACGGCATCGTCCCGATCGCCTTCGGCGACAAGGACGCCTGGCCCGCCCTCGGCACCTTCGACCAGATCAACTTCCGCCAGAACGGCTACGACTTCCACGTCGAGCTGATGGCGGGCAAGGCGTCCTGGACCGATGCCAAGGTGCGCAAGGCCTTCGACACGTGGGCCGAGATCCTCCCCTACCACCAGGAGGGCGCGGTCGGCCGCACCTGGCAGGACGCGGCCCAGACGCTCGCCTCGAAGAAGGCCGGCATGTACCTGCTGGGCACCTTCGTGGCCCAGCAGTTCACCAACAAGGCCGACCTGGACGACCTCGACTTCTTCGCCTTCCCGGAGATCGACCCGGCGTACGGGCAGGACACCGTCGAGGCGCCGACCGACGGCTTCATGATGAGCAAGAGCCCGAAGAACAAGGCCGAGGCCGTCAAGCTCCTTCAGTACCTGGGCACTCCGGACGCCGAGGACATCTACCTGAAGTCCGACCCGAGCGTCGTCCACGCCTCCACCAAGGCCGACACGTCGTCGTACACCGCCATCCAGAAGAAGGCGTACGAGATGATCTCGGGCGCCAAGTCCCTGACGCAGTTCATGGACCGGGACAGCCGTCCGGACTTCACCTCGACGGTGATGCAGCCCGCGCTGCAGAAGTTCATCCGTGACCCCAAGGGCGTCGACAGTCTGCTGTCCTCGATCGAGCGCCAGAAGAAGACGATCTTCGCCTCCGGCTGACCGGCTGACCGACTGATACGGCAGATCTGGCTGATTCACATGACTACAGACATCACCAAGGAGAACCCGGAGGCGGCCGCCGTGCCGCCTCCGGGCGCTGCCCCCGCCGGGAACGGCGTCAAGAAGGTGCCCCAGGGGCACAAGCGCCTGCTGACCCGCCGCGACCGGCTCACGCTCGGCTTCATGGCCGGCGTGCCGACGATCCTGCACATCGCCCTGGTCTGGGTGACCGCGCTGGCCTCGATCGCGCTGGCCTTCACCACCTGGGACGGCATCGGCTTCGACTCGATCCAGTGGGTCGGGCTCCAGAACTTCCGTGAACTCTTCGAGCAGAACCCGCAGTTCTGGCCCGCCGTCGAGCACAACGTCATCTGGTTCGTCGTGCTGATCGTGATCCCGACGCCGCTGGGGCTGTTCCTGGCCGTGCAGCTGGACAAGAAGATCCGGTTCAGCCGGGTGTACCAGACCGCGTTCTTCCTGCCGGTCGTGCTGTCCATGGCCGTCATCGGGTTCGTCTGGCAGCTGATCTACAACCCCGACACCGGCCTGATCAACAGCATCATCGGGGCCAACGAGCCCGGCAAGTACATCGACTGGATCGGCGACCCGGACCTCAACCTCTGGGCGATCCTGGTCGCCGCGTCCTGGCGCCACACCGGCTACATGATGATCCTCTACCTGGCCGGCCTGAAGGGCGTCGACCCCTCGCTGCGGGAGGCGTCCGCGCTGGACGGGGCGAACGAGTGGCAGACGTTCAAGAACGTCATCTTCCCCACCCTGCGGCCCACCAACACCGTCGTCCTGGTCGTCACCATCATCGAGGCCCTGCGCGCCTTCGACCTGGTCTTCGTCTTCAACAAGGGCGCCGAGGGCACCGAACTGCTCTCGATCCTGGTCACCAACAACATCATCGGCGAGTCCAGCCGCATCGGATACGGCTCCGCGATCGCGGTCGTCCTGCTGCTCATCAGCCTCGTCGTGATCATCCCCTACCTGGTGGCCACCTTCCGGAAGGAGCGGCGCGCATGAGCACCATGAGCACCACCGCCGTGACCAAGGCCCGCACCCCCCTGCGCCCCGGCCGGATCCTGCTGCACCTCTTCCTGGCCTCCATGGCACTGGTCTGGATCGCACCGCTGGCCTGGGCGATCTACTCGGCGCTGCGGCCGTACGCGGAGACGAGCGAGAAGGGATACGTGTCCTGGCCGGACACGCTGAACTTCGACAACTTCACCAACGCGTTCACGCAGTCGGACATGAGCCACTACTTCGTCAACACGATGATCATCGCCGTGCCGGCGGTGCTGTTGACGCTCTTCCTGTCCTCCATGGTCGCCTTCTACGTCAGCCGCTTCGACTTCCGGATCAACCTCGCCCTGCTGCTGGTCTTCACCGCCGGCAACCTGCTCCCGCAGCAGGTCATCATCACCCCGCTGTACCGGCTCTACCTGCTGATCGACCTGCCCGGCATCACCATGAGCGGCAAGCTCTACGACTCCGCGCTCGGCCTGGTCCTCATCCACGTCGCGTTCCAGTCCGGGTTCTGCGCCTTCGTGCTCAGCAACTACATGCGTCGGCAGATCGTGCTGCCGCTGTGCCGCCCGGCGATGGCGGCCCTGGCGACGCTGCTGTCCATCTGGATCTACAACGACTTCTTCTGGGCCCTCGTG
>NZ_JBHVGZ010000054.1:0-72237 GCF_042800355.1 Streptomyces sp. NPDC057623
TCGCACCGGTGGTCGCCGCGTACGACGAGCAGTGGGCCGTGCGCGTGCGCGGCCAGCCGCAGGCTGACCGAGCCGGCCAGCAGCCCGGCGACTCCGCCGTGACCCCGCGTGCCGACGACGGTGAGTTCCGCTCCGTCGCCCTCCCGCACGAGCGCCCCTACGGCACTGCCCGTGACGGCCCTGGTCATCACCGGCAGGCGGGGGTGACGTTCTCCGACGCGCGCGGCCGCCGACGCGAGGACGGGTCCGGCCTCGTCAAGGTCCGGCACCGCGTGCACGACGCGCAGTTCGGCACCGCGGCGTACGGCCTCGGAAGAGGCCCAGTCGAGGGCTCGTACGGCATTCAGGGAACCGTCCACTCCAACGACCACATGGTGGAGAGTCATCTCCCTCTCCTTTCTGCTCCGTGCTGCCGATGCTCGTCCTTCCGCGACGTCGCGCGCAGGGGCCACGCGAACCCCGCAACATGCCGTACGACCCCTACGACAGGGCCGTTCGGCCCCGCCGCGGACGAATGCGAAAGGTCGTAGACCCGGTCAGGAGGAGAGGTCCAGCCCGTACATGCTGCGTCCGCCGACCAGTTCGCGACCGGTCACCAGCTCGGGGTCGATGCGGACGAAGACCTCGCGAGACGAGGGCACCCAGGAACACAGACCGGTGCGGGCCAAGCGCTCTTGCTCGTCCGGATCGGTGACCAAGGTGGCGGTGCCCGTGACGACGACGCTCCAGCCCGAGTGTGTGGCCGCGTCGACCTCGTCGGCCTCGAAGGCGACCACCGCGCCATCGACCGCACGCACCAGTTCGGACGTGACCGCGGTGCGCAGCAGCACGGCGCCGTCGGCGTCCAGGCAGAAGTTGACGGGCAGTACCGCGGGAAGGGCCTGGCGTGTGTGCACGATCCGGCCTACGGGCACCTTCGCCAGCAGTCGCAGGCACTCCTGCCGTTCGAGTTCGCGGAATCCGTCGTTGCGGTACATGAGTCAGTCCGTCTTTCGCCTGATGCAGCGGTGCGCTGTGAACTCCATCGTTCGCCGTACGAGGGCTGCGGGCGAGGGCCATCGGTCCCGGAGATGCCGGACAACAGCCCTTTTCACGCCGTGATCCGCCGCCCGGTGATACCAACGGGATCGATACGCACCCACCGGGCGCGCCGCCCACCCGCCCAGGGCGTGCTGTATGCCTCTTCCTCGAGCCGACGAGCGCGTCGGGGTCCGTCACGGTCCGGGCGTGTCCCCGTAGGAGCACGCTCCAGCCCTGGGCGAACGCCTCGTCGATGCGGTCGGGCTCGCAGGCGACCTGGCAGCCGGCCGCCTGCGACGGTGCCGTGCCGGGGGCGGTCCGGAACGCGATGGCACCGCCGACGACGCTGTCGTTGACGGGAACGATGACCGGCCCGGTGACGGTGGGCACAACGATGCGTCCGCCGCCGTGGGTCGACGGCAGATGGCTCGGGGCCATGCCCGCCCGGGTGGCGGTCTCCTCCGGGGAGTTGCCGAGTTCTGTGCGTCGCCGGGCGAGACGGCGTCCGAGGTCACCCACTGCTGCCGACTCGGTGGCCCTCGACGGGACCTGTTCGGTCACGGCTCGTCACTTCCTCTCGTCAGTCCGCCCGGACGGCGATCACGTCGTGCTGCTCCCCGGCGAGGACGACCTTGAGGGCGCCGGTGTCGGCGGCCCGGCCGAAGACGTCGTACGCCTCTTCCATGTGGTCGAGCGGGAAGGTGTGAGTCACCAGTGGCGCGGTGGGCAGCCGGCCGGCGGCAGCCATGCGCAGCAGGGTGGGGGTGGAGTGGGTGTCGACGAGACCGGTGGTGATGGTCACGTTCTTGATCCACAGGTCCTCAAGGTGAAGGGTTACGGGCTTGCCGTGTACGCCGACATTGGCGACGTGGCCGCCGGGCCGGACCATGCGCGTGCACATCTCGAAGCTCTCGGGCACGCCGACGGCCTCGATGGCCACGTCGGCGCCCAGCCCGTCGGTGAGGTCGGCGACAAGCTGCTCGGGGGCCTCGCGGGCGTCGGCCACGGCATCGGCACCGAACTGCCGGGCCGCCTCCAGCCGGGTGGCGGCCAGGTCCACGGCGACGATCCGCTCGGGCGCGAACAGCCGGGCCGTGGCGATCGCGGCGAGCCCGATCGGGCCGGCACCGACCACAGCAACGGTGTCGCCAGGCCGTACCTGCCCGTTGAGCACGCCCACTTCGTAGGCGGTCGGGAAGATGTCGGCCAGCAGGACGGCGTCCTTGGCGTCCAGCGTGCCGGGCAGCGCGTGCACGGAGAGGTCGGCGTGTGGCACGCGCACGTACTCGGCCTGGGTGCCGTCGATCAGGTGACCGAGGATCCAGCCTCCGCCTCCCCGGCACTGGCCGTACATGGTCTTGCGACAGTAGGAGCAGCGGCCGCAGGCGGTGATGCAGGAGACCAGGACCCGGTCCCCCGGCCGTACGGTGCGCACGTCGGCGCCAGTCTCCACGACCTCGCCGACCGCCTCGTGCCCGAGCACCGTGCCGGGACGCACCTCGGGTACGTCGCCCTTGAGGATGTGCAGGTCGGTGCCGCAGATGGTGACGGTGTCGACGCGCACGATCACGTCGGTGGGGTCCTTGAGAGCGGGGTCCGGGGCGTCCTCCCAGGAGAAGTGTCCGGGACCGTGGAAGACGAAGCCCTTCATGACGATCCTTCCCTCATCGGTTGCCCCCGGGGCCCTCATCAGTTGTCGCCGGGGCTCGGCCAGGAACACGATTGCCCGTATTGCCCCGTAGATACAGCTTGTCCCATGCCGGGGCGCGTGGCCTTGGGCCGGTCGGCCCCGATCGCCCGCCGGACGGGCCGCTGCGCGCCGTATGGTCCAGTCGGCCCCGCCATACCGGGCAAAGTTGGGCCGACCGGCCCTTCCGCCCGCCCCGCCCACGGGATTCGCTGTGCCCATGTCCGAGAACCACACCAGGTCCACGCCACCTCTCTCGGTGCGCGACGTCGCTGGTACGACCGTCGTGGAACTGCGCGGCGAGATCGACCTCCTCGCGGCGCCGGCCCTGGCGGCGCGGCTGGACGCACTGACGGCCGGCACGAGCCCCGATCTGGTGCTCGATCTGCGTGCCGTGTCCTTCATCGACTGCAGTGGGCTCGGCGTCCTGTGCCGGGCACGCAACCGCGTCCTGGCCCGGCAGGGCCGATTGCGGCTGGTCGCCCACAATGCGCGCTTCCGGCGCGTACTGCGCCTCGCCGGTCTGGCGAGCGTGTTCGAGATCCACCCCGGCTTGCCCTCGTCCCCCACCGCGGAGGTCGTGACCGTCACGGCAGGCTGACGCACCCCGGCCAGCTACCCGCTCACGCGCCCGGCCGCGAGCACCGTACGCGCCGCCCAGCGCGGAGTGACAGGGCCCTCAGGGCCGTCGGGCCACTCCATGGCGTGGCACAGGAGCGAGGCGCGCAGCCCGTGGGCTGTGGCGACCAAGAGGACGCGTTCCATGGCCTGTCCTGCGCGCAGCCAGTCGGTGCGGCGGTCGTGCTCTGTGGTCAGCAGGGCGATGACGGGGGTTGTCTCCTAGGTGCGGGCGAGGAGCTTGTCGGCGTGGCGTTGCCCGGTGAAGTCGCGCATGGGGAGCCGTTCCCTGGCGTCCTGCCCGACGAGTGCCGCCCACACGGATCCCCGTGCACCCAGAGGCGGCTCTCTGTGCCGCGGTCGGCTCGAAGCGGTTGCGCTGCTCGCCCTCCATCGTGAGCGCGAGCAGGCGTGCGGTCTCGGCGTGCTCGGGGAAACGGAGCCGTGCGCCCTCCGCGTCCGCCGCAGCGGCGAGTTCGACGCGCAAATACGGCGGGATCGGCGGGTCGGAGAACGGGAAGCGGCTGCTGTGCCTGCGCCAGACCGCACCGTACAGATCGATGTCGCCTCCACGGGAACGGCCGGGGGTGGGCCCGGTCGGGCGGACGGATGCGAGCAGGTCCGGTTCTCCAGGGCGGGGCAGGAGGCGGATGACCGGGTCCCAGCCGAAGTGGGCCATCGCGATACGGAGGTTGAGCACGGCGGCTCCCACCGAGAGATGCAGGGCCCGGCCTTCCGGGTCCGTGTGCCGCAGGCTCGCGACGCGGGCGGCACACACGTGAAGTCCTCTCTCAACGGGAAGTGATCGGCTTGCGGCCCGCCGTAGGCGTCAGGGGCGCTCGCTGAAGGTGAGCGTGCTCACCGTTACGCGGCGGCGGCCGCCATAGCCTCGCGGTGAGAGGGACGAGCAGACCGAGCGGGAAGGGTATGGGCATGACGTGGGTCAGGAGACTGATGGTCGCGAGGGCAGCGGCGGGCGGTGCGGCAGCGGGATATCTGGGGCTGGTCTCCGGCGCCCTGCCGCTCGATCTCGGAGTGGGACGGCGAACCCGTCCCCTGGGGCCGCAGACCGTCGACATCGCGGCGCCCCGCGAAACTGTCTTCGAGGTGATCGCCCAGCCCTATCTGGGGCGGCCGACCCGGGCGATGCGGGAGAAGGTGAGCGTGCTGGAGCAGGGCAGCGACATGGTGCTCGCCGCGCACCGCACTCCCGTCGCGGGCGGGCGACTGACGGCCACAACCGTGGAGACCGTGAGGTTCACCCGCCCGGAGCGGGTCGACTTTCGCCTGGTGCGCGGACCTGTCCCGGCGGTCACCGAGTCGTTCGAGCTCAGCGAGCACGGGCCGGGCACCCGGCTGACGTACACCGGCGAGCTGGGTACCGATCTGTGGGCAGCCGACCGGTGGTGGGGCGGCGTGATCGCCCCGCGCTGGGAGGCGACTGTCGCGGCCACGCTGGCGGCGGTCAAGCATGAGGCGGAGCGGCGCGCGGCCCTCGCGTGACCCGCCGGATCATCGGGCGGCCGACCCTCTGGATGGGACCGACAGCCGCGCCTGTGTAGCGATGCCCGTTCGGTGAGCGCGCTTACAGTTCCCGGTTCCGTTGCGGCAGTGGCGCTGGTCTCCGTGAATCAAGGTTCTCTCCCCAGCGGCCGATGAGTCGGGAGGAGCACCCGGGGTCTGTATGGGTAGGGGCCTGGTGCATGGCCCCGCGACCGTCAACTCCGGGAACCTGGAGGGATCATGACAGTCCAGGAAGCCGTGGACGCTTACTACGCGGCGTGGGCCAGCGGTACGGGCGACTTCAGCGGGGTGCCTTTGGCGGACGACTTCGTGTTCCGGGGGCCCGTGGCCGATTTCGAGTCGGGCGACCGGTACCGGCCGATGGCCGCACAGGCCGGCCCGCTGGTCACACGCTTCGCGGTCCGACACCAGTTCGTGGACGGCACGCGAGTGTGCTCGGTCATCGACTGGGAGATGAACCTGCCGGTGCCGCCGATGACCTCCGCGGAGATCCTCGAGATCGGGGACGGGATGATCGTCCGCGGCGAGTTGATCTACGACGCCGAGCCGCTCCGTTCCGCGATGGCCCAGGGCGGCCGGCCTGAGGCGTAGCTTGACCGGGTGGACGCTGTGAGACGCGAGCCGCCGTCCAGGGGCACCCCGTCCGAGGACGGGGTGCTGGTGGCGGCCCGCGCGGGTGACGAGGACGCCCTCCGCGTCCTGGTCGGCCCCTACCTGCGAGAACTGCACGTGCGCTGCTACCGGATGCTCGGCTCGGTGCAGGACGCGACGGAGGATGTCATGCAGGAGGTTCTGCTGCGCGCGTGGCGCCATCTGGACGCCTTCCAGGGACGCTCGTCGGTGTGCGGATGGCTATACCGCATCGCCACCAACCGGTGCCTTACCGCCCGCATCCGGGCCGAAATGCTGCCCCTCGCGCAGCCGCAGGACGTGCCGCCCTCCAACGCCGACGACGTGGAGGTCTCGGCCCTGGAACCCTGCCCCGACGAGCTACTCGCCCCGCTCGACGACCGCCATGACCCATCAGCGCGCTATGAGCTGCGCGAGAGCGTCCAGCTGGCCTTCCTCGCCGCCCTTCAGCTCCTTCCGGCGCGACAGCGCGCGGTCCTGCTGCTGCGCGATGTGCTCGGCTTCTCCGCCGCCGAGACCAGCGGGTTGCTGGACACGAGCGTCGCTGCGGTGAACAGCGCGCTGCAGCGGGCCCGTGCGACGCTCCAGCAGGCCCAGATGCAGGACGGTGAGAGACCAGCTGATGACCACCCACCTCTTGGCTCCGGTGCCTCGGGCGGACCTGAACAGCAATCCGTGCAGGACGCCGGCCTGCACAAGCGCATCCGGATGCCGGGCCGCCTGTCGCATCGACCGGTGAGCGGCCAGATACAGGAAACGCCCGACGGCGCCCGGCCTCCACCGGCCGCCCCGCAGCACCTCCAGCAAAGCGTCGGTCGCCGCGCGGCTTCGGTGAGCTCGCATACGGGTACGGACACGGCCGGTGGTCCTTCCTCGTACCTGATGTGTGCTGCACTCACCGTAAGCGGCCAGGCCGGTGGGGAACGCGAGCGCGCTCACCGATCAGCGCACCGGCGGCCGTGGCGTCGTTTCCGATCACGACGCGACGGTGCAGGTAGCGAGTGAGGACACGGCGATGACTCCGGGCGTTGGCGTCACGGTGTGGCGCCGAGCGCTCCGCTCCCGCCGCTAGTGCCAGTCGCTGATCCGGACATCGTCGGGCGCCGGCCTGCCGTGTCCGGTCTCCACGAACTCCTTGAGGCTCATCAGGAAGATCGCCCACTTCGTGCTGCAGTGGTGCATGAACTCGACCGGCTCGCGCCAGCCGTCGTGCTTGAACAGCACGATCGTGTACTCGTCGTGCCGGCTGAGGCTCCAGTCGATCTCGGTCCCGATCCACTCCGCCGGTCCGTCCGTGACGCGCCACCGCACCCGGCCGGCGGGGTCGAGCTCCAGGATCTCCATGTCGAAGCCGCCGAGGTCGCCGAACCGGAACGCCAGCTGACCGCCGACCTCGCTCTTGCCGGTGGTGTCGGTCGTCCACCAGCCGGCGATGCCCTCGGGCGTTGCGATGGCCCGGTAGACGTCGTCCAGGGGCGCGACGGCGCCGATCCGATGCAGGATGTCGACCATTTTCATGCTCCTTCGGTGTTGGTGCGGCTGCGTTCGATCGCCTCCGCGATGCGCTTGATGCGGCGCAGTCGGGCGTCCCAGGTGGCGCCGACCGCGGCCAGTTGCGCGGCCGCGCGGGCGAGCTGCGCCTCGTCGACGCGGTAGCGCCGCTCGCGGCCTGCCGGCTCGGCGCGGACCAGCCCGACGCGGTCGAGGACGGCGAGATGTTTCGACACGGCCTGCCGCGTGAGCGGAAGGTCCGCGCTGAGTGAGGTGGCCGTGCCGGGGCCGGACGCGAGAAGGAGGTCGATCAGCGTGCGCCGGGTGGGGTCGCCGATCGCCGACCACAACTCGTCGTCGACGGGTGTGCTCATGGCGTGGACACCAGCCGTGCGACGTACGTGCCCAGCCGGGGGATGTAGTGGTCCCAGGCGCTCGCGTGCTCGCGATACTGCTCCTCCAGGACGGCGATCTCCCAGCCCATCTCGCGGAACCCGGTTTCGGTCATCCGCACCCGGGTCCCCTGCGGCGTCGGCTCCAGGTCGAAGGCGACCAGCAACGAGTCCCCGCCGCTTTTTTCGGCGTCGGTGTAGCACCACCGGAACGAGAACCGCGACGGCGGATCGACCTCTACGACGGTGAGTGCGACGGTCACGGTCTCGCCGGTCGCCTCGTCACGCCAGAACAACTCACCCTGCGTCCCCTCCACGGGCTCGAACCGGGCGTCGTCCGGCCACCACTCCCGCATGTGCTCCGGCCTGCTGATGACCTCGAAGACGACCTCGGGTGATGCGTCGACGTGGATGTTGCGCTCGATGCTGCCGTGCTCCATACCCGAACCCTTTCGCAACCTTTGGTTGCATGTCAGCGTAGGACGGGCGCCGTAAATGCGCAACCATTAGTTGCGGATTGATGGGGCCGTCCAGTCCAGCCCCTTGCCCTCAACCAAGGCCGAGGCCGGAAGACCGGACGATCGCCGCTGACGCCCGGCAGGCTCGGTGAGCGCGCTGACCATCGTCATCGCCAACCCGGCCAGCTGGGCCGCAGCCCGCAAGGACGACTCCATCGGCGGCGTCACGATCACCTCCGACGCCTTCGAGACGGTCCTGCCCTGGTTCCCGTACATCCTCACCGTCGCGGTGATGCTGTTCGCCATCTCCACAGTGCTGACCTGGGGCTACTACGGCCTCAAGGCGTGGACGGACCTCTTCGGCCGCAGTAAGGCCAGCGAGCTGACGTACAAGGTCGTCTACACCCTGTTCGCCATCACCGGTTCGCTGCTGACCCTGCAGACCCTCATCGACATGGCCGACGCGGTGCTCTGCTCGCCGTCATCAACATCATCGGCCTACCTCCTCGCCCCCGTCGTCAAGCGCGAGCTCAACTCCTTCCCGGAGTTCGTCCGTGCCCGCAACGCCGGTGAGATCAGCGACGGAGACGAAGGCAAGGAGTCGGTGACGACCACCGTCTGCCCGCCCCGGCGGCCCGGCTCCTGAGCGGGTCCGTGCACACCTCGCGCCTTAGTGTGTACGGACCGCTCGTTGTGCATTGCGGCAGGTGAAAGACCATCTGGTGTGATCACGTGCAGGCGGTTAGGGTGTTAAGAACGCGTTAGCGGCCCACCCGGAGCGGGCGTCGCACGCGGGGAGTGCCGGGAAGTCTGGTCGGCGTCGTAGGGGCGTATGCCCTCATGCCGATGCCCCGGAGGCTTTTTCTGATGGCTGCTGCCCCGCGCGAGCGTTCCACCTTCCTCGGTCTTCTGCCGTGGCCGGAGCGGACGGCGGTGGCGCGGGCCCTGCGGACGGAGACAGTCGGCGGACTGGTCCTGCTGGCGGCGGCCGTGGTGGCGCTGGTGTGGGCGAACACCCCATGGAGCGGCGCCTACGAGGCGATCCGCGACTTCCACTTCGGCATACCCGCACTCGGCCTCGATCTGTCAGTGGAGCACTGGACCGCCGACGGACTGCTGGCCATCTTCTTCCTGGTCGCGGGCATTGAGCTGAAACGCGAGCTGGTCGTGGGTTCGCTGCGCACGCCCGCCACGGCCGCGCTGCCCGTTGTCGCCGCGCTGTGCGGCATGGTGGTGCCTGCTGCCGTATACGCCGCCACCGCCAGCTTCGGCGGGGGCAGCCTGGAGGGCTGGGCTGTGCCCATGGCCACCGACATCGCGTTCGCCCTAGCGGTCCTGGCCGTCCTCAGCACCCACCTTCCCTCCGCGCTCCGCGCCTTCCTGCTCACCCTCGCCGTCGTCGACGACCTCGGCGCGATCCTCATCATCGCGATCTTCTTCACCAGTGATCTGAACTTCCTTGCCCTGGGCGGAGCCCTCGCCGGCCTGGTCGTCTTCTATGTACTCCAGCGCTGCCGCGTGTGCGGCTGGTGGTGGTACGTACCGCTTGGCATCACCATCTGGGCGCTGATGTACAACGGTGGCGTCCACGCCACCGTGGCCGGGGTGGCGATGGGCCTGATCCTGCGCACGACCCGTGACAAGGGTGAGGACGCCTCCCCTGCCGAGCGGACCTCGCATCTGCTGCACCCGGTCTCGGCAGGAGTGGCCGTACCGCTCTTCGCACTCTTTGCCGCAGGCGTCGCGGTCTCCGCAGCGTCGCTGGGTGAGGTGTTCACCCAGCCAGAGCCGCTGGGGGTGGTGCTGGGCCTGGTCGCCGGCAAGACTCTGGGCATATTCGCGGGCACCTACCTCGCCGCGCGCTTCACGCGGGCCCGCCTCAACCCGGACCTGGCCTGGGCCGATGTGTTCGCCCTGGCGGTACTTGCAGGGATCGGTTTCACCGTGGCCCTGCTGATCGGCGAACTCGCCTTCCCCGACCCGGCCGATGCCGAGCACATCAAGGCCGCCGTGCTCTTCGGCTCCCTGATCGCCGCGGCCCTTGCGGCGCTGCTGATCAAGCGCCGCAACGGGATCTACCGCCGCCTGTGGGAGGAAGAGACGCGGGACGAGGACGCCGATGGCATCCCCGACATCTACCAGCGGACCAGTCCCGGGCGCGGCAGCGCCACGGGCGAGGGCTGAGGAGGACGCCATGCGCGCACGGGATCTCGCCGAGCCCTATACCTTCGTGACCACGGACGACGACGCCATCGACGCTGCCAGGATGCTGGCGGAACAGTCTCTACCGGCGTTGCTCGTCCTCGACTCCGACGGGCAGCCCTACGCCATCGTGCCCGGCTCGCAGATCATCCGGCAGTTCATCCCCGCCTACATTGCCGAGGACCCGCTGCTCGCCGGTGTCGTCGACGAACGAAACGACGCCGAGGTAGCGGAGCGTCTGACCGGGCTCACCGTCGCCGAGTGGGTACCACGCCAACGGTATCTGCCGCCGGTGGTGGGGCCGGACGCGCGTCCGATGGAGGTCGCGGCACTGAATGCCCGCTCGCACTGCCCTCTGGTCGCCGTGGTCGAACGCGACGGCACCCAGGTGGCACTGCTCGGTACGGTCACCGCCGCCCGCTTCATGCAGCACTTCGTCGGCGCCCCGTGAACGGCGCCGGGTCTCTGCTGCCAGTGGTCATCGTGGTCGCCGCGCTGGTGATCAGGACCGCGATCGTCGAGCTGCGCCGGCCGGGCAGCGCTCGGGAGCAGTGGGCGTTCGCGACCAGGGGCCGCGCCGTGGCCGCCGGGGTGGTGGCGGCCACGGCCGTCGCTGTGCTGGGCTGGCCACAGGCCGGGGCGGCGGCATTGGCATGGGCTGTGCTGGCCGGCGCGCTCGTCGCCTTCCTTACGGGACGGCCCACGAACAGGCCCTGACACGCCTGACCCCGCCGGAGAGTCCGCCCGTGCTGAGTGACGCACTGGGGTCAGCCGGGTCGACATCGGTCGGCAGCGGATGGTTCTGTCGCCCTGGAGCCCGCCCAGGCTGACTTACCTGCCGTCGAAGACATCCCACCCGGCCTTGCTCTGGACGACCGGTTCGTCGGTGCGCCTCTCAGAAGGTTTTTGTCGGCCAGTCCAGCAGCCGGGCCCCGATCACCGCGGTCTGCAGCGTGTAGCGGTGCACCGGTTCCGACGGATCGGCGCCGGTGAGCTTGTGGATGCGCTCCAGCCGGTAGGTGAAGGCCCTGACACTCAGCGACAGCCGCCGGGCCGCCTCCGCGGACACGCAGCCGGAATCGAAGTACGCGGTGAGGGTGTCCAGGAGCGGTTGGGCACCGCCGCGGGCCTGGCGCAGCGGGCCGAGGGCGCTTTGCACCAGGTCGGCCATGGCCTGCCGGTCGCGGGTGAGGACGGGGTAGACGAGGAGGTCGGCGGCGCGCAGCACGGGCTCGTCGAGTTCCAGGCGTTCGGCCAGGTCGAGGGCGTTCAGAGCCTCCTCGTACGAGTGGACGACACCGGCCGCGCCGGGCTGCGGGCGGCCGATCGCCACCTGTCCTCCGCCGGTGGCGGCGAACGCCTGTTTGGCGAAATACGCGAGGACCTCGTCCTGGTCGCCCGGAGCGATGCACACGAGCCGCCCATCCTTCGTGGTGAGCAGGATGCTGCGGTCGCCGAACCGGCCGATCAACGCATGCTCCACCTAGCGCAGAACTGGGTCTCCCTCGTCGTAGGCGGTCTTGCCGCGTGCCACGGCGACCGCGTGCTCGTACGACAGACGCAGCCCGTAGCGCTCCGCACGCTGGGCCAGCCGGCCCAGGTCGCTGCGACCATAGAGCAGGTCGTCGATGAACTCCCGGCGGGCGGCTTCCTCCTGACGTACGGCGTGCCGCTGGGCCCGCTCGTAGCCCTCGGCGAAAGCGTCCATGGCCTGGGCCGCGGCGCCGAGCACACTGTCCACGGAAACGCCGTTCCCGGTCGGCCAGTTCGCCCGGGTGGCGGCCATGTGAGCAGCGACCAGTGCGCGCAACCCGAGACCGGCCTCCGCGGCCTGGCCACCCAGGCTGCGGCGCGACTCCAGTTCCTCCCGCGTCAGTCGGCGGCCCGTCGCGGGGGCATCCGCAAGAAGGCCGGCATACCCGTCCAGGTACTCCGCGTACTCCTTGGACACGTCTTGCCCCGTCATATAGGCCCCCGAATGAATGCGCCCTTGACGCCTTTCTAACGCATCGACCGGGGGCGGGGCCTGGCGGGGCAGAGGTTCGCTGCCTGGCTCCGGCAATCCTCGGAGGCAATGAGGGGCCGACCAAGAGTGCCGACGTGCCCACCTGTGACCAGCAACGGAAGAACATGCGCGGAAGGCGCTTGTGTCCTTACGCCGATACGCTGGTACGTAGGTGTGCCGGGAAGCCTGGTCGGCGGACATGTCCGCCTGCCCTGGGGGCTCTGGTGCACCTCTTCCGTTTCCGTCATCGTCGGCGGTCCTCGCCTCCGCCCCCACCTGGGCATGAGGTGGTCCGTCTGCACGGCGATCTCGGGCTCCGTAACGCCGACGCGACGGGCTTGCGCCTCGTGCGGGTGATCGACACAGGACCGGATGTCCTGGAGGTGGACCTGACGGAGGTGAATTACCTGAGCCCGGACGGTTGCGGAGCGTTCTTCACAGCTCTTCGGGCTGCCCGGGCAAGCGGTGTGCGGCTGGTCATCACACACGCCAACGAAAGGGCCCAGGCAGTTCTGTGGCAGATGGGACTGACCCGCGCTCTGACGGACGGGGACGCGGGTGCCCGGTAGAGCACGTAGCGCAAAGCGCACGATGCCGGATTCCCGCAATGTCGAGGATGACAGAGTGCATGTCAAGTATCTGTCAGTGCCGCGTAAAGAACGAGTAGGGTTCCCACCGGTGTGCCGGGAAGCCGGTCGGCGATTTGAGGACAAGTCTCTTCGCTGATCGGAGGTTGTGGTCATGGTGCTCATCGTGGTCTTCGGGGTGGCGCTGCTTGACGCGGTGCTGCTGTCGGGGCTTGCCGCCCGGACCGTCCTGTCCACCTCCTTCCTCTTCCTGGTCGGCGGAGCACTGGTCAGTGACGGCTTCCTCGCGCTGATCCACATCACGCCGGACAGCGAGATCGTGTCCGTCACGGCCGATCTGGCGCTGTTCGCGGTGCTGTTCACCGACGGCACGCACGTCTCCTTCCCCAAACTGCGCGCCAACTGGCGCAACCCGGCACGCGCGCTCGGGCTCGGCATGCCGCTCGCGTTTCGTCGGCATGGCACTGATCACGCACTACCTGGTGGGCCTGGACTGGACGACGTCCTTCCTGGTCGGCGCCGTCCTCGCGCCGACCGACCCGGTGTTCGCCTCCGCGATCGTCGGGCGCAAGGAAGTCCCCGCGAAGCTGCGGCAGTTGCTGAACGTGGAGAGCGGCATCAACGACGGGCTCGCCCTGCCGGTCGTCCTCATCCTGATCGCCGCGGCCGGCCCGACCTCCGGGCACGCGGAGGCGTCCCTGGGGAAGATCGCGCTTGAGCTGGTCCTGGGCCTGGCCTTCGGTGTCGCGCTGCCGATCGCGGTGATCGGCCTCGCACGGTTCCGGCTGCTGGGCGCCGAGCCCAAGCTCCAGCCACTGCTGCCGCTGGCGATCGGCGTGATCCTCTACGCGACGTGCCACCTCACCCACGCCAATCCCTACCTCGCCGCGTTCTCCGCGGGTGCCGTGCTCACCGCCCGGTCCATCGAGGCCAAGGAGGCGTTCGAGCCACTCGGTGAGGCGCTGGCGGAGCTGGCCAAGTTCGCGGCGCTGCTGGTATTCGGCGCGCTGCTGACGCCGCAGCTGTTCGGTGACTTGTCCTTCGGCGGGTACCTCGCCGTCATCCTCGCCATCGTGCTGATCCGCCCGGCCTCGCTGCTGCTCTCCCTGCTCGGCACCCGCTTCACCCGCCAGGAGAAGCTCGTCGCAGCCTGGTTCGGCCCGAAGGGCTTCGCATCGGTGGTGTACGGGCTGCTGGTGCTGCAGGCCGGGATCCCGCAGGGCGAGGAGGCGTTCACGCTCATTGCCGTGTGCATCGCCTTCTCGATCATCGCGCACAGCTCCACCGACGTACCGATCGCCCGCATGTTCCACGTCGACGACCTCGCCGGAATCCCGGCCGGACGCAAGGACAGCGACGCCCAGTCCGAGGAGGCCCCCGCGCATGCACGCGCGTGAACGCCCGCCGACGCTGACTGGTCCGCAACCGAGACGAGTGCAGCCCGAAGTCGCAGATGACGCACGGGCATGGCATGCCTCTTTGCCCGCTCCGCTGGCGCAGCACTGTAACGCCGCACCAGACCTCGGCGCCGCCCCAAGACGGACCGCTGAGGGCGCCGGGCGACGTGGCCGGGAGGCGTTGGGAGCATGACGCCCGAGCCTGGCCAAGCCTGCGCAGCGGGCAGAGACAGCGGGAGGGCTACCCACGATGACCTGGTTCTGGAACATCGGCGGCCCCGATGAGTCGGTACAGCTGAGCTACGGCGCCACTTCCGCTTCGGGCGGTCCGACCGAACTCGTCCTGCTCGACCCATGCAACCGCGTCATCGGGCAGCCAGGGGTTGCCCGATCCTTGGCAGCAACCGGCATTCGGACCGCAGTGAACACTGCCGGAACTGGCAGTGCACCCGCTCCGGCTGCGCGGGCAGGTGAGAGGCGGGGAGTCCTGGGGATGGTCCCGGTGTTGTGCACCGTATCTCCCGGCCCCCTTTCCACCCTCGGCACGCATCAGCTGGTCCGGCGGCGCACGGCCCCTGCGGTCCCAGTGCGAACACCTGCCGGTGCCGGGCAATGGAACCAACGGCCGTGGCCCCCTGCGAGCCAGGCTGCCCCACCGGATCCCACCCGCGCATTGCCGGTTTCCGGCAGTGTTCATCAATGCCTGCATGCCGGTGACCGCTAAGAAGCTCGCCGAGCGCACCGAGCGCTTCGGCCTGCGCCTGTCCCACGCACACGCGGTCGCCGTCGCGCAGGGCCCCACCGCCTCCGCCGAGGGCGATCCGACGCCCGGCAGGTGGAACGGGCGCCCATCCCCCGCTTCGGCGACCTCAACGTCCTACTCACAGGACGGCCGGGTGCTGTGCATCGCCTCCGGCCGCCAGGACGACGTACTCGCTTACCTCGCCAAGCAGGCACACGCCGCCACCGACGACGACCGGGCCGCCATCGGCCGTACCCAGCCCGGCCCCGGCGGCGTCGTCCAGTCCTACGAAGCAGCCCTCAACGCCCTCCAGCCGGCCGAGCGCCTCGGCCTCGGCGACCCAGTGCTGCGCGCTGCCGACCTGCTGGTCCACCCCGTCCTCACCCGCGACCGCCGGGCCAGGGCCGACCTCATCCTAGACACCCTCACCCCATACTCCGACCTCAGCTCCACTCCGCCGCAGGTCAGGACCCTCCTGATCACCCCCGAACCCCCAGGCGAACATTTGGAAAGCGTGTTGGGGGCAACCCCTCACGAGTTCGAATCTCGTATCCTCCGCTAGTGCCTCACCGGGCACGATGTCGAAGGGCCCCACCGTTCGCGGTGGGGCCCTTCGACGTGCGTGGTTGCAGTTTTGGTTGCAGTTGCCGCGATCGGCTCCCCGGGAACCCGTGTGAACGGTTCATGGGGACGCCCCGAGCATCACCTGGCGGATTCCGGAGCATGTGGCGTCCACTACTCTTGAAGAGTTCTTCAATTCACTAGTTGCCGTCGAGTGCGGCCGTCGGGGAGGAGGCCGGATGGGCGGGTCTGTGTTCGCCGAGGCACTGCTGGAGCGGGTGAGCCAGGCACGAGCGTCTCTGGAGACGGCGCTGGAGGCCGAGGACGCCTACGCCGTGGCAGTGGCCCAGGACGAGCTGGACGACGCGGTGCGGGTAGCGCGGCGGCACGGAGTCGATGTCGGCGCCGTCGGTGCGGAAACGGAAGGGGAGTGATCCGGATGCCGGTTCCCCTGTATGAAGCGAAGGCCGAGTTCTTCCGGATGCTCGGGCATCCGGTCCGTATCCGGGTGCTGGAGTTGCTGCAGGACGGGCCGATGCCGGTGCGCGACCTGTTGACGGCCATCGAGGTCGAGCCGTCGAACCTGTCGGCACAGCTGGCCGTGTTGCGTCGGTCCGGGATCGTGACCGCGACGCGGACCGGCTCGACAGTGGTGTACGAGCTGGCCGGCGGCGATGTGGCGGAGCTGCTGGCCGCGGCCCGGCGGATCCTGTCCGTGCAACTGGCCAGGCGCCAGGATCTGCTCACCGAATTGCGCGGAACGGAGCCGGCCCTGTGACGGGCGGCGCCCGCCGGTTCCGGATGCCGTGGCACCGGGGCAGGCCCGTAGGGGCCGTCGAGCACGTTCGACCGCCGGTGCGGCGGCACGTCGCCTCGGTGCGGGTGGGGCCCGATGCTGTGAGGGAGGCGCGGGAGGCGGTGGCCGGGCACTTCGCCGAGACGGGCATCGCCCCTGAGTCCGCTTTCGCGGACTCGGTGTTGCTCGTGGTGAGCGAGCTGGTCACCAACGTGCTGCGACACGCCCCGCACTCGCCGCTGACGGACGTGGGGATAGCGGTCGCAGGCGACCAGTTGGTCGTCAGCGTCACGGATACCGAACCGCGTCTTCCGGATCTCACGCTTGAGGGCATGGGCGCCGGACTCCGGATGGTCGCCGAACTGGCCGCTGACTACGACGGGGAGCTGAGCGCCGAACCGGCCGTCGAGGACGACGGCAAGGTCGTCCTCGCCCGGTTCGAGATCCCCTCGTACACACGACAGGATGAATGACGGGAGTTGAAGCAGTGAGCACGGCCAAGGACGGCAAACCCCGGGACGCGGAAAGTCAGAAGGAGCGTGGCGTCGCGCTGCGTGCCTTCTTCTACATCTTCGGCACACACCTGATCGCGGGGTTCGTGATGCTGTTGTTCTATCTGGGAGAGCACGCCAACAAGTAGCGGGGTCTTCCGGCAGGGCCGTTCGGCCCTGAGCGCAGTCGTGGCACGGGCGGCTGCCCTGAGCTTGATTGAAGACTTCTTCAATTGGCTAGTTGTCGGGATATGCATGTGTGGAGAGAGGGTCACCGGAAGTGATCGCTGTTGTGGGACACCCCGATCTCGCCGCGCCCACGTTGGCGATGCTGGAGGAGGAGCTGTACTGGCGGCTGGCCGAGTTCGTACGGGCGGGCAGCGCAGGGCTGGTGCGGGCCGGGCATGGCCTGCCTGTCGCCTTCGGGAGGGCGGCGCGTGCTGCCGGGCTTGCTCTGGTGACCGTCCTGCCTTCGAAGAACGGCGTGCCTGCGGTGCTGGACACGTGTGACCGCAGGGCCGCCGGGGAGTTGCTGCTGCTGTCGGAGCAGGTACGGCTGCTGGAGTACGACCCGGCCGACCGCAGCGCCTGCACAGGCGCGGACGAGAACCTGCTGCGCACCTGCGGCCGCCTGCTGGCGGTATGGGACGGCTCGCCAGCAACCAGTCGGGACGCAACGGCCCACCTGGTGGCCTATGCCCGCGGGTGCGGCATCGACGTCGAAGTACTCTGGCCCGCCGACGCCAGACGCATGGCCGTAGAGGAAGAGCTGTCGTGAATCCCGCGTCCTGCGAACCCGTCCCCGTCGCGCGTATGGTCGAGCTGAGCCGCGACGAAGCCCTCAAGCTGCTGGGCACCGTGCCGTTGGGACGGGTTGCCTTCACGGACCAGGCGCTGCCCACGATCAGGCCGGTCAATCACCTCGTGATCGAGGGCGACATCATCGTCCGCACCCACGACGGGTCGGCGTTGCTGGGGCGTGCGCTGCTCTCCGAGGTGGTGGCGTACGAGGCCGATGAGATCGATCCGGCGACGCGGACCGGGTGGAGCGTCGTGGTCACCGGCACGGCGACTCGCGTGGCCGATGCCGCCGAACTGGCTCACTACCAGCGGCTGCTCACGCCGTGGGTCGACGCGGAGGTGGGGCAGGTGGTGCGTATCCGGCCGGAGATCGTCAGTGGTTACCGGCTGGTGCGGAATCGGCTTTCGAGCGCACCGAGCACCTGACAGCATGCCCTGATGATCTCCTCCTCGCCCATACCTCCCGTCGTACCCGCGGGCCGCATGGCCAGGATTCCGCAGCCTGTGCTCGGCCTCGCCGGTGGGCTGGAACTGCGTCCCTGGGAATTGCGGGACGCCGATGCCCTCATCGCCGCGGGTCAGGATCCCGGCATTCGGCTGTGGAACCGACTGGTCGTGGAGTCGCCCGAGCACGCGCGCCAGAGGATAGAGCGCATGCACCGGCGCTGGCAGGCCGAGCAGGCCGCGATCTGGGCCATTGCAAGTGGGGACGGCGGGGAAGCCCTGGGCCTGATCGGATGGGGGGACATCAACCTGGAGGACGGCGACGCCGAGATCGTCTACTGGCTTCTGCCCGCCGCACGAGGCGGCGGTGTCGTCGTCGAGGCGGTCAAGCGCGTCAGCCGGTGGGCCCTGGAGGAGCTGGGTCTGCACCGCCTGCGGCTGTGCCACTCGACCGCGAACCCGGCGTCCTGCCGGGTGGCGGAGAAGGCAGGCTACTCCTTCGAAGGCACCATGCGCAGTGCGCTCCTGCACGAGGACGGGTGGCACGACGAGCACCTGCACTCCCTCGTCGAGGGCGACTTGTAAGGGGCGTCGGCGCGGCCCTCACCGTCACAGGTCGTTGCCCGCGTACGACAGGTTGAAGCTTTTGTTGGTCAGCGGGAAGTCCGGAACGATCGTGTCCGTCAACGCGACCGGTAGGGCTGGCCAGTTGAAGAAGGACGGGTCGACCAGCTTGACTCGGGACAGGGTGCCGTCGGGAGCGAGTTCGACCCGGGTGGCGATGGTGCCGCGCCAGCCCTCCACGAGGCCCACCCCTGTGCGAGGGCCCGTTCCGGTCGCCGGCGACGGGCCCAGTACGGCGCCCGAGGTGAGTCCGTGGGTGAACTGCTCGATGAGCGCGAGGGAGATCTCGATTTCCTCGGCGCGGACCAGGAAGCGGGCCAGGACGTCGCCGCTGTCGTGGACGGAGGCGGCGAGCCCGGTGTCGTACTGTGTGAAGGGGTGCGCGAGGCGGGCGTCGCCGGGGAGGCCGCTGGCGCGGGCGACGTAGCCGAGGCAGCCGATCTCCCGGGCGGCGGCGGTCTTCAGGATGGCGGTGCCGGTGAAGCGGTCGCGGACGGTGGAGTGGCCGAGGGCCAGGTCGGTGATCTCGCGGATGTCCGCGCCGATGGCCTTGAGCCGGGTGGGGTCGGGCAGGGTGCGCAGGGCCGCGCCACCGGGGATCACGCCGCCGCGCAGGAGGCGGTGGCCGGTGATCTCCCGGTTGAGGCGCAGGAGTTGTTCGCGGACGCGCTGGGCGTGGGCGTTGAGGATGCCGTGGCCGACGTCGTTGCAGAGCATGCCGAGGTCGGCGACGTGGTTGTGGACGCGTTCCAGTTCGAGGAGCAGTGCGCGGGCGTATCCGGCCTCGGCGGGGACTTCGGTTCCGGTGGCCTCCTCGACGGCGAGGCAGTAGGCGAGGGCGTGGCCGACGGCCGTGTCGCCGCTGATGCGTTCGGCGAGCGGCAGGCCGGCGGCGATCGAGCGGCCCTGGAACAGCTTTTCCACGCCCTTGTGGACGAACCACAGGCGGGCCTTGAGTTTCAGGATGGTCTCGCCGACGACGGAGAAGCGGAAGTGGCCGGGCTCGATCAGACCGGCGTGCACCGGGCCGACCGGGATCTCGTATACCCCGTCGCCCTCTGCCTCCAGGAACGGGTAGGGCCCCTCCTGTTCGCCGAACGCCGGTGGTGGCCCGGCGTCTGGGCGCATCGGGTACCAGCCGCGTGGCCAGTGGAAGTGGCGTACGAGGCGGCGCGGGAGGGGGTGGTCGAGAGGGGTGATGCCGAACAGGTCGCGCATCTCGCGCTCGAACCGGCCTGCGGGGAAGGAGAGATGGGCGAGGGTGGGTACCTCGGGGCGGTCGGGGTCGAGGCGGACGTGGAGTTCGGTGCGGGTGTCCGGCGGGCCGGACACGAACAGGTACACCACGCGGATGCCATGGTCGTCGTGGTGGGCGGCGACCAGGGCGAGCCGACGTCCGTCATCCAGCAATTCCGCTGCTCGCTGGGGTAGTTCGGTGACGCCGATGTCGTGTGTGGTGTGCATCGCTTCAGCCTCCGATCGTCTGGGCGGCGGCGTGTAGCAGGTCGGTGAGCGGTCCGGTGGCGATGCCCAGGGCGGCGCAGGCGGCCAGGCCCACCGCGAGCGGCCACAGCATGTACGGGCTTTCGCCGGTCGGTTCCCCGGGGCCCAGCAGCATGCGTGCTGTGCGGGCGGCGAGTGCGGCGAAGGCGATGAGGACGAGGAGCAGGGCTGCGGCTGTGGCCCAGGCCAGGGCGTCTGAGGCGGCGAAGCCGGCCCGGGCGATGCCCAGTTCGGAGGCGAAGAGGCTGAAGGGCGGGAACGCCATCAGCGCCACCACCGCGAGCCCGAACGCCCCTGCCGACACGGGTGCTTGGGCGAACAGGCCGCGGATGCGGCCGATCCGCGTGGTGCCGGTCAGGTGCAGGATGCGTCCGGAGGCGCAGAACGCGACGGATTTGGCGAGCCCGTGTCCGGCGATGTGCAGCAGGGCGGCGGACAGTGCGAGCGGGCTGCCGATCGCCGCGGCCAGGGCGATCAGGCTCATGTGCTCCATGCTGGAGTAGGCCAGCATCCGCTTGTAGTCGCGCTGGGCGAGCAGCAGCCCGGCCGCGAGGGCGAGGGTGAGCAGCGCGATGCCGGTCAGCAGGACGCGGGTGAAGTCCGGGCCGAGGGCGGCGTCGGCGATGACCCGGTAGCGCAGGATCGCGGCGAAGGCGACCGACAGCAGCACGCCGGACATCAGCGCGGAGACCGGTGCGGGTGCCTGGCTGTGGGCGTCGGGGAGCCAGGCGTGCAGTGGGACCAGGCCGGCCTTGGCACCGAAGCCGAGGATGATCAGGGTGATGCCGAGCCGGGTGACCGCCGGATCGAGGCGGTCGGCGCGGGCGACCAGGGTGGGCCAGTCCAGCGCCCATGCCTCGGCGATGCCGGCCTGCCGGGCCGCGTAGTAGATCAGCACGGTGCCGAGAAAGGCGAGCGCGATCCCGGCCGAGCAGATCACCACGTACTTCCAGGCCGCCTCCACAGAGGTGCGGGTGCGGCGGTGGCCGACGAGGAAGGCGGTGACGATGGTGGTGGCCTCGATGGCGACCCACAGCACACCGAGGTTCGCCGTCACCACGGCCAGGCACATGGCGGCCAGGAACGCCTGGACCAGGGCGTGGTAGCGCCATTCGGTCCCGTGGTGTGCCCGGCCGGCGGCCCGCTCACCCGCCAGGTACGCCGGGGCCGAGCCGCAGGCGACCACGGCAACGGCGCCGATGACCAGCAGCATCCAGGCGGTCAGCGCGTCGCCGCGCAGGAGCCCGGAGTACGCAGCCTGCGGGCCGTCGTCGATGACGGCCGCCGCCAGCAGAATCCCGCACAGCAGGACCACGACCGGGGCAAGGAGAGCGGCCCAGTCCGCCGGATGGTCCTTGTTCGGGGCTTGCACGGGGGCGGGTGACTCGGCGATCACGACCGGTCCCTGTGCGGACACCCGCTGCCGGGTCTCGGTGAGCGTCACGGCGAACTCTGCGGCGGGTGGGCGGGCGCGCAGGCCGGTCAGCGCATACACCGCGGCCACCGCCACAGGTGCGACGGCGGGCGTAGCGAGGAGCAGGGCGGAAGCGGTAGTGCTCATCAGTCGTGCAGCTCCCGCAGGTCGTCGATGTCGGTCGTGCCGAACGCCTCCCGCACCCGGGTGGTCAGGATCTGCAGCACCAGCACTGCCAGCAACACGTCGAAGGAGACGCCGAGTTCGACGATCAGCGGCACCCCGGAGGTGGCCAGGAACGCGGTGGCGGTGATCCCGTTGTCCAGCAGCAGAAAGCCCACGACCTGCGCCAGCGCCCGTCTGCGGGTGACCAGGACGAAGAAGCCGATCAGGACCACCGCCAGACCGACCGGGAGGGCACGGGTGGCGGGGGTCGGGTTCAGCTCGGTCAGGGGGCGGCTCACCGCGTAGGCCAGCAGGGTCAGCAGGGCGGCGGTCAGCAGCGAAGCGGTGATGTTGACCAGTGGCTGGGTCTCGCGTACCTCCTCGCTGTGTGCCCGGTCGGCGGTGAGCGCGGTCAGGGCCCGGCGGATCAGGTATGGCAGGACACCGGCCCGCAGCACCCCGATGCCGATCCCCACCGCCACCAGGTCCCAGCGTTCCTCGTGCGCGCCGAGCAGGACGGCGATCGCGGCGAGCGCGATGCCCTGCAGAGCGAAGACCCGCACGATCGCGGACAGCTCGCGCCGCCACAGCACGACCACGGCCGCCAGCAGGAAGGCGCCGCAGGCCAGGTCGAGCAGCTGGGTGAACAGTCCCTCGCTCATGACGCCCCGCTCAGGAAGTAGGAAGCGGTCACGGCAAGCAGCGCCAGCAGGAAGGAGCCGGCGAGCAGTTCGGGCACGCGGAACAGCCGCACCTTCGCCCAGAACACCTCGGCCGCCGCCAATACCGCGCCCAGCAGCAGGATCTTCCCGGCGAACACCACCAGGGCCGCCACGAGCGCCGCCCAGGAGGCGCTGGTGGCGATGCCCCACGGCACGAACAGCGAGGACAGCAGCCCGAGCAGCAGCGTCAGCCGCATCTGGGCGCCGAGTTCGACCAGTGCCAGGTCCGGGCCCGCGTACTCCAGCACCATCGCCTCGTGGATCATGGTCAGTTCGAGGTGGGTGGAGGGGTTGTCCACCGGGATCCGCCCGGTCTCCGCCAGCACCGCGACCGCGAGCGCGGCCGTGGCCAGCAGGCCGGCCGGGGAGGCGAGGCGGGCCGGTTCCTCCACGGCTCCGGTGACGATGGCCGGGATGTTGGTCGTCCCTGCCGGTATCGACAGGGCGAACACCGACAGCAGGATGGTCGGCTCCACCAGCGCGGCCACCATCATCTCCCGGGAGGCACCCATCCCGCCGAACGCGGTGCCGGTGTCCAGCCCGGCGAGCGCCAGCGCCAGCGTGCCGAGCGCGATCAACGCCACCACCAGGATCAGGTCGGCGTGGCCGCTGACCGGGGTGTCGGTGGACAGCAGGGGTACGAGTGCGGCGGCGACCACTGTGGTGGCGACCAGCAGCGCCGGCGCGGTCCGGAAGGCGGGCCCGGTGCCGACGGGGGTGATCGGTTCCTTGCGCAGCAGCTTGGCCGTGTCCCGCCAGGGTTGCAGGACTCCGGCCCCGGCACGGCCCTCCAGGCGGGCCCGTACCTGCCGCATCCATCCGGTCAGCAGTGGCGCACCGGCCACGACGACCACGATCTGGCCCGCCACCGCCACGTATCCGACCCTGTTCATCACCAGCCCACCGCCAACACCAACAGCAGGACGACCAGGCCGACGAAGCCGTAGCCGAGATACAGATGCACGCTGCCGCCCGCCAGCCGCCGCGCCGCCTGCCCCGCACCGGTGAGGAAGCCGATCACCGGTTCGTACAGCCGGTGCTCGATCCGGTCGGGCACCCGGTGCTGGAAGCGCACCCGTTCCACCAGGTACGCCGACTCGCGCACCGGGGTGACGTCCACGTCCTGCTCGGGCGCGAGGACATCGTCGAAGACCCGCTGCAGCGGTTCGGCGAACGAGGTCGCCGTATAGGCCATGCGCGGGGTCGGTGCCCCGCCGCCGCAGTCCCACAGCCGGGCGTTCGTACGACGCCGACGGCGCCCGTACAGCCTGGGGAGTCCCACGGCGAGCGCGAGCACCACGGTGAGGGCGGCCACCACCCACAGCGGCGACAGCGACGCCGAGATGTCCGCGAGCTGCACCTTCAGCCCGCCGCCCGAGACCGCCCCGCTGCCGGGCAGGCCGGTCGCGCTCACGGCCCGGTCCAAGCCGTCGCCCAGCAGGCCCGGCACCAAGGCCAGCGCCGCACACACGGCCGCGAGCAGGCCCATCCCGGCGAGCATCAGCGGGGGTGACTCCCTGGCCTCGGTGGCCTGCCGACTCCGGGGTCTGGCGAAGAAGCCCACTCCCAGCGCCTTGACGAACACGGCCGCGGCGATGCCCGCCGACAGGGCGATCAACGCCACCGACAACGGCAGCACGACCGCGACCGCCACACCGGACACCTGCAGTCCGTGGATCAGGGACTGCAGCAGCAGCCACTCGCTGATGAACCCGTTGCCGGGCGGCAACGCCACCGCACCGAGCGCGGCGACGGCGAACAGGCCCGCCGTGACCGGCATCCGCCCGCGCAGTCCGCCGAGCAGATCCAGGTTCCGCTCCCCCGTGGCCCGCAGCACCGAGCCCGCCGCGCAGAACAACAGCGCCTTGAACGCCGCGTGGTTGATCACGTGCAGCAGTCCGGCAGCCAGCGCCAGTGCGGCCAGCGGCCGGTCACCGTAGGCCGCGAACAGCCCGGACGCCCCGACTCCGACCAGGACCAGGCCCATGTTCTCGCTCGTCGAGTACGCCAGCAGCCGCTTCAGGTCGGAGGCCATCGCCGCCTGCAGGATCCCGTACACCGCGCTGGCCCCGCCGACCGTCATCAGCCCCAGCCACCACCACGCCGGCCCGCCGCCGAGCAGATCGAAGGCAACGCGCACCAGTCCGTAGACGCCGAGGTTGACCATGGCGGCACTCATCAACGCCGAGACAGGGCTGGGCGCTTCGGGATGCGCCCGGGGCAGCCAGGCGTGCAACGGCACTGCGCCCGCTTTCGACGCGAACGCCGATGCGGTGAGGACGAACACGAGCCCGCGCACAGTCGGCGACACGTTGTGCGCACCCGCCCGCAGCGCGGGGAAGGTCTCCCCGCCCGCCTGCGCGGCGAACACCGCGAACCCAGCCAGCAGCAGGACCAGGCCGAGGTGGGTCATGACCGCGTACCACGCGCCCGCCTGCCGCACGGACGCCCGCTCGCGATGCTCGGCCAGCACCAGCAGCAGCGACGTGAGCGCCATCAGCTCCCACAGCACCAGGAACGTGGACACCGACGCCGCCACGGGTACCAGGACGAGGCTGAGGGCGAACAGCGGCAGCACCGCCTGCGCCGTACGCGAACCCAGCCCGTGCGTTCCGTGCCCGGCCGCGTAGCCGATGCCGTACACCGCCACCGCGGCCACGACCACTCCCGCCACCGCCATGAACAGCCCCGCCAGCGCGTCCACCGCCACGTGCGCCCCCGCCAGCGGCAGCACCTGGGGGTAGGCCGCCGACCAGCGGCTTCCGCCAAGGGCAGCCACACCCGCCGCACCACCTGCCACCCCCGCGCCCGCGGTCAGCAGTCCGACGACCGGGACGCGCAGCCGGTACGGCAGCACCGCCCCGGCCAGTGAGCCCGCGCCGCCCAGAGCGCTGGCCGTCGCGAGGGCGGCCGGGACCACGGTCATCTGCCGGTCACCCGCCGCAGCGCGGCCACGATGTCGTCCGGCTCCGGCGGGCACCCGGGTACGGCCAGATCCACGTCTACGACATCT
Source organism: Streptomyces sp. NPDC057623 (assembly GCF_042800355.1). Taxonomy (NCBI): domain Bacteria; kingdom Bacillati; phylum Actinomycetota; class Actinomycetes; order Kitasatosporales; family Streptomycetaceae; genus Streptomyces; species Streptomyces sp. NPDC057623. The sequence goes on from NZ_JBHVGZ010000054.1 coordinate 25,288, forward strand.
GAGACGGCGCCCTCGACGCCGTAGCCGCCGGCGAACTCACCGCAGTTGATCGCGCAGTCCCCGACCGCCACCACCAGCCGCGGCTCGCCCATCGCGGCCACCGTGCGCCGCAGCGGCTCCGCCATGTTCCGTGTCACCGGCCCGGTCACCAGCGCCACATCCGCATGCCGGGGCGAGGCCACCAGCCGGGCGCCGTACCGCTCGGCGTCGTACACCGGGTTGAACGCCGCCGCGATCTCGATCTCGCAGCCGTTGCAGGACCCGGCGTCCACGCACCGCACCTGCACCGACCCGCGCAGCTCCCGCGCCTTCTCCGGCACCTCGCCCTCCGGGCGAGACGGAGCCGGCTCGGCCACCCTCCCGGTGGTGCGGATCTTGCGCAACAGGCTCATGAACCCTCCCTGCGACGGTGAGGACTGTCCGCAGGTGACCAACCGGCCATCCCACGAGTAGAGTTACGGCGCTTTCCCGATGCTTTGCCCGGCTTTACCTATAAGTGAAGGCGGCCGCCTCCCGCCACCGGAGAGCGCTGTCAAACTCCCCGGGAGACGGCCGCCGATCGAGGGCCATCGCTACGACGGCGGCTTCGCCTCCCCCTGCGCGGCCTGCAGGTCGGCGAGCAGTTCCGCTTGCCCGGAGAGCACGCCGGACAGGATCGTGCGCGCCACCCGGAGCAGCTCGGCCACGTGCGGGCTGGTCAGCGAGTAGTAGACGTTCGAGCCTTCCTTGCGGGTCACGACCAGGTTGGCCCTGCGCAGTACGGCGAGTTGCTGGGACAGGTGCGCGGGCTCGATGCCCACCTCGGGCAGCATCTCCGCGACCGCGTGTTCGCGCTCGCTGAGCAGCTCCAGGACCCGGATACGTGCCGGATGGCCGAGCGTCTTGAAGAACTCGGCCTTCAATTGGTACAGCGGCGTACTCATCGTGCCGTCTCCTCCCCGACACAACAGCACGGCCCCACCGGCCGGGCCTCGGAGCATCGCATCCACCCACTCGTCACAAACATGCGGCCCATCCTCGCCTGCGGGACCAACGGCACCGAACCCGAGTACGAGGAACCGTGCCGCCGAATCCAGCGGTGATGACCTCAGGAATTGCTAACATTAGCAATTCCTGAGGTCGTGTGAGGAGGATCGCGTGAGGATCACCCCGCTGCGCGGCACCGGCGTCACCTGGCTCAAGTGCCCCGGCTGCCGCCTCAAGTGCCGCCCCACCGCCGTCGAGGCGGACGGCCGCTGCCCGCGCTGCGACCACCATGGCCTGCTGAAGCTGACCTTCGGGGGCCGTGCCGTACAGCCCGTCTCGGAGACCAAGCAGGGCTGACGCACAAGGGGGGTGGGTGATGGGTGGTTGGCCTACGCAGTCCGGCACCGGGGTCCGCTTCGAGTGGGGGCCCGCCGGAGCCGACCGTCTCGCTCGGGAGACGGCCTGTCTGGTCGTGGTCGACGTGCTGTCGTTCACCACGGCGGTGAGCGTCGCCGTCGGGAAGGGAACGCGGGTCCTTCCCTTCCGGTGGCCGCAGCGAGACCCCACCGCCGTCGAGCGAGCCGGTGTCGAGAAGGCCGCCACGGCCTACGCTCACCAGTGCGGCGCGCGGCTGGCTGTCCACCGTGCCGACGTCACACCCGCCACGCCATGGTCGCTCTCGCCCGATCACCTGCGTCAGGCGCCCTTCGCCTCCCGACTCGTTCTGCCCTCACCCAACGGCGCCGCCATCTGCGCCGCGGCACCACGCGATGTACGCCTGGTCGCCGCCTGTCTTCGCAATGTCACCGCCGTCGGCGGCTGGCTCACCGCCCATGGTTACGGCACCTCCGAGCATCCTGTTGTCGTGATCGCGGCGGGCGAGCGGTGGCCGGACGGGAGCCTGCGCCCGGCCCTGGAGGATCTGCTCGGCGCGGGCGCACTCGTGTCAGAGCTGAGTTCCCAGGGTGCGGGCCCGATCTCTCCGGAGGCGGCCGCTGCGAAAGCGGCCTACGAAGGCACCGCCGACGTCGCTCACGCGGTCGCCGCCGGCTCCTCCGGCCGTCAGTTGGCTGCGATGGGGTTTGTCGAGGACGTGGCGATCGCCGCCGAGGAGGACACCTGCTCGGTCGTGCCTGTACGGGACGGCGACGGTGCATTCGTCCCCGGATGATCGTGGGGCCGTCTCTCCCACAGACCTCGCGGACCCAACGGACCGGGCACGACGCCCTATTGCACGACGCCCTGTGGCATGCCCATGGGAAGCTGTCGTCGTAGCCGCTTCACGCACAGAAAGCCGACCCTCTTGCCTGCCACACCCCCTGCCAGCGCGAATCCGGCCTTCAGCATCCGCGTCCACATCCCCCCACAGGCCCGCGCCGCTGTGGAAGCGATCGCTGCGGACGCACCGGGCGCCGTCAGCACCCAGAACTGTCCGCCGGATGCCACGGGCGCGCACCGGATGCTGCTGGACGCCGACAGCGGCTCGACATTGGCATGGCTCACCGGCGCTCTGCGGGACCGCTTGGGAGCAGACCTCCTCCTGTGCGAGGACCTGGTGTTCGCCACCGCCTCTACCGGCAAGCTCAGCCAGAGCATCCGCGCCTCGACAGCCAGCGACCACGACGTCGCGCTGCTGGACGCGGACGCCGACCGCCGGGTGATCAGGCACCTGGTCGACCACCCCGAACACGTGAACCGGTACACCGGCCGGGCCCACCGGGTGGCGCTCATGTCCGACGCGAGCGCGGTCCTGGACTTCGACCACCTGCCCGCCTCCGCCGCCCTACCCGCGGTGGAATCCCAGGCGGTCCACCTGCGCCGCACCACGGGCCTGGACATCCTGCCGCTGCCCGTCGCCGCCGACAGTGCCGGGGACCTGGCCGCCGCCGTGCGCCTGCTCGCCCCCGGCGTCGTCGCGGCCGTCCTCATCCACACCCGCCTCGACCACGTCCATGCCGCTCGGGCCGCCCTCACCGACTGCCCCGTCCTGCTGCTGGACTCCATCAACGACGGGCTGGCCATCGCAACGGCCGCCGCGGCGTACACCACGCTGCGCCGACACGACATCGACGTGCGGCAGGCCCGTGTGGTCTGTGTGTCCCCCAACCGCGGCGGTGATCTGAGCGGCCTCCTCATCGCCGGTGGCATCACCGACCTCACGCTCTACGATCCCCTCGCCCAGGGAATCCAGCCCCTCCACCAGCTCGCCGACCGGACGGACCTGATCGTCGACCTGTTCGGCCTGCTCGCCCCTCCGGCCGGCATACCCGTCCTCCACGCGCGCCCGGAAACACCCCCGCCCTTCGCCGCGGCCACCACAGGCCCCCGGCCCCTGCACGCCCTTCCCGGCCTGCTGGCCGCCGCGGTCGCCACCGGCAAGCCCATCACCGCCCACGCCCGCATCGCTGCCGTCCGCGCCCTCATCGAACAGACGCAACCAGGCCAGACCCTGCCCCCACTCGATCACCCCGGCCTGACACCCGCCGTCACCTCAGCCGCCGTCACTGCCCTCATGCGGGATTCGGGCGAGAACTGAGCCCGCGGCACCACCCTGACCACGAGCGGCTCCAACGAGCCGCGCGAAAAGCAAGCCCGGCGCCGCCAGGATCAACCGTGCAGGTCCACACCGGGCAAAGCGTCGGTGCCAGCCAGAGACGGCAGCCTCCAGGGCCGGCTCCGTCGAACTGGCCGACGTGAACTCGATCCCAGCCGGGATGCCGACCACCGAAACGGTCCGCCGCCGCTGAGCGGACCGGTGCCGAGGGCGGGTGCCGGGACCGTCACTCGCCGTCCTGACCTCCGGCCGGCCATCCCGTGGTGCGCCACTCGTGGCGCCCCTCCGCCTGCTCCCCACGCCCGGCGTTGTGCGCGGCGAGCGCGGCTGCCAGGTCGGGGTGGACCGGGATGGGCGGGCAGTCCCCGGCGGGGACGAGGGAGCCGTCGGCGGGGATGGCGGCCAGCTCCAGGCTGCGGCCGGCTTCCGCGAGGCGGCGGGCTGCCTCGGTGATGGCCAGCTGGCCCTCGGTCGACCAGCTGCGCAGTTCGGTCAGGTCGACGATGACCGGTCCGGTGCCGCGGGCCAGGGCCCAGCCGACCGCGCCGGTGAAGCGATGGACGGCGTCCGGGCCGAGGTATCCGGCGACGGAGAGGATGCCGAGGTGCTCCTCAACGGTGTAGCGCCAGTCGATGGTCATGGGGCTGAACTTCCTTGTGCGGGTGGCCGGTCGGAGGCTGCGGTCCGGTCAGAGGGGGAGGGTGATCCAGATGCTCTTGCCCCGGCCGTCGGCGTCCGCGCGCACGACCGCGGTACCGCTGAGGCCGAGGACGAGCTCCATGACGGTGCCGATCCCGCCCGCACCGGTGCCGGTGGCCGAGCCGTACAGCGGGGGCTGGTAGGGGTGGCGGTCGTGGACGGCGAAGGCCAGGCAGTCCGGGCCCGCCGCGTAGATCACCGTGAGCTGCGGGGAGAGGACCGCGGCGTGCCGGACGCTGTTGGTGACCAGCTCGCTCAGGATCAGCAGCGCCGGGCCGACGGCCGAGTGGCGCAGGCCGATTCCCCATTTGATCAGGGCCTGCTCGGCGGTCTCGCGGGCGAGGCGGACGGCGGACGGTTCGCTGGGCAGCGTGACCACGTGCCGGTGGGGCAGGGTTTCGAGCTGTGTGGACATCACGCCTCCGCGCGGGCGAGGCGGAAGCCGACGACGGTCTTGGGCTGCAGGCGCAGCAGAGTGTCGTGCGGTCCGTGGCTCCAGCCGGCCAGGGTGCGCCGGTAGTGGGCGGCCTCGTCGGGGTCGGTGATCACTTCGGCGGGGCCCGAGACCGTGAGCGTCCAGCCGGTGCCGGCCACGGCGCGGATCTCGTCCACCTGGTACGTCGCCGTCGCGGGCACCGCCGCGGCCGGGGCCGGCGTACGGACGACCAGGCGGCCGTACTCCCACACATGGCGGGCGGGCCGCACCACGGTCTGGTCGCGCTGCGTGTACACCAGCCGTCCCAGGCTGCTGCCTTCCAGCAGCCACAGGGCCTCCGCTCCGGAGACCTCGACCATACGGAGGGCTGCGGGTGGAGTGCTCATCGGAGGGCCTCCTCGTTGGAGGTGCTGGGAGTTCGGTGCTTCTGGGTGGGGAGGACGGGCAGGATCCCGACGGACTGCAGGTACTCCCGGGCGCCTCGGATCGCCTCGGGGGTCGTGGCGTACTCCTGGCCCTCGTGCCGCAGCAGCTCCAGCGCGCCGACGGAGTCGAGCACCTGGCGCTGACCAGTGCGAATCCCGGAGGCCAGGACGCGGATGCCGCGCCGCGTCAGCTTCTCCGCCGCGTCCTTGAGGACCAGGGCGCCGGTGGCGTCCATGGTGGACACGCGCGACATGCGCAGGATCACGACGCGTACGTCGGCGACCTCGGTCAGCTCCAGCAGGAAGCGGTGGGCGGCGGCGAAGAACAGCGGCCCGTCGATGCGGTACGCGACGATGTGCTCGGCCAGCAGCGCGTGCTCCTCGGCGCTGTGGTCGCCCCGGTCCAGGGGCACCTGGTCGAGACGGGCCTGCTTGGCCACGGCGCGCAGGGCGAGGGCTCCCGCGACGACGAGGCCGATGATGACGGCGTACACGAGGTCGAGGGCCAGGGTCGCGACCGCGGTCAGGACGAGGATCAGCGCGTCCGAGCGGGTGGCCTTCGCCATGGCCCGCAGCGAGCCGACCTCGACCATGCGAATCGCGGTGGCCAGCAGCACGCCGGCGAGGGCGGCGAGCGGGATCTTCGAGACGAGGGGTGCCGCCGCGAAGACGATCACGGCGAGGATCGCGGCGTGGGTGAGGGCGGCCAGCCGCGAGCTCGCCCCGGTGCGGACGTTGACCGCGGTGCGCGCGATCGCGCCGGTCGCCGGCACCCCGCCGAACAGGGGTGCGGCGATGTTCGCCAGCCCTTGGCCGAACAGCTCGCGGTCAGGGTCGTGCTTCTGGCCAACCGTCATGCCGTCGGCGACCGAGGCGGACAGCAGGGACTCCAGCGCGGCCAGCGCGGCGACCGCCACTGCGGGGGCGAGCAGGGTGCCCAGCGAGCCGAGGTCGAGGAAGGACAGCGACGGCGCGGGCAGTCCGGACGGCAGGTCGCCGATCGGCTTCGCCGCGTCCAGCCCGGCGGCCTGGGCCACGACGGTGGCGGCGATCACCGCCACGATCGAGAACGGTACGGTCGGCCGCCACCGGGCACCCACCAGCATGACCACGGCCACCGCGACCGCGAAGCCGACAGCCGTCCAGTTGGGAGCGTGCACGAACTCCTCCACCGCCCGCCAGGTGACGACGAGCACCCGGTCACCCTCCGGCTTGGACACGCCGAGGGCATTCGGCACCTGCTGCAGCCCGATCACGCAGGCGATGCCGAGAGTGAAGCCCTCCACGACCGGCGCGGGCACGTACTGCATGTACTTCCCGGCCCGCAGCGCGGCGAGGACGACCAGCATCACGCCGGCCATCAGACCGACCGTGAGGACGCCGCCCGGCCCGTACTGGCCGACGATCGGGACGAGGACGACGGTCATGGCGCCGGTCGGGCCCGATACCTGAAGGTTCGAACCGCCGAACAGTGCGGCCAGCGCGCCCGCGACCACGGCGGTCGCCAGGCCGGCCTCCGCGCCGAGCCCGGAGGAGACCCCGAAACCGAGTGCGAGCGGAAGGGCCACGATCGCCACGGTCAGTCCGGCCAGCAGGTCCCGCCGGGGATCACGCCCCATTTCCGCCAAGTCGGCGCGGGCGGCCAGCAGCGAGGCGATCCGGGACCAGACCCGGCAGATCTGCGAGATCATCGCGCGGCGACCTCGGCTTCCCGCAGTTCGGCCAACAGCTCGTTCCGACCTGCCAGCATCTCGGTGAGGATCCGGCGTGCGGCCTTCATCAGGTCGGCGACGTCCCCGCCGGCCAGCTCGTAGGCGACGGTCGATCCCTCCCGGGTCGAGGTGACGATCCCGGAGCGCCGGAGTACCGCCAGCTGCTGGGACAGGCTGGAGGGCTCCACCTCGATCTCCGCGAGCAGTTCCCGTACCGGTCGCGGTCCTTCCTGCAGCAGCTCCAGCACCCGTATCCGTACGGGATGCCCGAGCATCCGGAAGAACTCGGCCTTGGCCTGGTACAGCGGAACGGACACGGCCCCTCGGCTTCCCCTACAAGCCCCACCGGGGCCAGATACGAATGGCTGTGCCCGCGGCTACCGGATTGCGGGCACAGCCAACCCAGCATCTAACCAATTGCGAACTTTTGCAATTCAGCATCAGTCTGCTGCCCTGGTCTTCCCGCCAGGGAGGGGAGGGCGGGATCAGGCTTTCTTGACCACGCTGGACTTGAGCTGCATCGCCCCGAAACCGTCGATCTTGCAGTCGATGTCGTGGCCGTCGACTCCGTCGACTAGACGGATGCCACGCACCTTGGTGCCGGCCTTGATCCCGGAAGGACTGCCCTTCACCTTGAGCGCCTTGACAACGACCACAGAGTCGCCGTCCTGCAGCACGTTGCCGACAGAATCCTTGACCACCCGTTCGCCCGTGACGTTCCCGCCGTCGCCACCGCTGTCGGCGGGAACCCATTCATGGCTGCACTCCGGGCACACCACCAAGGCGTTCATCTCGTAGGTGTACTCGCAGGAGCACTTCGGACAGGGAGGAGGATTCTCGATCATCCTGTCAGGGTATCCGGCCCCGTCTCCCGGCCGACGTGCCGCCGTCGGCAGGCACGCGCACCACGATCACGTGTTCCTCACCGAAGGCGCCGACCTGCGGGTTACCCAGGCCGTCAATGACCAAGGGATCGTCTGACTGAACCAGGCAGGCTGGTACATGTCTGCTGCGCTCGGCACGCCCCGACGGCCGCCGTCCCCCGAATCGGCGGCGGCCGTCCCAGTCCGTTCGGAAACCTTCGACCACCTGCTCGTTCGGGTTTCAGTCCGTCCTCCTGCCTCAGCCACCTCAGATCGATACATCCCCTGCACAGCCCACTGCTCATCTCCCTGGATCCTCTGCCGCCGCTCATCCATGACGCCGCCCCCGGGACGACCTTCTGGGATGGCAGGCATGGGCGGAACCCGTGCCGGGAGCGCAGTACATGTGGTGCGTCAGCTTCACCACCACCCTCTACCAGAGCTGCACGCGCTGCTGCGGTACAGGTAGATCGTGAACCGGCGAGGTTCAGGTCAGACACCCCATGTCGTTTGAGGTCAAGCGGCAGGGGTGTGGGCGTGGTGTGACCAGGCGGTCGCTTCGTCGTAGAGGGTGCGGGTCTTGAGGCAGCCGTGGAGGATGCCGACGAGGCGGTTGCCGAGCTGGCGGAGGGCGGGGTTGTATCCGGCTTCGCGGGCGCTCCAACGGCGTGCAGTCCTCCACCACCGACGGCAGGCCGTTGGTGGCGATGTCCTCGAAGACGGCGGCGAACTGGTCCGTCCTCTCGCGGGCCTGCGGCCGGGCGTGGTCGGCGGTGGCCGGCTGTTCGCTCATCGAGGGCTCCCGGGGGCAGAACTGGCGTCTGCCCCCCGGTATCGGCCGCCCCGGGCCCTGGGGACCACTCCGGACGAACCGGCTCGTACATGGGTGCGGGACCCAGGCCCCAGGTGGACCCAGCCACCGGCCCGTTCCACAGCCACCGGGGAAAGCACCGGTCTCGGGACACAGGGACCCTGGTTTGGGGCGCTGCTGGGTCCTGGTCCCTGGCCGCACAGATCACGCGAACTCGCGTGATCATGCGTGACTCCTTCCATCGAGCTGATCCGCACACCATGCCCACGCCGAGCAACCTCTCCGCAACCACCAGATCCCTGGTGAAGGATTTCAAGACGGCCCGACAGGCAGCGCTGAAGCGCGCGGAGACGGGCGGCTTCGCAGACAGGCCCTCCGTCTCACCATCGGCGTGACACATGCCGTGCGAGTTCAACGCACCGAACCCGTCACGACGCGCCGTGTTCCGGACACCCTTCGCATCTCCACGGCGAAATCCGGCCGAATTCCTGGCAAGTTTGGGCAAGTTCCTGGTTTGAGGGCTCGGACGGGGGCAGGCTCTGGCACAGGGATCCAGCGTCCGCGCGGAGCCCGCGCGCACCGCGTTGTCCCGAGGGGACGGCTAGCGCCTGCGGGGCAAGCCCCATCGTTCAGGGCGAACTGCTATGTCTGCCCTCATTGCTTGCTGCGTTGGATCCGTCACGCCCCAGGAGTGTGGCGGCGGATGCTCGGCGTACAGCCCGCATGCGTCGCCATTTGCTTGTTGGTCCGGGCACCATCTGAGCGTGATGAACCGGTGGCCGGTCTCCGTCCACAGGAACCAGACGGCTTCATCGGGGTTGGCACAGTCCCAGAGGTGATCCGCGTGTTCTCCCGCGTGGCCATCGCCGAGCTCGCACACGACGTACCCGCTGGCGAACCGAGCGGGATGCGCGGGCGGGTCGTCGGCGGCGATTATCTGCGCGATCGTTTCGCGGGCGGGCAGCCGACGCACGGCCGTGCACTGCAACATGGCGTTCCTTGGGTGTGAAGGCAGGGAAGCCCCCGGCACACGGCATGTGGGGCCGCCCGCCCACCGCAAGAGGCAGACGGGCGGCCGATGCGCCGGACGCTGACGATGGGAGCGTCTGCGCCCGGGGTCCCGCCCCTTGCCCAAGAGGCAAGAACCTTGGGCAGTCGGCTAAAGAGCGGTGATGTCGTCGGCGGTCTTGGCCAGGAGCGCGCTGTTCGCATCGGTGTCGTGAGTGAGCATGAGTGACCGGTGCGGCAGCTGGCCGAGCTGCTCGACCAGGTCGGCAGTGTTGTCCGGTGCGGTGGCCGGGATGAGGCGGAAGATGTCCGGGTAGCGGTCCTCGGTGGTCGTGCTGAACACGTCGCCCTCGGTCAGGGCGCGGTCGTCTTCGAGGATGGCGGGGGACGCTTCGGGGTTCACCGTGGGGAAAAGCAGCCCGGCCGCGGTGGCTTCGGTGACCAGGGTGAGGCCGAGCCATGTTCCGAGCTGGTCGGGGAAGAACTGGGGCTTCAGCTCCTTGCGGTCGCCGTTCTCGCGCCAGATCGGTTCGCGGCGGCCGTCGTTGAGGGCTTGGGTCACGGTCGGGTGCTGGGTGGGGTGGAGCTGTTCGCCGGCGAGCACCCTTTCTCGTACCTGGTGGTACAGGCCCGTGGCTTCGAGGAGGCCGAGGCCGATGGCGGCGGCCGACGGCCACGGCAGCACCCTCACCGTCCCGTCTTCCTCGGCGCGCGCGAACACGCGGTCGTTGGCGAGCAGCCCCCAACCCTGGCGGGCCAGCAAGAGAGCCGTGGTGGTCTTGCCGGCGCCCTTGTCGCCGAGGGTGAGCACCGTTCGGCCGTCCTTGACGGCGGCGGAGGCGTGGAGGACGGTCCAGCCGTCGGCGAGGAGTTGGGCGCGTACGAGTTCGCGGGCAAGGCGGGCTGCGGCGACGGCGACGGGTTCGGGGTGCTCGCCGACGATGACGAGGCGGCGCCCATCGGCCTGGTAAGCGAGGCGCTCGTCAGGCTGCACGGCGTACGTGACGCCGTCCTGCCGGGAAACGAGGGTGCGGGCGTTCGCGTAAACGGTCTCATCGAACCCGTAGTCGCGGACGAGGGTGTGCACGTCGTCCACCCGGCCAGGGTCGAGGTCGGCGAGGACGAGGCCGCCGCCGTCCCCGGCGATGCCACCCTCGGTGGGGGTCTTCGCAGTGGTGGCGTTCCACCAGTCGCCGAAGTAGCGGCGGGACCACTCGGCGATCTCCTCCATCTGGGAGGCGACCGTCACCGTGGCGGTATCGGCGGCGATGCGGGTAGCGGTCAGCGGCACGAGGTTGCTCCTTCGCGGTTGATCGTGCGGTAAGCCGCGCCGAGCTTGGCGCGGGCGGCGATGAACTGGGCGGTCTCCCGCTCGTTCAGGTTCAGGGGGGTGACGGTGGGCTGACCGGCGGTGATCTGCAACCGGATTCCGAGCCACACGCCGCCGCGGTTGACGGACAGCACATCCGTGCCGTCCTCCACAGCCAGCAGCTTGCGTAGGGCGGACACCACGGCGGCGCTGGGACCGTTGCGCACGCGTCCGATCCCGGCGTTGATCCGGCGTGGCCGGTCGCGGAGTTCAGCCGTCACGAGGTCGAGCGGCACCGTGGCGGGCCGGCCGTTGATGGTGGTGGAGGACGCGCAGATGACCGCGCTGTCGCCGTGCTCGCCGATCACGTATCCGTCCACGGTGTCGACCGGCACGCGGTGATGCTGGGCGAGGGCGAGTCGGTAGCGGGCTGTGTCCGTGGCGGAGCCGATCCCGAACACCCTGCGTGCGCCGCACAGATCGGCGAAGTAGCGGGCGAAGATGTCCACCGGGTTGGTGACCATCACGACCACGCCCGGGTAGCCGGTCAGGGTTCGGGCCCACTCGGCGATGACGGGGCCGTTCGCGGCGAGTCCGGTCATGCGCACATCCGCCGTCGCGGTGTTGGTGAACGACGCACGAGGGCACACCACCAGCGCATCGGCATCGCCCATGTCGGCGCGGACGGCCGTGAACGCGCGGGCACCTCCCGTCAGTTGCCGGGCGTCCTCCAGGTCGGTCACCAGGCCGCGCGCGGCCTCGGACGTGCGGGAGGCGACCAGCAGCCGGGAGCACCACGGTTCGACGGCCAGGAGCGCGGCGACCGTCTGGCCAACCGCGCCGGCGCCGATGACGCCGACCGTGTAGCCGCCGGTCATCGGGTGGCCGCCCGGGTCACGGAGGCCAGGGCCAGGCGCCATGCCGTCTCGGGCTCGGTCCCGGCGGTCAGAGTGGCGCTGACGGAGTCCAGGACCGTGCACAGGGCAGGGGTGGAGTCGACGACCGCGCGCGCGTGATCCGGAAGGGGCAGTGCGGCCGGTGCTGCGAGGTAGGTCGACAGGATGTTCACGCTGTCCATCAGCCACGTGACCATCAGCCGGCGCAGCCACATCGCCCGCTCGGTGCGGCTGATGCCCCGGCCCTGCCCCTGAGTGAAGGCATCGATGCCCTCCACCACCGACACGGTGCCCTCGGCCGGCGGAGCCGCGAGTACGGCGAGGAGCGCGCGAGAGGCGAGTTTCGCGGCGTCCTGGTGGGCGCCCCCACGGGACAGGCCAGGGTCGATGAACACCGGCTGCTCGTCCGGGCCGTCCGGGAACAGGACGTGTTCGGGCTTCAGGTCCCCGTACACGACCAGGCGAGGGCCCGGGGCAGGAGTGAGGCGGAGTTTCAGCAGCCGGGACACCACCACGCCGAGCACGGCCGCCGTGCCCCGGCGGGTGCGCTCGTCGAGCTGGTCGGCGCCGAGCCGGTCGACGTAGGCGCGACCGGAGATGCCGTTGAACTTCCGGCGGAACGTGGTGTCGATACCGCGCTCGGCGATCGGTGCCCCGTCGGCCACAGCCGCGACCGCCGGGGACTGAAGCCCTTCGAGGGAGCGCACGGCCCCGGTCATCCAGTCGGCGGCCCGGGCGGGATCCTTGGTGATCAGGTCGAGCAGGCTCGGGCCAGCGACGACCTCGGTGAACAGCACCCCGTGCCGGTAGCCGGCGCAGCGGGCGACCCGGATTCCGGCGGTGTCCAGGGCGCGGAGCTGGGCGGCCTCCCGCGCCAGCAGCGACGTGGGCGACGTGGCGTAGGCGGCCTGTGCCGCGCGGACTTGGTCCCCGTCCCCGGCGACGCCGCGTAACACGGACACGAGGGAGTGGCCGAGCAGGGAGTCCTTCGCGAAGACCTCCCGCCCGCCGTGGTGCACCCGGCGGACGTAGCCGGTTACCGACGGGACGTGGGCGCCGAGCGTCACCGGTTCGCCGGGCCACTGCTCGGCCGCCACACGGCGTATCCGGTCGGCGGCCAGTTCGAACACTGCTCCCGGTTCGGGCAGGGCGGCGTGCGGCATGTAGAGCCTCCTCAACAAGGGGAGCGGGACAGGACCGTGCACCGTCCCGCCCACGTGGCCGGGCATGGGAGTGGGCCACGGGGCGGGACGGAGTGGTGACCGGCGGCCGGGCGCGGCCTTCCTGCACGGCGCCCGGCCGCCGGAGATCACGCCGGGACTCCGACAGTGAGCACTGCGTTGGTGCGTCGTTCGCGCTGGAGCCGTCGCCGCGCGGTTGCGAGGCCCTGCTCGTGGGCCGCGTAGTAGGGGCGGATGAGCCGCTGGCGGGCGTGCCGTGGGCGTCCGGGCTGCTCGGCGGGGTGGGGCAGACCGCCGCCTGGGCGCGGCCGTGCCCGGCGCGCGTAGGCGGGCGCGGGCGGAATCACGTGACGAGCGGGCGGCAGCGGGGGCGAGCAGAACCAGCTCCGGGCGTGCCGGCAGAGGGTGCGGGCGGTGCGGATCGTGCGTACGGGGCGGCGGGGGCGGAGGCTTAACGCCGCGTACAGGCAAGCGATAAGGTCGCGCATGCGTTATCAGGTCCCTTGGGTTTGGTGCCGGTGACGTACTGCCTCGGCGGCCGGGCCAACGGCTGCCGGGGCTTCTTTGTGCGCGGTCGTGGGGTGGCGCACGGGATGCGGCGGGCATAGGGCATCCTTCAGTCGGCGTTGGCGCGGATAGCTCCGGCAGCGTCGAGCGGCGTCCGGCTGTCTTGAGCTGCATGGGCGATGCGGGGCGTGGTGACCGTCCGTCGTATCGGCATGGCAATGCGCCGGGGCATGGCAACGCGTGTGACCTCGATCGCCGTGGAGCGCGGCAGGAAGTAGACGTTGCCGTCCTGGAACTGGAGCCGCTTGCAGTGCGGGCTGACATCGCGCATGTCGGCGACAGCGTGCGGGATACCGCCCACGCTGATCACATCGTCGATGCGTATGCAGTCCCCTGTGATGATGCGGGTCGTCGTCAGAATCGTTGCTGGCATAGCAATTCCTGTTCGCTGCGAGATGGTTGGGATCGGTGGAGCCCCGCCCCCTGCCAGGAGTCGTGGCTGCGTGGAGGAATGCCGCGCCACGCCTCGACCGGAGCAGGGAGCGGGGGCTAGGGGGACATGCGCGCCGTGAACGGCAGGGCGAGCAGGAACCCGACAGCGGCATAAACGCCGAGGCGTAGCAACGAGCCTGTGCAGTGGCGAGCGGCGCCGGCGCGGTGCGTACGGCGGTTCACCTGGCTCTCCTTGCTCTGGGTGAGCGAGGGAAGGCGGCGGTGCCGCACGTGGCGTGGTGCGTGTCGGGGCGCGGTCCGTACATCGCGTCGGCGGCCTGCGGGTCCTGGTCGAGGCGGCAGAGAAGATCTTGGTACAGCCAGTACCACACCTCATCTGCCCGACCGAGCACATGGAGCAGCGGCGCGCGTAAGAGGGCAGGAATCACTGTGCCGCACCCAACGCGGCCAGGGGTTCCCACGTGTACTGGACGGTGACGCCGTACTCGGCGAGGGCCTCCGCCTCGCGGAACCTCAACTCATGGTGGGACTCCGGGGCGAGCGCGGCGGGCCAGCGGGTGATGACGTCGGTGATCTCGCGCTGCGCGGCCATCTGGCACACGCGTTGCCAGCCCTCACGGTTACGGGGGTCCGGCTCCCCGTACGGGTCGGTGATCGTCTCCACCAGGCGCAGACCGCGCCCGTCCGCGAACGCGAGCCCTTCCTCGATCGCCCGCTCTTCGGGCAGCTTCGAGGCCGGTCGTGCCCGATCGACGCACACGTAAAGCACAGCGGTACGGGTGTTCATCGGGCGGCCTCTCCCCGATGGTCGGGACATCCGCACGGCGGCCACCTGTGGGACTTGGGGATCTTCGCTACCGGTCTAACCGGCGCCGCACGGCGGATCGTCGTTTGGGTGCCGTCCGAGTGGAGGCGGTACACGCCCAGCGTCATACGGTGGGTGCGAGGCTGATCCTTAGCTGATGCCGTCATCGTCACGCCTTGGTCAGGGGGCGGGGGGGGAGAGGGCCGCTGCCTACGGAGGACGAGGGGGCCCGCCATCGCACACGCGCCCAAACTCCCTGTGTGGGGGCGGGCGTTGCACTGATAGACAGTCAACGATCACCAACAGTCATGCGACCATCACTCATGCGGCACCCGCATGCAGATATGCGCTGAGCGGGTACGGGTAGGAGCCCGATGCCGCAGGGACTCTTAGCGTGGGGGGTGCGCCGTGGATTTCCAGACGGGGCCGGTCCGGGAAGCATCCAGGGCCGGGGACTACGGGCGAGTGATCGAACTCGTCCGCGTCGAACGGCGGATGACGCAAACAGCCTTGGGCCAAGCCCTCGGCATGAGCCAGTCCGCTGTGTCCCGTCTGGAGAAGAAGGGCACGAGCGCGTACAGCACGGACACCCTGGCGGCGGCAGCGGCGCACCTGGAGATCCCGCCGGCACTGGTGGGACTAGCCGGCAGTCGACCGTCAGGGCCACAGAACGACGGTGACGACGTGAACCGACGACGATTCATCGGCGGAGCGGTGGCCACAGCCGCGACCCCCGCCCTGGCCGTTCTTCCTGATTCAACAGACGCGACCGGAGGGCAGGCTGCAGCCCTCCGGCTGTCTACCACGGCGTATCGCAGACTCGACGGCACTACGCCCAGCCGGGACTTGTCGGAGGCCGTGCGCGGGCACATGCGCCTGATCCAGACCATCACGCAAACCGCAACCGGCGACACGGACCGGGGCCGCTTGGCTGCCGTGGGCAGCGAGGCCGCGAGCTTCGCGGGATGGCTTGCCTGGGACACGGGCGACAACGGATCCGCCCGCTCCTGGTACGGAGCGGCGGTCAAGGCGGCGCGGTCAGCCGGTGACCCCTTGCTGACCGCCTACCAGACCGGGAGCCTTGCCCAGTTCGAGGCGCACGTCGGGAATGGGGTGGAGGCCCTGAACCTCACCCGTCGGGCTCGGCGTGTACTCGGGTCCTTCTGTCCCGCAGTGGCGGATGCGTGGCTGTCGTCCGTCGAAGCTCTCGCGCACGCGGTGGCCGGTGACCGGCGCTCCGCCGACACAGCGCTTGCAACAGCTCGCACCGGTGCCGAGAACCTGCCCGAGGAGGCTCCTCCGTGGCCGTGGGTATTCACCTTCACCCCGGCCAAGGTCGCCGCTGCGAGGGTGGCCTGTGGGGCCCGACTCGGCCTTGCGGAGTGGGTTCTGTCTGAGGACACTGAGGCACTCGCGACTGGCCACGACAAACAACGCGCGCTCCTGGTGCTCGACATCGCGGCCGGACACCTAGCCACCGGGCGTGTTGACGCGGCGCTCGCCCTTGCTTCCCGCGCAGTCGAAATCGGACTCCGCTACCGTTCCGGCCGGATCGTGGAACGAGCGCGTGCCGTGCGCAGGACGCTGACCACCAGCTCACCGCCAAGGGTGGTGCGCGAGTTCGACGACCGGTTGCACGGCGTCTATCTGTAGGAGGACAGACATGCGGGTGGGGATCACCGGTCACCGGGGCCTGAACACAGAGGTTGAAGAGCGCGTGCGGGCGCTCTTGGCCGATGCGGTGAGCGGGTACGACGTGGCGGAGTTGGTTGCAGTCTCATGCATCGCCGACGGCCCCGATACATTGTTCGCCGAGGCCGTACTGTCCGTCGGCGGACGCCTTGAGGTCGTCATCCCGGCCACCGAGTACCGCGACAGCTTGCCGGAGTGGCACCACTCCACGTACGACGCGCTGATGTCCCGCGCAAGCGACGTTCACGAGACCGGCATGACCGCGTCCGATCCCCAGGCGCACATGACAGGCTCTGAAATCCTCGTAGGGCTTGCCGACGAGCTGTTCGCCGTATGGGACGGAAAACCGGCATGGGGGTACGGCGGCACGGCGGACGTCGTGGCTTACGCCGAGCGGACCGGCGTGCCCGTCAGGGTGCTGTGGCCGGAAGGCGCCTCCCGCTAACTGGTGCCAGAAATACAAAGCGCCCCCCGTACGGCCATTCATGGCCGTACGGGGGGTTGCTTATGAGCGGGTGGCGGATCCACCAGGCGGACAGGCCGAGGGCGGCGACACTTGGCAGGGGGCACCGTGAGTGTTCGAGGCTGCCGAGCTGTGAGCACACGGGGTGGCCAGCTCTGGCAGATCACTCAAGCCCTCACGACGCGTCGCTGTCTTTGCAGCCGTGCATGCGTCATGGTCGTCGGTGTGTTGCGGTGCCGGAAGTGCGGCCCGTCTATGCGGCTTGGGTGAGTTCGGCGCGACCGAACAGCAGCGCGTAGCCGGAGGGGAGCTGACGCAGGATGCGGGTGATGAGGTCGGGTCCGGCATAGGCCGCGACGGCGGAGAAGACGGATCCGGTATCCCAGCGGGTGGTGGCCAGGGAGACGCCGGTGCGGGCGGCGAGGTCCTTGACGAAGGCCCAGCCACCCAGCGGCTGGGTGTCGGGGATCTGGGCGGTGAGGATGCGCGCGGCCTCAACGGGCAGGCAGGCCGCCAGTTCGACGCGTTCATCGCCGGTCAGCTGGCGTCCCAGTCCGGCGAGGACTAGGCGGACGGCTTCCTCTGCCTTCTCCCGGGTTGGGTAAGCGCCGTCGTAGCGGACCTTTTCCAGCATCTGCTCATACGCCCTCCCGTAGGACTGGAGCGGTGCACCGTGGTCGGACATCATTGCGGTGGTTGCCTTTCTGTCACCAGGTCGTGGTGGCCGGTGTGTGGTCACCGGGTCACCGGGGGTGGATGGTCAGGTGGGCTGGGGGCGGCCGAAGAGGAGGTCGTAGCCCGCGGGGAGCTGGAGCAGGATCTGGTTGAGGACGTCGTCGCCGGTGACGTCGGCGACCGTGGACAGGACGGCGCTGACATCCCAGGCCGCGGTCTGTTCGGTCGCACCCTCGATCCAGGCCGCGGTCGCGCGCACGAACCGCTCCGGGGGCAGCGGCTCGGCGCTCTGCAGCGGGTTGAGCAGAATGAGGGCGAAGTCCTCCGGCAGACGCGCCGCCAGCTGGGCGCGTACCTCGCCGACCAGGTGTGCGCCCAGCAGGGCGAGCACCACGCGGGCCGCACGGTCGGCTTCCTGCAGGGTTTCGTACTCGCCGCGTTCCTTCACATGGTCGAGGAACGCATCCCGTCGCACAGTCACGTCGGCCGTCATCCCTTCCTCGGTCCACGGGGGCGCGGAGGACAGGCCCGGGGGGAGATCAGATACCCGTCCTCCGCCGCTGTTCAGCCCTCGTCCGTCCGGCTCAGCCGGAAATCTCCTTGCGCCCCGATCCGACGCCGATGGCGATCTTGCGGGGCTTGGCGCGCTCGGCGATCGGGATACGCAGGGTGAGCACGCCCGCGTCGTAGTCGGCCTGGATGTGCTCGGTGTCCAGCGTGTCGGCGAGCACGATCTGGCGGGAGAAGGCGCCCAGCGGCCGCTCCGACAGTTCCATCTGCACGTCGTCGGCCTTCGTCGCGGGCCGGCGCTCGGCCTTGACGGTCAGCATGTTGCGTTCGACGTCGATGTCGATCGCGTCCGCGCTGACGCCGGGGATGTCGAAGGCCACCACGTACTGGTCGTCCTCGCGGTAGGCGTCCATCGGCATCGGGGACGGCCTGGACCAGGTGCCCGGGCCCATCAGCTGCTGGGCGAGCCGGTCCAGCTCACGGAAGGGGTCGGTGCGCATCAACATGGTGAAACACCTCCAGGAAGGTTCGGCAGTTGCTGCCAATGCGCTTCACTGAAACCGTTGTAACATGTCATCCAATGGATGACAAGCACGGTGTCATCCAAACGATGACCAGTTGAGGGAGGCGCCCATGACCCCGGCCGACCAGCCGTCATCGTTCGGCGCCCAACCACACAGCCCGGCGTCGTTCCTCGCCGCCGCGGCCGCCCTGCACGCCATAGACGACGCCCTGCATGCTGCCCGGCATGAGGTCCCAGGGACTGCCGAGGCCCACGGCGTCGGCCCCGAGCAGGCCCTGGCCTCGCTGCTGCTGCTGCGGCAGGTCCGCGAGCGGCTCGACGGATGGGAGACCGGCCTGATCGAAACCGCCCGCGACGCGGGTGCCAGCTGGGCCGACCTCGCCCACCCCCTCGGCGTCGCCAGCCGCCAGGCCGCCGAGCGCCGCTACCTGCGCGGCCGCCCCGGACCCGCAGGAACCACCGGCGAACAACGCGTCCAGGCCACCCGCGAACGCCGCGCCGCCGAACGCACCACCGCCGCCTGGGCCCGCCACAACGCAGCCGACCTACGCCGCATCGCCGGCCAGATCACCGCCCTCACCGACCTGCCCACCGCCGCCCGCAACCCACTCAGTCAGCTCCACGCGGCCCTCGCCCACGACGACCCCGCCGACCTCATCCACCCCCTCAACGCCACCCGCCCCCACCTCACCCCCGACCACCCCGACCTCGCTGCCCAGCTCGATGCCCTGACGAACCCCGCCACGAACCCGGCGGCCTCTCACCTGAACCAAGATGCGGGATCGACCGTGTGATCAGGCGGCTTCTTACGAGGCCGGATCACTTCCCGTACGCCTGCTTCCAGCGCGCTTGGTGACGGGAGTCACCCTGCCCTTGGCCGTTCACCTCGCCCAGGGACAGCAACGAGGCCCCGTTGTTCCACAGCCCGAGAAGATCCCGATGCACGGCGAGGATTCCGTGCTGCATCGCAAACTTCTCGGAGGGGCGGCTGAACCGCGTGGTCGTGACGAACACGGCCAGGTCCGCCTCGAAGTGCACTTTGGCGCCCAGCAGGTCGCGTAGCTCCCGGCTCGCGATCGTGCTGCTCGGCGCGTAGCGCTTGCACTGGATCACCAGGGTCCGGCCGTCAGGGAGACGGCCGACGACATCGGCGCCATTGTCGTTCGCACCGCCCACCCTCCGGACGTCGGTGTACCCGTCCCGTCGGCACAGGCTTGCGACTAGATCCTCGAACTCGGTACCGGTCATCGCGTCGACCTCGGCAAGTGTCCGGTGACCAACCTTCACTGCCTCTTCTTGCCGCCAGAGGCGGTCCCGCCCGCGCACTAGCCGGTCAGTACGCCACAGCCACCATCCCGCCGCCGCGACGCCGCCGAGAAGCGCAACCCCCGTGACGTACGGCCACACGACCGACCAGAAGACGACGAGCAGGACCAGCACCAAGCCACCGCCGACCGCCACCGACTTCATCCGCGCCGCTCGCCGCCTGCGAGCAGCCGCACCCCGTCCACGCCTCGCCACGGTCGAAGGCCTCCCCCACAGGTCCGTGTACCGCAGTGTGAGCCGCCCGAGGCAGCACGAGAAGGGCGCGAGTCGGCCATGGCCGGCTCAGCTGGCCAGGAGGGACAACTTGGGCCTGGCGACCGTGCGTAGCCCAACCACCTCGGACGTCAACGCCGGCCGTCTCGGCAGCACTTTCCGGTGGCCACCGGACTGATCGACTCCGCCGACACGGAATACGCGGCAACACTCGCAGGGTGGCCGACAAAACGAACTCACCGGGTGAAACCGGCCCTCCTCCGCAGAATGCCACCAGCCCAGAAGGAAGGGCGGCCGACCGCACCGGCCACATACAGCTCCAGTTCTGGCGCTGGGTGCTCGCGCCTCGAACGACGTGGCAGGCCCTCCGCCTGGCAGCCGAGTTCGGGCCGGGCATGGATGCCCGCACCGCCTGGGTCATGGCAGGCTGGCACGGCACCCGGACGAGCTCCCCCTTGCGATGCGGCACCTGAACGGTGAGGAGAACGCCAGCTGACCCCGGAGCGAGAGCTCATTGCCCATGCGGTCCTGACAGGACCTTGGCGCCATCACTGACCAGGGACAATGCGGCTTCCTCTGGTTGCAGTTCTGGTTGCATTCGCCTCCGTTCAGCACCATCCGAACCCTCCACCGCCGCCGGTTCCACCGCAGGTCAGGACGCCCCCGAGCATCCCCGAACCCCCAGACGAACATTTGGAAAGCGTGTTGGGGCAACCCCTCACGAGTTCGAATCTCGTATCCTCCGCCAGTGCCTAACGGGGCACGATGTCGAAGGGCCCCACCGTTCGCGGTGGGGCCCTTCGACGTGCGTGGTCTCAGTTTTGCTCTCAGTTGCCCGCCGGAGCGGGTCGCGGGTGGGTTTCGTACATGCGGACGGCGACGATCAGCCCGGAGGTCGCGGTGAGGGCGGCGACGGCCCAGATGGCGGTGGTGAGGCCGTAGGCGTCGGCGAGGATTCCGGCGAGGAGGGCGCCGACGGCGAAGCCGCCGTCGCGCCACAGGCGGTAGACGCCGACGGCGCGGGCGCGCCAGGCGGGGTGGGCGACATCGCCGATGACGGCGAGCAGGGTCGGGTAGACCAGCGCGGTTCCGACGCCGAGCAGGACCTGGGCGATGGCCCAGACGGCGAACGTGGTTCCGGCGGCGACGAGGGCGATGGCTGACGCCTGGAGCACCATGCCCGCGGTGATGAGGTGTTTGCGGCCGATGTGGTCGGACCACCAGCCGGTGAGCATCTGGCTCGCGCCCCACACGGCGGGGTAGAGGGCGGCGAGGACTCCGATCTGGGCGATGGAGAGGCCGTGGGCGGCGAAGAGCAGAGGGAAGATGCCCCAGGCAAGAGCGTCGTTGAGGTTGTTGACCATGCCGGCCTGGCTGGCGGCGGACAGGGCCTTGTCGGTGAAGCTGGTTCGGCGGGCGATCTGGGCCGTGGTCACCTCCGTGGCTGTCTGTACGGGGTGGAGCGCGGCCTCGGCTCGGGCGTGGTCGCGGGTCTCGCGGACGGCGAGGGTGGACAGGCCCAGGGCCAGGACGAGGTAGGCGGCGCCGAGGAGGAAAGGCTCGGGGCGCAGTCCGGCGTGTTCGGCGATGGCGCCGGTGGCCATGGCGGTGGCGGCCACCGCGACATACCCGGCGGCCTCGTTGAAGCCCATGGCCAGGCCGCGGCGTTCCGGGCCGACCAGGTCGATCTTCATGATGACGGTGGTGGACCAGGTCAGGCCCTGGTTGATGCCGAGCAGGACGTTCGCGGCGATGATCCAGCCCCAGGTCGGGCCCCAGGCGAGCATCGCGGGTATCGGGATGGCGATCAGCCAGCCGGCGACGAGCACGGGCTTGCGGCCGTAGCGGTCGGACCAAGTGCCGGCGAAGAAGTTGGTGATGGCCTTGGTGGCACCGAAGGCCAGGATGTAGGTGAGGGCGGCGGTGTAGGCGGCGAGGTGGAAGACGTCGTCGGCGAGCAGGGGCAGGACGGTGCGTTCCTGACCGAGCATGCCACCGACCAGGGCATTGACGAGGACGAGCAGGCTGAACTGGGCCAGGTTGGCACGCAGTCCGAGCCGTACGCCGCCGGCGGCAGTCGTGGTCGTCACGCGCCCTCCTTCAGCGCGTGGCCGGTGGCCTTGGCCCAGTCGTCCGGTCCGCCGGTGAGGACGGCGAGGCCGTGGTGGCCTGCGCGTTGCAGAAGGCTCGCGGCGGTCATCGCGCGCTCACCGTGCCCGCAGTGCACCACAGCGCCCGAAGGGGCATCGTCGGCGTGGGCGGCCAGTTCGCCGAGTTCGATTCCGACCGCGTCGGGGATGTGCCCGGCGTCGCGCTCGGACTGCTGGCGGACGTCGAGGACGGGGCGGTCGCCGATGTGGTCGGCGGTGAGCAGTTCGACGGTCTCCTGCTCTCCGCCGTCGCTCGTCCAGGCGTCCATGGTCAGGTGGCCGGCCAGCCGCTCGTATCCGATCTTCAGGGCCTGCCAAGTGAGTTCAGCTAGGTCCTGGCCGGATGCGGTGACGAAGACGAGGGGGGTGTCGTCGGGCAGCAGCCAGCCGAGCCAGGTGGCGAACTGGTCGCGCAGAGGGATCGAGACGGCGCCGGGGATGTGCCCGGCGGCGAAGTCCGGCACCGGTCGCACGTCGACGATCTGCGCATCCTGGCCGAGCAGGCTGCGTACGGCGGCTCCGGACAGCGCGGAAATCGAAGGCGCGGCGGTGAGTACTGCGGGGCCGCGCCGGTTGGTCTCGGCCAGGCGGTCGAAGTAGGCGGGGTAGGAGCCGAGGCTGCGCAGCAGTTCGCGGACGAAGGTGTTCTCGTCCGGCGCGGCGAGCAGGCCGTTGGCCCGTTTCTGGGCGCCGATGGTCGTGGTGCGTTCGGCGCCGGGCGGGGCGGAGCAGAAGGATCCGGCGCCGTGGGTGGGCCACACCGCGGTCGTATCCGGGAGTTCGGCCAGCCGCCGCAGTGAGCGGTACTGGGCACGGGCCAGCTCCTCCGCACGGTCGGCGCCGAGCAGGTCGGTGCGGGCGGCCGAACCGACGATCAGCGACCCACCAGTGAAGACTCCCAGCTTCCGCGTGCCGTCCAGGAGGAGGAAGGAGAGGTGTTCGTCGGTGTGGCCGGGGGTGGCCAGCGCGCGCACGGTCAGCCCGCCCAGGTCGGTCTCGTCGCCGTCGGCGAGCGCGGTGTGCGGGAAGGCGCGATGCCCGGCGGCGGAGGCCAGGACGGTGGCACCGTCGTCGGCGGCGAGCTGGAGGGCGCCGGTGAGGAAGTCGGCGTGCAGGTGAGTGTCGGCGGCGAAGGCGACGGTCAGCCCGCGCCGCTTAGCAGCCTCCCGCAAAACGCGCAGGTCCCGGCTGGCGTCCACGGTCAGGGCGCGGCCGTCGCCGAGGTCGACGAGGTAGGCGCTGTTGCCCAGCCCGGCGTCGACCAGCGGTATCAGGTGGTCGTCGGCGAAGCCCATCGGTTCCTCCAGGGTTCGGCTGCGCGAGGGTGTTTGGTCACGACCCTCACCGTCACTTACAATATTCCATGGATTCATGGAGGATGTCATGACGGGAAACTCCAAGGCCGGTACGAAGGCGCAGCTGTACGAGGCGTTCGCGGCCAGCGGCAAGGCGCTGGCCAGCGGAAAGCGCCTTGAACTGCTCGACCTGCTAGCCCAGGGCGAGCGCACGGTGGACGCGCTGGCCAAGGCGGCGGGGCTGAACCTGACGACGGCCTCGGCGCATCTGCAGACGCTCAAGCAGGCCGGGTTCGTCGCCACCCGCCGTGAGGGCGCGCGCATCCACTACCGGCTCGCCGGGGACGACGTGGCTCAGCTGTTCGCGCTGCTGCGCAAGGTCGCCGAGGCCCACCAGGCGGCCGTACCCGCGGCGCGGGACGCCTACCTCGGTGAGGACGATACGGCGGAGGTCACCCACGAGGAGTTGCGCGCCCGCGTGGCGGCCGGGGCCGTGGTGGTGCTGGACGTGCGGCCGGTGGAGGAGTACCGGGCCGGGCACATCCCGGGTGCGGTGTCGATCCCGGTCGAGGAACTGGCCGACCGGATCGACGAGTTGCCCGAGGAGACGGAGATCGTCGTGTACTGCCGTGGCGAGTACTGCGTGCTTGCCTACGACGCGGTGCGGCTGCTGACCGACCGAGGCCGCCGGGCGATCCGCCTGAACGACGGGATGCTGGAGTGGCGACTGGCCGACCTGCCCGTCGACGCCGGGGACCTGGCATGACCGGCAGCCGCGTGCCGGTACATCCGGGGCTTGTCGGCGGGCCGGTCTACCTGGACTACAACGCCACCACCCCGGTGGATCCGCGGGTGGCCGAGGCGATGCTGCCCCACCTGACGGACTTCTTCGGCAACCCCTCCAGCAGCCACCCCTACAGCGCCGAGCCCCGGCGGGCGCTGGCCGAGGCCCGCGCACAGGTCGCTGCCCTGATCAGTGCCCGTGCCGAGGAGATCGTGTTCACCGCCTCCGGCTCCGAGGCCGACCTGCTGGCGCTGCGCGGCGTGGTCCTCGCCTCCGGCCGTACGCGTCCCCACGTGATCACGCAGGTCACCGAGCACCCTGCCATCCTGGAGACCTGCCACGCGCTGGAACACTTGCATGGAGCGCGCGTCAGCGTGCTGCCTGTCGACGGCGAAGGGCTGGTCGATCCGGCCGCGCTGTCCGCCGCGCTGGATGAGGAGACCGTGCTGGTGTCGGTGATGGCCGCCAACAACGAGACCGGCGCCCTCCAACCGATCAACGAACTCGCCGCCCTCGCCCACGAGCGTGGGGCGCTGTTCCACTGCGACGCCGCCCAGGCGGTAGGGAAGATCCCCCTCGACGTCCGCGCCCTGGGCGTGGACCTGCTCACCGTCGTAGGGCACAAGATGTATGCCACGAAGGGCTCGGCCGCGCTGTACGTACGCGACGGCGTGCGGCTGGAGCCGGTCGTCTACGGCGGCGGGCAGGAGCACAGCCTGCGGGCCGGGACGGAGAACGTCGCCCTGGCCGTCGCCCTCGGCACCACCGCCCGGATCGCGGCCGCCGACCTCGCCGACGGCGCCCAGGACCGGATCGCGGCCCTGCGCGACGGCCTCCATCAGCGGCTGGCGGCGGCCCTGCCGGGCCGGGTCCACCTCAACGGCCCCGAGAAAGCTCGCCTCCCGAACACGCTGAACGTCAGTATCGACGGCACCCTCGGCCACGAAATCCTCGCAGCAGCCCACCAGATCGCGGCCTCCACCGGGTCGGCCTGCCACAGCGGCACCCACACCCCCCTCCCCGGTCCTGACCGCCATGGGCCTCGATCCGGCCCGCGCACTCGGGGCGCTGCGGCTGTCGCTGGGCCGCTGGACCACAACCGGCGACATCGAGACGGCGGCAGACGCACTCACCACGGCGGCTGCCGCGCACTGACCGAACCTACGGCGCGCTGGGCGGGGTTGGCGGTCAGTTCGAGCGCGAACCGGTCCGCGGTGCGGGCCTCGTCGAGGCGGTGCAGGTCACGCAGCAGGCCGGCGCGGACGGCGTGGAACAGGTGGTAGTGGTCGAGCTCTCCGGCGAGGCCGTCGACCTGTGCCAGTGCGGCCTGCGGCCCCTCGGTGCGTCGGAGGGCGACAGCCCCGTGCAGTCGGGTGACCGGGGACGGGGCGAGGTGCAGCAGCATGTCGTACAGCAGCACGATCTGCTCCCAGTCGGTGTCCTCCCAGCGCGCGGCCTCCGCATGGCAGGCCACAATGGCGGCCTGGAGCTGGTACGGGCCTGGGCGTTGCCGTTTGATGGCCAAAGTCAGCAGGGCTGTGGCCGCCTCGATCGCTTCCTGATCCCACAGCGAGCGGTCTTGGTCCTGCAGCCGCACCAGCGCGCCTTCGGAGGTGAAGCGGGCGGCCGTGCGGGCGCGGTGCAGGCGGATCAGCGCCAGCAGCCCGGCCGCCTCGGGCTCGGTCGGCATCAGCCGGTGCAGCAGGGCGGCCAGCCACTCGGCGTCGTCGGCCAGGTCGTGCGACTGTGCCTGCCCGGTGGTGGAGAGGTAGCCCTCGTTGAACAGCAGGTAGATCACCGCGAGGACCTGCGAGAGCCGATCGCCCAACTCCTCGTCGTCGGGAACGCGGTACGGGATCCCCGCCTCGCCCTCCTCCGGCGGCCACTGCAACTGCGCCAGCTTGCGGTGGTAGTTCTCCTGGCGCCGCAGCAGGTCCAGCCCGCGCCGCCGGGCCACCGTGAACAGCCAGGCGTCGGGCCGCTCCGGGATCCCGTCCACCGGCCAGTGCTTCAGCGCCACCAGCACGGCGTCCTGCACCAGGTCCTCCGCAGCGGAGAAGTCGCCGGTCACCTGGATCAGCGAAGCGGCCAGCCGGTCATGGGACTCGGCCGCTCCGTGCGACGGTGCCGTCACGTTGCGCTCACCCCAGCGGGCTGGTCTCTACGGGACGGATCTCGACCACCGGACAGCCCGGCCAGGTGCGCACCATACGCAGCGCCTCATCGAGGTCGGCGACCTCGATCTCGGCGTACCCGCTGACGACTTCCTTGCCCTCCACGAACGGCCCGTCGACCACGCCGGCCCCGGCGGTGCGGATCCGCCTGCACCCCCGGACCGTTCGGCTCGCCCCCGCCTCCTTGTGAACCAGCGACTCCGCCGACCGGTTGACCTCCGTGGCGGGTCGCGGATGGCTCCCCCGGGCGGCTGGGACGAT
This sequence comes from Streptomyces sp. NPDC057623, assembly GCF_042800355.1. Lineage (NCBI taxonomy): Bacteria > Bacillati > Actinomycetota > Actinomycetes > Kitasatosporales > Streptomycetaceae > Streptomyces > Streptomyces sp. NPDC057623. Next base: position 51,979 of record NZ_JBHVGZ010000054.1, read on the forward strand.
GCGCGCATGGCACCCAGGACCGGCACTGCTGAGAGGTCGGCAACGGCGCGAATGGTCCTGCTGACACTTGCGGCCGGTCAGTTCCTGATGGCTCTCGACAGCTCGGTCATGAACGTCTCGATCGCGACGGTGGCCGAAGACGTGGGCACGACGGTGACGGGTATCCAAGGCGCCATCACCGCCTACACCCTCGTGATGGCGATGTTCATGATCCCTGGCGGCAAGGTAGGGGCGCTGATCGGCCGCAAACCGGCGTTCATGATCGGCTGTGTCATCTACGGCTGCGGCTCCCTGACCACGGCGCTCGCACCGAACCTGGCCGTGCTGCTGGTCGGCTGGTCGTTCCTCGAAGGGGTTGGGGCAGCACTTATCCTGCCCGCGATCGTGGCGCTCGTGGCGAGCAACTTCGCCACCGAACGCCGTCCCGCCGCCTACGGTCTCGTCGCGGCCGCAGGGGCCGTGGCGATCGCGGTCGGGCCGATCATCGGGGGTGTCGCGACGACGTACTTCTCCTGGCGATGGGTCTTCGTCGGTGAGGTCGTGATGGTGCTCGGCATCCTGGTGCTCGCCGGCCGCGTTGCTGACGCGCCGGTCGGTGAACGCTCTCGCATCGACCTCATCGGCGCCGTGCTGTCCGCGCTCGGGCTCGGGGTCTTCGTCTACGGCGTACTCCGCTCGGACGAATGGGGCTGGTTCCAGCCGAAGCCCGACGCGCCCTCGTGGCTCGGGGTCTCGCTGGTTGTGTGGCTGATGCTGGCTGGTCTGCTGCTGATCTGGCTTTTCCTCCGGTGGGAGGCCCGCATGGTGGAGCGGCGCAGGGAGCCTCTCATCGACCCGGGCATGCTGCACAACAAGCAACTCACCGGTGGACTGACGATGTTCTTCTTTCAGTACCTCGTTCAGATGGGCGTGTTCTTCGTCGTACCGCTCTATCTGTCGGTCGCCCTGGGCCTGTCCGCGCTGACGACCGGTGTCCGCATCCTGCCGCTCTCCGTGACCCTGCTGGCGGCCGCCATCCTGATCCCTCGCTACTTCCCGGACGTCTCGCCGCGGCGGGTGGTGCGGCTCGGGATCCTCGCGTTGCTCGCGGGTGCGGTGGTTTTGATGGCCGCGCTCGACTTGGACGCTGGCGGGGAAATCGTCACCATCCCCCTCCTGTTGATCGGGCTCGGCATGGGCGCGCTGGCCTCCCAGCTAGGGTCGGTCACCGTGTCCGCAGTGCCTGAAGCACGGAGCGCAGAAGTCGGCGGCGTCCAGAACGCCGTCACCAACCTCGGTGCCTCGATCGGTACTGCCCTCGCCGGGTCGATCATGATCGCCGCGCTGACGGCCTCGTTCCTCACCAACGTGGAGCAGAATCCGGCGGTCCCGGCCGAGGTCAAGAGCCAGGCAACGGTCGAACTCCAAAGCGGCGTACCGTTCTTGTCGGACGCCCAGCTCAAGTCCGCCCTCGACGAAGTGGGCACCAGCACCGAGGTCACTCAAGCGGCACTCGACGCGAACGCCGACGCCAGGATCGACGGTCTGCGCGCCGCACTCGCCATCCTCGCCTTCACCGCTCTCCTCGCGCTGTTCTTCACCTCACGGATCCCCAAGACCCAGCCCCGTTCAAAAGAGCCATAGCCGCGGGCCAGGCGGAACCAAGCGGTCCATGATTCACCGCTCCGAGGGACTGGGAGGCACAGAGCGGCCAGAAGGGCTGGATCCAAGGGCTAGGTAGTCCTTGCGCTGCCAAGGCCCCTGGCGGTCCGAACCCTTCACAACCGCTTCTTGGCAGCTTCGGGAGTACAGGGCCGTGACCTGTTCGTCACGCGGAGCAATGTCATCAACCGCACGGGCATCGAGTGGCTGCGCCGCCATCTCGGACCCGGCTATCGCATCCACGAGATCGAGAGCCGCTGCCGTACACCCATGCACCATCGACACCACGTTCGTCCCGCTCCCGCCCGACAAGGCCTGGTCAATCCCGACTCCATCGACGTCAACCGCCTGCCGGACGTCCTGAAGTCGTGGGACGTCCTGGTCGCCCCAGCGCCCGATCCGATCGACGACCGTCTGCTCCGGATCACCTCGATGTGCGGCTCGACGGCGCGGGCGACGACGGCGTCCACGTCCTCAACGTAGACGAATAGGCAGGCCGGGCTGCCGGGCAGGCCGCCGGCGGGCGGGGCCTCGGTCCCCGTGTACGGCGAGGGGTCCTCGACGATGACGACCGAGTCCCCGATCTCGATCTCGGCGTGCGCGGCGGTCCCGCCCGGCCCCGGGAACCTCATCCGCTCGGTGGCTGCGAACACCTCGCCGTAGAACTCGAGCGCCTTGGCGGCGCCCTGGACGACCAGGCACGGGGTGACCCGGCGGTAAGCATCGGGAATCGGCTTCGGGGTAGCTGACGACGACATGGGAACGTCTCCTTCTCAGGCTCTTACGCAGCGCCGGCCGACCCTGCTACCAAGAAGACGATCGGCGGGCGGGCGGATACGACACCCACGCCAAACGGATTCTCGGGAATCGCCGGCCGAGGGCAGGCCCCGGGCCGAGTGGCGGCCCCCCTTAGACCTAGAGGGGCTGCGACGGGGAGTTGCCGACGACCTGCGCGAAGCGGCTGATGCCGCACGAACCTTCCAATGTCAAAGCATGCGTCTCTGCCGCAGGCGGCTAGCCGCTGGCCCGGCCGATGGCGCACAACCGTGCGATCACCGTCTCCAGGCCGTCCTGGATCGCGGCCAGCTGGGCGGCAGGCATGTCCCCGAAGAGCTCACGGGCCAGCGTGTCACGCCCCACGCGCAACCCAACGGTCAGGGTGCGGCCAGACTCGGTGAGGGACACCAGCGTGGCCCGCCGGTCGGTCGGATGGGCCGCGCGGGCAACCAGGCCGTCGGCCTCCAGGGCGTCCAGCAGGCCCGTGACATTGCGCGGGGTGACCTGGAGCCGTGCGGCAAGAGCCCGCTGGGTCATCGCCCCGTCATGGAACAGCGCCCACAGCAGCCCAGCCCGCGCGCGGGTCAGCCCGTGCTTGGTAACCCCGCGCTCCATCATCGCGCCGAGCACCTCGGCCAGCTCGAGGAGCCGGTCCAGCGAGACACTGGCGGAAGCGGTCCCCTCGCGCATATCGTGAAGTGACTTCACTATGTAGTACCTCCGCAAAACATGGTAGCCCTCAAGGCAACGCTGTCGAGGAGGACGGTGACCAGCCATGACCTCACGGACCCTCCGGCCCCATCCGCTCTTCGCCCGGTTCTACGCACGGATCGCCGGGCCCGCCCTGGACAAGGCCGGCATCACCGAGCACCGCACACGCCTGCTGTCCGGTCTGGCCGGCGAGGTCATCGAGATCGGCGCGGGCAACGGACTGAACTTCCCGCACTACCCGCCAGAGGTGAAGCGCGTGCTGGCCGTCGAGCCAGAACCGCGCCTGCGCGCGCTGGCCGAGCAGGCCGCCCGTACCGCCCCGGTGCAGGTGGAGGTGACCGGCGGGATCGCCGAGCAACTGCCCTTCCCGGACGCCTCGTTCGACGCGGCCGTCGTCTGCCTGACCCTGTGCTCGGTTGCCGACCCGCACGCCGCGCTCGCCGAACTCCACCGCGTCCTGCGGCCCGGCGGACAGCTCCGCTTCTTCGAGCACGTACGCGCCGACTCAACCAGCATGCGCCGCGCGCAGCGCGCGTTGGACGCCACCCTCTGGCCCCTACTGATGGGGGGCTGCCACACCGGCCGCGACACCCAATCGGCCATCACCACCGCCGGGTTCACCCTCACCTCGGTGGAGAAGTTCGCCTTCCCCGAGACGCGCCTGCCCTCCCCGGCAGCCACTCACATTCTCGGCACCGCTGAGCGTCCTCACCCGGGCGGCACACCATGACCGCCCCCGAGAACGAGAGCGAGCCGGTGCCAACGGGGGACCAAGAACGCGCGGCACTGGCCGACATGACGGCCGCCCACGCCTCCGTCACTCTTTTGGAACGCCTCGCCGACAAGCTCGGCGGCCGCGCCTCGGTAACCGCCGTCTACGGTGAGCCCATCACTGCCGACGGTGTCACTGTCATCCCGGTCGCCGAGGTCGGCTTCGGATTCGGTGGCGGCGCCGGACGCGAAGTCGGCGCCACGAAAACCGGCGAAGGAGAGGGCGGAGGGGCCGGGGCCAAGCCCCTGGGTTACATCGAAATCCCCGACGGCACCGCCACGTACAAGCCCATCCGTGACCCGTGGTCCGATGTGGTCCTGCCTCTTGCGGCCCTCGTCATCGGCGGTGCCATGCCGAAGATCCTTCGGTCGCTGCGTCGGCGGAGGCGAGGTTGAGGCGCAATACGGCACCGCTCCCTCGTGATGACGAGCGGTGTAGGACGACGTGCAGGCTGCCGCGTTCGAGCCCCTGGCCTGGGCCGCGTTCGGCGTCCATACCGACGGCGGCGGGGTGACTCCCTAGTTTGACGGTCGCCGCAAGCTCCTTTCGCGGGAGCCGCCTTGGCCGGGCCCCTTGGCGGCTACTCTGGCCTCCGACTGCGTCGCCGACGAGGCCGTTCGACGGAGTGTCTGTCCCCCGGCCTGCACGCCATCACCCGGGCGGTCCGATCTTTTCGTGCACGGGACACCGGAAGGCCAGTACTTCAGTGCCCCCCGAGGCAACGCACCGGCCCGCCGCAGGGGCCCAGCCGCACAAGGCTTCAACAGGGTGACCGAGAACCATACTTGACTATGCGGGGACCATCCATTCCCTGATGGCTTTCGATACGGAAGAGGCGGTAATCCGGTGAGCAGCGACAGCCGGGAAGTGAGGAAGGCCGAGGTGCGGCTCAAGTGGGACCCGAGCCCCTGGGAGCAGCCCCCTCATCATCTCGACATCATCGCCGCAACTTACTCGGCGGACGCTGCCTACGAGCGGCCGGTGTACGTCGTCCACTTCGACAGCCGCTCACCAGACGGCACCATCAACATGAGCCGGCACAGCCAGACCGGTCAGGGCTTCGGCTATGTCGAAGTGATGACGCTGGAGCTTGATCGCCTCGCCTCCTCCTTCGCACGGGTGGTTGTGGGCGTGGCCATCCACCAGAACAGCGGCCCCAAGACCTTCGGTGACATATCGAATGTCGGTGTGCTGGTGGTCGAGGAGTACAAGGAGCTGCTGAAGGACGAGTTCGCGCAGGTCGCGGGATCCACCGCCGCGACCGTCGCCGAGTTCGCCCGGGATACCTCCGGAGCGTGGGAGTTTCACGAGATGCTCCGAGGGTTCGACAGCGACCCTGTGGCCTTCGCTGCAGAGATGGGCAGCGCCCCATAGCGCTGACCGCCAGCAGCGCAGAAACGTACGGCCGACCACGGTGGCGCCTTCATGAGCTCCGGGAACCGGAACGGCAAGCACCCCGAAAGCGTCACCGTCTCGGCCCGGCGTAACTCGTCCGACTCGGGCGGCTGGTCGTAGGCAGAGACGCGGCCCGCCGTCAGCGAGGCGGTTGAGACGGGAGGGCATCGGGGGTGGCGATATCGGCCTCGGCTCCCGGTCCGTGACAAGCACGCCGGCACCAAGTTCTTCGCCGCTCGGCGCAGCGGCATCCAGGCCATCGGCGTGACCGCCGTGCTCGTCTGGCACATCCATGCCGCCGGAACTCCCGTACCCGGACTTCACCGAGGACCACACCGTCTACCGGGAGACGACCACCATGGTCCAGGCGGGGATCATGCTCAGCCAGTTCTCCCGGCCAGGATGCCCCCTGAGCAGTACGGCGATCACCGCCCGCGGGCATGGCAGCCTGCCGGACCGGTCGGTCAACTCCGTGGCTGCGGCCAGTCGTGCTTGGCCGGCGGATCGTCCTCGCGTCGGGACTCGTGGGAGCTGTCCTGGCCGCCATGCATGCCATCGCCACGGTGCATGCCGCGCATCATGAAGATCATCATCAGCGGGCAGGCCAGCGCGATGGCCATGAAGAAGAGCGTGGCCACCGGCATGCCCAAGGCCAGAGCACCGACCACGGAGATGGCCACCGCGACGGCGTACAGCCCGTAGTTGCGTTGGTTGGTGTCCATCGCGGGCCTCCTCGAAAGCATGCCCGTCGGTTCTGTGGTCAGCTCTTACTGAGCCGGGGGCCGTCGTCGGCGTGTCCGCTCAGGACGGTCAGGCGGCGGTGGTACTCGTCCTCGTCGATCTCGCCGCGGGCGAAGCGTTCGGCAAGGAGCTGCTCGGCGGTGGGGCGCGGCAGCACGGGCCCGAGCGCCGTCTTCATGTCACCCGGCCGGGACAAGGCCCGGAAGAGAAGCACACCGAAGGTGATGATCACCGCCCAGAAGAGGATCATGCCGACCGACATGGTGAACCAGCCCCATCCACTGGGACCGTGGTCGTACCAGAACATCACGGTCACCCGCTTCCTCGCCGGACTGCGGGAGACGGGGCCTGGCGCCTGCGTCTTCCCGGTTCCTCACCTTCACCGTCGCCCCCGCACGGCAGCGCGTCATGGGCCGATGAGGCCAAAACACCTGGACCATTGGGCCCTGACCCTGTGGGGGTATTCGGGAGGAGTCTGAGAAGCAGCCGCAGAGAGAAGGTCTGCCATGGATACCGCCGACATTGTCGTGGTGGCCCTGGCCGCCATACTCGTCGTCGCGTTGAGCTGGTTTTTCTTCGGCCCGCGCCGCGCGCGTACCGCCCTGATCGAGGGCGGGGTGCAGCGGGTGGAGGTGACTGTGCGGGGCGGCTACAACCCTGACGTGATCCGGGTGCGGCAAGGGGTGCCGCTGGAGCTGGTCTTCGACCGGCAGGAGAGCGGCGAATGCACCAACCGAGTCGTCTTCCCCGACCTGCACGTCAGCGCCGGACTGCCCGGGTACGAGCGCACCACTGTGCGGCTGCGGCCCGAGCGGGCGGGATCGTTCGGGTTCGCCTGCGGAATGAACATGATCCACGGCACGCTCGTGGTCGACCCGGGCGAGGGCTCCAGCGGCGGCGAGGCACTCGCCGCCACGGACGACACGGCACCGGACGACCGTACGTCCGCTGCCGACGCCGAGGCAGCGGAGGTCGCCGAGCGGCGCGCGGAGATCGGAGACCTCGGCCGCCGGGTCGCAGTCGGCGCGGTGCTCACGCTGCCCGTGCTGTTCGCGGTGATGGCCGACGAGCTCTTCGGCGCCGGCTGGGTGCCGGGTTGGATGCTGAACCACTGGGTGCAGCTGGCCCTGATCACTCCAGTGATGTGCTACACGGGGTGGCCCATCCATCGCATCGGCTGGCTCACCCTGCGGAACCGCGGCGCCGACATGAACTCCTTGATCACGTTGGGCACTTCGGCGGCCTACGGTTACAGCCTGCTGGTCACGCTGGCGCCCCGGCTGCTGCCGGAGGACGTCCGCGAGGTCTACTTCGAGGCCGTCGGCGTCATCCTCACCCTCATCCTGCTCGGGCGGCTGCTGGAGGCACGCGCCAAGGCCGGCACCGGCCAGGCCATCCGGGCACTCCTCGGGCTCCAGGCCCGTACCGCCCGGGTCATCAGGGACGGCGGCGAGACCGAGATCCCCGTCGACGAGGTCGCGGTGGGCGATGAGATCGTCATCCGGCCCGGCGAGAAGATCCCCGTCGACGCCGAGGTGCTCTCCGGGGCGTCGTCGGTCGACGAGTCGATGGTCACCGGGGAGCCGATGCCCGTGACCAAGCGCGCCGGGCACACCGTCATCGGGGCCACCGTCAACACCACGGGCAGCCTGCGCGTGCGGGCTGCCAAGATCGGCGCCGACACGATGCTCGCGCAGATCATCCGGCTCGTGCAGCAGGCCCAGGCGTCCAAGGCGCCGATCCAGCGGCTGGCCGACGCGATCTCGGCGTACTTCGTACCCGCCGTCATCGCGATCGCCATCGCGGCCTTCGCCCTCTGGTACACGGTCGGCCCCTCGCCTGCCCTGACGCTGGCGTTGGTCTCCGCGGTCGCCGTTCTGATCATCGCCTGTCCCTGCGCACTAGGCCTGGCCACCCCGCTGTCGGTGATGGTCGGCACCGGCAAGGGCGCGCAGGCGGGCATCCTGATCCGCTCCGCCGAAGCCCTGGAAACCGCCCACAAGATCGACACCGTCGTCCTGGACAAGACCGGCACGGTCACCGCGGGCAAGCCGGTTCTCACCGACGTACGTCCCGCCGACGGCTTCACCGAGGACGAACTGCTTGCGCTGGTGGCCGCCGCAGAGGCCGACAGTGAGCATCCGCTGGCCACCGCGATCGTCGCCGGCGCGCATGAGCGCGGCGTCACCGCGCCCGCCGCATCGGCCTTCGACTCCGTCACCGGCAAGGGCGTCCAGGCCACCGTGAACGGCAAGGCCGTCACCGTGGGCACGGCCCGGCTGCTCGCCGACGTCGGTATCGAGACCGCTCACCTGCGCGGGCAGGCCGAGAATTTCTCGGCCGAGGGCAAGACGCCCGTCCTCGCCGCCGTCGACGGGCAGTCGGCTGGCGTGCTCGCCGTGGCCGACACCGTCAAGGACGACTCGGTCCAGGCCATCGCCGCCCTGCACCGCCTCGGCATCGGCACGGTCATCCTCACCGGTGACAGCGCCCGCACCGCCGCCGCGATCGCCGAACAGGTCGGCGTACGGCGGGTGCTGGCCGAGGTTCTGCCGGAGCACAAGGCCGACGAGATCCGCCGCCTTCAGGGCGAAGGCCGCACCGTCGGCATGGTCGGCGACGGTATCAACGACGCGCCCGCCCTGGCCCAGGCCGACGTTGGCCTCGCGATCGGCACCGGCACGGATGTCGCGATCGAAGCCGCCGACATCACGCTCATCTCCGGCTCGCTGTCCGGCGTCGTCACCGCGATCCGGCTGTCGCGGGCGACCATGCGCAACATCAAGCAGAACCTGTTCTTCGCGCTGGTCTACAACGCCGTCGGCATCCCTATCGCAGCCGGCGCCCTCTACCCGCTGTGGGGCATCCGCCTCAGCCCGATCATCGCCGCCGCGGCCATGACCCTGTCCTCCCTGTCAGTGGTCACCAACGCGTCCCGGCTGCGTCGCTGGCACCCCGAGCCACTGTCGGACGCCGTGGCGCCGAAGGCCGTACGACCGTTGACGGAGACGGCCGCCGACGACACGGATTCACACGCCCCCTCGGTGACCGACCCGGTCTGCGGCATGCAGGTCGACCCTGCCACCACACCGGAACACCGGGACACCGCCCACGGCACCCTGCACTTCTGCTCCGCCCACTGCGCGGCCGCCCACGACGCCGACCCGGATCGATACGAAACCTCGGCGGTGGAACTCCGGCACACCCCTCACCGGCATGATGAGCCCTGAACCTGAGTCGTCCCGCATTGCTACCCCCCGGGGGTACAGTGGGCACGGGGTACAACAGCGGAAAGGCATGGAGAACGATGACGGCACGCCGAGCCCGGCGGGTCAGCGCACACGGCGGCGCCGGCCGCTGGACGCGTGCCGTCGTCATCGCGCTGTTCGCAGCACTCACGTTGCTCGTGCACCACGGGACGGCGGCCGAGCCAGCGGCACCGGCACCGGCACCGGCCTTCGGCTTGTCCACCACGAGCGCCATGCCGCACACGGGCGATACGACGGCCATGGGCATGCCGGTGGCTGCGGCGATGCACGTCTCGGCGCCCGAGGCCCCGACCCCCGACGGCGGCGAGGGCGCCTGCTCGACCATGGCCACACAGCACTGCTCTGCCATCGGCGTCGACACGGTGAACCTGGCGCCACCAACCGCTCTCCGCCCCTACTACGACAAGGGTGCGGCACTCGGACCAGTCATCGGCCGCGAGGTGCCCGGAACGACGACCCGCGCGCCGCCCGACCTTTCCGTCCTCTCTCGCTTTCTGCTGTAGGTCGCGCCCACGGCTGTCGCCCGCGCGCCCCCACGCGGACGGCCGTCGCGCAGGCGACCCCGTCAGACACATCGAGAAGAGAGTCACGCCTTGAACACCATCAACCGCCGCTCCGTCCTGCTGGCTGGCCTCGGCGCCGTGGGCGCGGGCGCGCTCGCCGCCTGCACCAACGGCCCCGGCAGCGGCGACACACCCTCCTTGGTCAGCCCCTCCGGCTCGGCGGTGGCGGCCACCGAGAAGAGGCGCGCCGGCACCGGCACGGTGCGCAATGTGACCCTGACCGCCGCGCCCGCCGTGCTCGACCTCGGCGACCGAGTCACGGCCAAGAGCTGGGCGTTCAGCGGACGGACCCCAGGCAAGGAGATCCGGGTCTCCACCGGCGACACCCTGGCCGCCGAACTCTCCAACCAGCTGCCGGGCAGGACCTCCACCTCCCTCCACTGGCACGGCATCGCCCTGCGCAACGACATGGACGGCGCGCCCCCGGTCACTCAGAACGTCGTACGGGCGGGTTCCAACTTCACCTACCGCTTCATCGCCGACGCTCCCGGAACGTACTTCTTCCATCCCCACGTAGGCGTCCAGCTCGACCGGGGCCTGTACGCGCCGCTGATCGTCGAGGACCCCAGGGAGCCGCTGTCGTACGACGACGAGTGGGTCGTGGTCCTGGACGACTGGGTCGACGGGGTCACCGGCACGCCCGACGAAGTCTTCGCGGAACTGCGCCAGGGCATGGGCGGGCATGGCATGGGCGCCATGGACGGCATGGAGATGGACGACAGCTCTTCGTCCTCGTCCTCTTCGCCCTCGTCCGACAGCATGTCCATGAGGTTCAGGCTGATGGGCGCCACGAGCGACCTGCTCGGCGGCGACGCCGGAGACGTGAAGTACCCATACCACCTGGTCAATGGACGGGTGGCCTCCGACGCCGACGTCTACCGGGGAACGCCCGGCAAGCGGATCCGGCTGCGCATCATCAACGCCGGCGGTGACACGGCGTACCGTGTGGCGCTCGGCGGCCACCGGCTGACCATCACCCACACCGACGGGTTCCCCGTCGAGCATCGGCAGGTGGACGCCCTGCTGATCGGCATGGGTGAGCGATACGACGTCCTGGTCACCCTCGGCGACGGCGTCTTCCCGCTCGTCGCGCTGGCCGAGGGCAAGAACACCACGGGCATGGCCCTGGTCCGCACCGGTTCCGGCGCTGCCCCGAGCACGAGCATGCGGCCGAAGGAGCTGGACGGGGAGATCCCCACCGCCGCACAACTGCGGGCGACCGATGACGTCCGACTGACGTCGAAGAAGGCCGACCGGGTCCACCGCATCGAACTGACCGGCGGCATGCACCGCTACAACTGGGCCATCAACGGCGAGCGGTTCGACATGAGTGATCCGGACGCCCGTCCGATCCTCGTCGAAACGGGCCAACGAGTCCGGCTGGACTTCGTCAACACCACCACGATGTGGCACCCGATGCACCTGCACGGCCACACCTACCAGCTGGGCACCAAAGGCCCGCGCAAGGACACCGCGATCGTGCTGCCGAAGAAGACGTTGTCCGTCCTCTTCGACGCCGACAACCCAGGGCAGTGGATGCTGCACTGCCACAACGCCTACCACGGCGAGGCCGGGATGATGGCCGTCCTCGGCTACCGGGCCTGACCGTGCTGCTGCGACGGGGCGGCCCGGCGACCCGGTCCGCCCCCGACCGGACCACAACGCAGCGACTCCTTAACCCTGCCCCTCACCTCCTCCCTGATCGACCAGGTGTGGGCTACCGGCGCAGACCGTGCCAAGCTCTTCGACGAGCTGGACCCAGACGGATTGCCAAGCCGAGGGCGGCGCCAGCCGAGCGCGCGGACGGAGACCGGGCGTGGAGATCGCCCTCCTGCTGCTCAGGTATGCAATCGCCAGTCCGGCCGACGTGCTGGAGGTGCGCGAACCAGCGCCGCGGGCGCAGGTGGCGGCACGGTGCCACGTGTGCCGGGACCGCTCCCGCGCGCCCGCACCAGCTCGGCCGCAAGGCGCGGGGTGCGACCGGCCCGGCAAGCCAAGCACTAGGCTCCTCGCTTGCGCCGCCCGCCACGACGGCAGAGGCCCCTGGGCCGGATTGCCTCACCCGATTCGAGTATCAGAACGCGCAGAGGGCCCGACGTCCCGCGTCCAGGCTGAAGCGATCCTGAACCCCACAGCCTTGCCAGTTCTCCTCGTCATCTGCGTCATGTTCCATCCATGAGGGACAGCGCTGCCCAACGCAGTTCGCTGTGGGCCGGTGAGACCGAGGTGCCATCTGGCGTTTCCAGGACCGCGTGACGGGTGCCGAAGAACCCGCATCGCCGGGTGTCGGGGTACAAGGTCACGTGCAATGCTGGGTATGGGCTCAAGTGCAGAGTTCGGTGTGCTCCAGCTCCGCGCGAGCGAGCCGTACATGCATCATCCGAAGCCGCACTGCCGAATGCGCTGCATCGCCTTCCCCGTCTTCGTTGTCCGGGGCGAGGAGGACGGCGCCGTACAGGCGAGGTACACCGTCCATGTCCTCGGGCAACCGTACGGCGGCCAGCTTCTTCGGGACGAAGCCCCGACCCCTGCGTGGCCGTGTACCGCCGCATGCCGAACAAGATCCGGACCAGGCACGGGCCAATCGACGACGGGCCCTCCCCGTACGCATCACCGGTGCAAGTCAGAGGCCACAGCATCGTGTACCACCAGCTGACCAAGAACCTTATGGCACTCCATACAGTCTCCGTCGGACGACTCCACTCCGCCAGCGGCCACGGCAGGCATAAACGGCGTTGGCCCCGCCCTGCAAAACGAACTCCCCTGACGCTCGTGCGAGGAATACACGGCCGCTCCTGCGACTACGAGAGCACCGGGCACGCGCACGGGTATCCGACGGCGCGTGACCTTCGCATCCGCAAGGTCGATACTGCCAATAAGGGCCATCTCACCGACCCACCACCGACCACTCCCGGAAACTGACGTCCCGTCATCAAAGTCAGCATTAGGTCAGCATCAGTACCGCCAGAACCCGCTTCCGACCGCCATGGACCGCCAAGATCAACAACTGACCTTACCCATCCTGAGCTGCAAAAACACAGGTCATCAGCCCATCTGCTAGCCTCACCAGGAGGTATCCCATGAAGATGCTGATCAACGTCGCGGAGAGCGTGGTCGCGGACGCGCTGCGCGGGATGACGGCCGCCCACCCCGAACTGGTCGTCGACGTGGACAAGCGAGTGATCGTACGGCGCGACGCCCCCGTGGCGGGGAAGGTCGCCCTCATCTCCGGTGGCGGGTCGGGGCACGAGCCGCTGCACGGTGGATTCGTGGGTCCGGGGATGCTGTCGGCGGCCTGTCCGGGTGAGGTGTTCACGTCGCCCGTGCCCGATCAGATGGTGCGGGCCGCGTCCGCCGTGGACAGCGGGGCGGGTGTGCTGTTCATCGTCAAGAACTACACGGGCGACGTCCTCAACTTCGACATGGCGGCCGAACTCGCCGAGGACGAGGGCATCCAGGTCGCGAAGGTGCTGGTCAACGATGACGTGGCGGTGACCGACAGCCTCTACACGGCAGGGCGCCGCGGCACGGGGGCGACCTTGTTCGTGGAGAAGATCGCCGGTGCGGCGGCGGACGAGGGGCAGCCGCTGGAGCGCGTGGAGGCGATCGGGCGTCAGGTCAACGAGAACGCCCGCAGCTTCGGCGTCGCGCTCAGCGCCTGCACCACGCCCGCCAAGGGCAGCCCCACCTTCGATCTGCCGCCCGGCGAGCTGGAGTTGGGCATCGGCATCCACGGCGAGCCCGGCCGGGAGCGGCGGGCGATGATGACGTCGGGTGAGATCGCCGACTTCGCCGTGGGCGCCGTCCTGGAGGACATGCCCCCGCGCAACCCGGTCCTCGTCCTGGTCAACGGCATGGGCGGGACACCGCTGTTGGAGCTCTACGGCTTCAACGCCGAGGTCCAGCGGGTGCTCGCCGAGCGGGGTGTCTCCGTCGCCCACACCCTCGTCGGGAACTACGTCACCTCGCTCGACATGGCCGGCGCCTCGGTGTCCCTGTGCCAGGTCGACGAGGAGTTGCTGCGACTGTGGAACGCGCCGGTGAAGACGCCGGGGCTGCGATGGGGCATGTGATCCGGAGCCGGACGCCCGCACAGCACCTGCCACGCAAGGAGATCCAGTGCTCGACGCCGATTTCTTCCGCCGTTGGATGACGGCGACCGCCGCCTCCGTCGACCGTGAGGCGGAACGGCTCACCGCTCTCGACTCACCCATCGGGGACGCCGACCACGGCAGCAACCTGCAGCGCGGGTTCACCGCAGTGGCCGCGGAGCTGGAGAAGGAACCCCCGCGGACGCCCGGTGCGGTCCTGACGCTCGCCGGGCGGCAGCTGATCTCGACGGTCGGCGGGGCGTCGGGGCCGCTGTACGGGACCCTGCTGCGGCGGACCGGCAAGGCCCTCGGTGAGGCGGACGAGGTGAGCGAGGACCAGTTCGCTCAGGCGCTGCGGGCGGGGGTGGACGCGGTCATGACCCTCGGTGGCGCGGCGCCGGGTGACAAGACCATGATCGACGCGCTGGTGCCCGCCGTGGACGCGCTCGGCGACGGCTTCGCGGCGGCCCGCGCGGCCGCGGAGGAGGGTGCCCAGGCGACGACACCGTTGCAGGCCCGCAAGGGACGGGCCAGCTATCTCGGGGAGCGCAGCATCGGGCACCAGGATCCCGGTGCCACGTCCTCGGCGCTGCTGATCGCGGGGCTGGCGGAGGCGAACGGTGAGTGACGGGCACGAGGGCGAGGGCCTCGTCGGCATCGTTCTGGTGTCGCACAGCGCACAGGTCGCCGCGTCGGTGGCCGAGCTGGCACGCGGGCTCGCGGGCGGCGGTACGGCGGTGCCGGTGGCACCTGCGGGCGGCACCGCGGGCGGCGAGCTCGGCACCAGTGCCGAACTGATCGCCGCGGCGGCGGCCTCCGTGGACCGGGGCGCCGGCGTCGCGATCCTCACCGACCTGGGCAGCGCGGTCCTCACCGTGAAGGCCCTGCTCGCCGAGGGCGACGAACTCCCGGACAACTCACGCCTGGTGGACGCTCCGTTCGTCGAAGGCGCGGTGGCCGCGGTCGTCACGGCCACAACGGGCGCCGACCTGGCGGCGGTCGAGGCTGCGGCCACGGAGGCGTACTCGTACCGCAAGACGTGAGGCGCCGGCCCAGGGGCGTGTCCGTCCCGGGGCCACTCCCCTACCCGACGCCCTCCGCCGCGACCCGCAGCGCCGAGCGCAACGTCGCCGTCAGCTCGGTCCCGGCCGCTGTCCGGTCCGGGTGGGCGTCGGCGGTGCGCCAGGCGTAGTGCTCGACCGCCGCGCGCAGGGCCGCGTTGAACATCGCCGCCCGGATCGTCGGACGCAGGTCGTCGGCGGGGAGCCCGGCCCGTTCGGCGAGGGCGCGGGCGAACGCCGGTTCGGCCTCGTCGTACGTCTGGAGCCAGATCGCGCGTAGCCCGGGTTCGGTGCGGGTCAGCCGTACCAGTGCCCCCACGGTCGCCCGGTCGGGTCCGGCGAGCAGGTCGTCCTCGTCGGCCAGTGCGCGGTCGAGGAGTTCCTCGAGGGGCTGTTCGGGACCCCATCGCCGCAGACAGTCGACGATGAGGTCGATGCCGGCCGAGAACAGCGGCCGTACGCAGCTCTCCTTGCTCGGGAAGTAGCGCCACACGGTCCGCGAGGAGACACCGACCGCCGCTCCGATCTGCTCACCGGTGGTCGCCGCCACGCCCTGGGTGACGAACAGATCCACGGCGGCCCGCGCGATGTCCAGCCGGATCTCGGCCTTGCGCTCCTCGGTCAGGGGCGGCCGTCCTGTGGGGCGGCTCGTGGCCCGGCTCGTACGTCCACGGGCTGCGGTCATGTTGTCCTCCGGCCGACGCTGATCGCTCTCCCGGAATTCTCCCCGACGTTCTCCCCGACGAGTTTATGTCACTCAGAGACATTAAGTCGTAGGGTGAGGTCCCCGGGCGCGTTCGACACGCCGCCCTCAGGACACACGATTGGGAGCACCACATGAGCGGCGGACTGGACGGACGCAGCGTCATCGTCACCGGAGCGGGCTCGGGCATCGGGCGCGCTGCCGCGCTGGCCTTCGCCAAGGAGGGCGCCCGGGTCGTGGCGGCGGACCTCAACGCCGAGGGCGCGGAGGCGGTCGTCAAGGAGATCGAGCAGACGGGCGGCGGCGCGGTCGCCGTCGTCGGGGACCTGAGCGAGCAGGGGGTCGTCGACCAGGTGGTGGAGACCGCCGTCGAACGCTTCGGCGGCGTGGACGTCCTGGTCAACAACGCCGGGATCATGGACCGCATGTCAGCGCTGGCCGACGTCACCGACACCGAGTGGGAGCGGGTCATACGGGTCAACCTCACCGCCCCGTTCCTGCTCACCCGGGCGGTGCTGCCGCACATGCTCCGGGCGGGCCGGGGCGCCATCGTGAACACGGCGTCCGAGGCGGGTCTGCGCGGCAGCGCGGCGGGCGCCGCCTACACGGCGTCGAAGCACGGTGTGGTCGGGCTGACGAAGTCCCTGGCGGTGATGTACCGCAAGGAGGGGATCCGCGCGAACGCCATCGCCCCGGGCGGCACGCAGACCGGCATAGTCGTGGACGCCGCACAGGACGCCCACGGACCGGCTGCCCTCGGCCCGCACTTCGTCAACCTCGGCAGGCTCGCCCAGCCCGAGGAGCAGGCCGCGGCCATCGTGTTCCTCGCCTCGGACGCGGCGAGCAACATCAACGGCGTGGTCCTGCCGGTCGACGACGGCTGGTCGGCGGTCTGACGCCTCCTCACCGGCCGGGCGGCCCACCGTAGGACTCGCCGTACGACTCCTGGTACGACCTGCCCTGCGATGGGCCTTGGGGCCGGCCCGGGGACTGGCCTGGGGACGGATCCTGGGGCCGTCCCTGGGACTGGCCGTGCGGCTCGCCGCCCACGAACTCCCTCGCCAGCCGCTCCCCGATCCTCGTGGCGGCCGCAGTGTCCTCGATGGGCTGGGCCCGCGCGTCCTTGAAGACGATGTAGGTGACGCCGGAGGCCGTGCCGCCGCTGCGCGGATCGGGCGGGATGCCAAGGGCCTTGGCGGTGGCGTACGACGCCTCGCCGATGATGCCGGGCGGGCCGACGTCACCGACGACCGCGTACCGCACCCGGCCGCGGTACACGACGGCCGCGACCGAGCCGCCCTGGACGCCGTGGGCGCCGTGGTCCCAGATGTGACTCGGGGTGGGAACGACGATGTACGGGAGGCGTTCGGCGTTCAGGTGGCGGCCGTCGGACTGCTGATAGGCCGTCGCGGCGGAGAAGTAGGGATCCGTACGGCGGTTGCAGTGGCGGGTGGGCCGCCCGTCGCAGTCGATGTCCATGTCCGCCTTCCAGAACACCGCCCCGCGTGCCCCGCAGACCGGGATCTTCGCCGGCGCCCGGCTGTCGCTTCGATAGCGCCCGCGCGAAACGGGGTCACACTCGCGCGCCTTCGACAACAGGTCAGCGGCGCTGACGTCGATGTCGGTCGCACGGCGCACCTCGGGTCCTTCGTCCGCTGCGGGTGATGCGGTGGGCATCGTCGGGGCGAGCAGAGCCGCGCCTGCCGCGACCAGCGTCAGCGACTGGAAACGCACGATAAGGAACCCTCTCGGCGGGGACACTGACGGACACCGATCGAAGCACTGGCAAATAATCAGCCTGAATTGGTGCCATTCCGATCATGTTGCCACCAGTGGGGCCATACGGTGCGCACCCGTGCGACACGCGACCGTCCCCGAACTTCCGCCAGGGGCCGGGGGCCTGAGTCCGCGCCGGACCGGGACCCCCGGCCGCCCGCGTCCGGCGCGGGTTCAGCGACGACAGCGTCCCGCGCGCGTGGCACGAACTCCCCCGCACGCATGGAGAGTTCGGCCGTGAGGAGCTTCAGCATACGTAACGCTGCGAAGAGGCCGGCAGCGACGCCCTCTTGATGTGATCGCGCCAGCCGCGCCATATTGGTCCGGACCATTGCCGCGAGGTCGCCCCCCAGGAGGCAGAGTCGTGCGACGCGTTCTCGTACTGGTTTCCGCCCTCTACTCAGCGCTCGCACTGCTGTCGTCCTGTGCCTGGAGCGGCCCGGACGAGGACGGCGGCCGACCGCCCGGGGCACCCACGGGTGTCACGGCCGCCGCGGGCAGTGCGACGAGCGTGCACGTCATGTGGAACGTGGTCTCCGCGGACCAAGGGGTCCGGGTCTACGAGGTGTATCGGGGCCCCACGAAGGTCAGGGAAGTGCCGGGTTCCGCGCACATGGTGGATGTCACCATGCTCAAGCCCTCCACCCTGTATGCGTTCACCGTGCGAGCGCGTGACACGGAGGGGCGCCTCGGGCCGCCGAGCAGGCAGGTCCGGGCCACGACTCCCGCCGCCGTGGCCGCCGACCGCTCGGCGCCGACGCGCCCGGGGACGGCCACCGGCCGGGCGGTCGGCAGCAGAGCGGTTCAGCTGTCGTGGTCGAAGGCCACGGACGACCGGGACGTGGTGTCGTACGACATCCATCAGGGCGACACGAAGATCCACAGTGTGGGCGGCAACCAGACGGCAACCGTGATCACCGGACTCAGGCCGGGTGCCCGCTACTCGTTCACCGTCCGGGCCCGCGACGCGGCCGACAACGTCTCCCCGGCCACGGCGGCCGTCCGCATCACCACGCCGGGCACCGACGACGGGCGCGGCACCGCGCCGACCGGCTTCCGGGCGACGACCCGTCGGGCGGACGGGGCGTACTACCTCGATCTGAGCTGGGCGCCGCCGCACACGGACGGCGTCGTCACGGAGTACGAGGTCCACCTCGACGGCCGTGCGGCCACCTCGCTGACGTACGGCGGAACCGCGCCGCGCGGGCGGGCCACGTACAGCTTCTACCTGGGCCCGGACTCCGGGGCAGGCCACCGGGTACGGATCCGGGGCAGGCTACCGGACGGTACCTGGGGCGGCTTCTCCGCGGAGCGGACCGTCAGGACCGGCGCGCGGGACTGAGATCCGGTCCGGTGTCCCCCGCATGCAGCAGCGTGTCACCTGTCCGGGTGCGGTCCGCATGCGGACGGCACCCGGGGCGCATTGGCTGCCCCTGAGGCAGCACGGACGTTCCCGACCCCCGGCGGCGCTACGGATGTACCGCCAACCGTGCCGCCGGAGGGCATTCCATGCGCAATTCATCGCTATTCCTCCGCTCGGGCCTGACCGTGGCAGCCGCCTCCGCACTTCCCTTCGTCGTGGCCGCCGGTTCGGCCGCCGCGGTCTCGGGGATCTCCGTGAGCACCACCGGGTCCACGGTCTCCGTCACGACCACCGCGTGCAGCAACGTCAACGGCAGCTGGGGCACCGCTTCCCTGCTCAACAGCCGCCAGGCGAACTTCGCCCAGGGGCGCCAGGTGTCCCTGTCGGGGACGAGCGCCTTGCAGTCGGCGGCCTGGTCGGGCGTCAGCCCGGGCACGTACACCGTGATCGTCGTGTGCTCCAACGGCACGACGGCGGGAACCCAGTCGGTCATCGTCTCGGGCCCCTCCCCCACCCGCACGATCTCCACCACCGCCTCGCCGTCACGCGGCGTCATGGGCGGTATGGGCGGCGGCTCGACGGACTACGGCACGCTCACGCTGGTGGGCGGTGGTGCCCTGGTGGGCGCGGGAGTCCTGGCCACGGCCTGGTTCCTGCGCCGCAAGTCGAAGCCGTACCGGTTCTGAGGGCGCCCGGGCTCACGCCGTCTCGCTGCCCGGCAGCTCGGCGAACTCCTGAAGCGCGCGCGTGAGCCACTGCGTCCAGAAGGTCTCCAGGTCGATGCCGGCGCGCAGCACGAGGTGCCGCAGCCGGTCCTGGGAACTGTCCTTGCCGGGCGGGAAGTCGCGCTTCTCGATCTCCTCGTACTCGGCCAACTGCCGCTGGTGGAGGTCGAGATGGCGGCGAAGATCGGCTTCGATGCCGTCGGTCCCCACGACGGCGGCGGCGCGCATCCGCAGCAGCAGGGTGTCGCGGTGCGGCCGCGGGTCCTGGGACGCGGCGGTCCAGCGGGCCAGTTCGGCACGGCCCGCGGGCAGAACTTCGTAGCTCTTCTTCTGCCCGCGGGCCGGCTGCTCGGCCGGCAGGGTGCGGATGAGGCCCTCGGCCTCCAGTTTTCCCAGTTCGCGATAGATCTGCTGGTGCGTCGCCGACCAGAAGTACCCGATCGACCGGTCGAATCGACGGGTCAGCTCCAGCCCCGAGGACGGCCTTTCGACCAGGGCGGTGAGGATCGCGTGCGGGAGTGACATGGGCTCATCCTAGGTACGACCCTCAGGGCCTCCGTCGTGCCTGACCGGCCGCTAGTGCTCTGACCGCATAGGTTCACCGGGTTCTGTGGCCCGCTGCTGTGTGGTTGCTCAGGGAGTGTTCGCGGTCGCCCAAGAGCGGAACAAGG
>NZ_JBHVGZ010000055.1:0-71520 GCF_042800355.1 Streptomyces sp. NPDC057623
CGGTTACATTCCGAACCCGGAAGCTAAGCCTTACAGCGCCGATGGTACTGCAGGGGGGACCCTGTGGGAGAGTAGGACGCCGCCGAACAAATTTTTGAGAGAGCCCCCGGCCGGGGATACCGGTCCGGGGGCTTTCTGTATTTGTACGCCATTAGGCTCGTGGGCATGCGCTATGACCTCGTCATCTTCGACAACGACGGTGTGCTCGTCGACAGTGAGCCCATTTCCAATCGGCTCCTTGCCGGGTATCTCACCGAACTGGGGTACCCGACCTCGTACGAGGACTCCATACGGGACTACATGGGCTCGGCGATGCATCGGGTTCATGAGCTGGTGCTGGAGCGGACGGGGGAGCGGCTGCCCGAGGGCTTTGACGATGTCTTCCATGGGCGCGTGTTCGCCGCGTTCGAGCGGGAGTTGAAGGCGGTGGTCGGCGTCGTCGACGTGCTTGAGAAGCTGGCCGGGGATCGGGTGCCGTACTGCGTGGCGTCGTCCGGGAGCCATGAGCGGATTCGGGTGGGGCATCGGGCGACGGGGCTTGAGCGGTTCTTCGATGAGGGGCGGATCTTCAGTTCTGAGGATGTGGGGCGCGGGAAGCCGGCGCCGGACCTGTTTCTGTACGCGGCCGAGCGCATGGGGGTCGTCCCGGAGCGGTGTGTCGTCGTCGAGGACAGCCCGCTGGGGGTCCAGGCGGCCCTGGCGGCGAGGATGGACGTGTACGGGTTCACCGCGATGACGCCTGCCGGGAGGTTGGCCGGGGCGACTCGACTCTTCGCCGCGATGGGGGAGTTGGTTGACCTGCTTCTCTCTGCCTCCGGACCTGGCGGCCGCTGAACTTGAGGGAAATTCATCTTTGGCTGGATCTACCCACCAGTATCCCGGGGCCTTACGCTCGCCGCCATGACGGATGTGCTGCGGCGCGGTAGGGCCTCGTTGGCGTTCAGTTTCTTCGCTCAGGGGGTCGCCTTTGCCCTTCTGGTGACCCGGATTCCGGCCATGCAGGACCGGTACGGGGTCTCCGACGCGTTGCTGCCCGCCTTTCTCGCCGCCGTGCCGATCCTGGCCGGCGTCGGAAGCGTGACCACCGAGCGGCTGGTGACACGGATACCGCCGAGCCGGTTGTTGCGGTGGTCCCAACCCGTCGTGCTCCTGGCGCTGCTCGGGGTCGGGGCCGGGGAGCGGATGGTGGAGCTCGGGCTCGCGCTTGCCGTGTTCGGGTCGGCCGTGGGTGTGCTTGACGCCTCGATGAACATGCTCGGGGTGAGCCTCCAGCGGTCGTACGGGCGCAGCATCATGCTCAGCTTCCATGCGGTGTACAGCCTGGGTGGGATCGTGGGGGCCTCGCTGGCCTGGGTGGGGGCGCACTGGGATCTGGCGCTGGTCGTGTCGTATCTGCCCGTCGTGGCGGTGCTGTTGCCGGCCGCGCTGGTGGGGAGCCGGTGGTATGTCGATGGTGGCGTCGGTGGCGGTGTGGTGGTGGAGGAGGCGGGCGAGAGGGGGGCCGTTGCCTTCAAGGTGCTGCTGCCGCTGTGTCTGGTGATGACCTTCGCGTACATCGGGGACTCGACCGTCTCCAACTGGAGTGCGAAGTATCTCCAGGACGTGCTGGGGAGCTCGGAGCAGCTGGCGACCGTGCCGTACAACGTCTACATGGTGACCACGCTGCTGGGGCGGGCCATCGGGGACTTCGGAGTGCGGAAGTTCGGGGCTGTCGCGGTCGTGCGGACGGGGGCGGTGGTGGCGGCCGGTGGGTTCGCGGTGGTGGCGGGGGCGCCGGGGGCGTGGGTCGGGATGCTGGGGTTCACGCTGCTCGGGCTGGGATTGTGTGTGCTGGTGCCGCAGACCTTCGCGGCGGCCGGGCGGCTCGCTTCTGAGAAGTACGGGCCGGGAGCCTCGGATGCGGCTATTGCGCGGCTCAATGTGTTCAATTACGTGGGGTTTTTGATCGGTTCGCCCCTGGTGGGGGCGCTCGGTGATGCGTGGAGCTACCGCGGGGCGATGTTGGTGCCGATGGTGTTGGTGCTGGTGACGCTTGTGTACGCCCGGTCGTTCGCCGCTCAACCGGACCGATACGGTGACGGGCATGAGCGGCCGCGCACAGCTGATGTGGGACGAGGCAGTAACGGGCTATGACTTCGGTCGGGACCATCCGATGGACCCGGTCCGGCTCGCCCTGACCAGGAGACTCGTCGATGCCTTCGGGCTGGACAAGGACGTGGACGTCGTCGCGGCGCAGCCGGCCGGTGAGTCGACGTTGCGGCTGGTCCATCGGGAGGACTACATCGAGGCCGTGAAGGCGGCCTCGGTGGATCCGGCCGCCGCGGACCAGTCGTATGGGATCGGGACGCTGGATGACCCTGCCTTCGTGGGTATGCACGAGGTGTCCGCGCTGATCGCGGGGCAGTCGGTGGGGGCGGCGGAGACCGTGTGGCGGGGGGAGGCGCTGCATGCGGTGAACTTCGCGGGTGGGCTGCACCATGCGATGCCGGGGGGCGCGTCGGGGTTCTGCATCTACAACGATGCCTCGCTGGCCATCGCTCGGCTGTTGGAACTGGGGGCCGAGCGGGTCGCCTACATCGATGTGGATGTGCATCACGGGGACGGGGTGCAGGCGGCGTTCTGGGAGGATCCGCGGGTTCTGACGATCTCGTTGCACGAGCATCCTCGTACGTTGTTCCCGCAGACCGGGTGGCCGGAGGAGACCGGGGCCGAGTCCGCGGAGGGGACGGCCGTGAATGTGGCGTTGCCGGCCGGGACCGGGGATGCGGGGTGGCTGCGGGCGTTCCATGCCGTGGTGCCGGAGGTGATCGCTGAGTTTCGGCCGCAGGTGCTGGTGACGCAGCACGGGGCCGATACGCACTTTGAGGATCCGCTGGCGCATCTCGCTGTTTCGCTGGATGCGCAGCGGGCCGTGCAGGTGGCCTGTCACGACCTGGCGCACGAGTACGCCGACGGGAAGTGGGTGGCGCTGGGTGGGGGTGGATATGCCGTGGTGGAGGTTGTGCCGCGGTCGTGGACGCATCTGGTGGGGATTGCGGCGGGGCGGGCGATTGAGCCCGAGGCGATGATTCCGGAGGGGTGGCGGCAGGAGGTCTTTGCGCGGACTCGGCAGTTGGGGCCGGCGCGGATGACTGATGGGCGGTGGCCGATTTCGTGGGTTGGCTGGGATGCGGGGTATGACCCTGCGGATCGGTTGGACCAGGCGGTGTTGGCGACGCGGAGGGCTGTGTTTCCGTTGCGGGGGTTGTTGGCTTAGGTGGGGGCTGGGGCCCGCGGGCGTGGTGCCGAGGTTTCCTCGCCCCCGCCGCCCCTACCCGTCCCATCCCTTGAAGGGGCTCCGCCCCTTCGACCCCGCCAAGGGGCTGCCGCCAAGGGGCTGCCGCCCCCTGGACCCCCGCTGTCGGCCCGAAGGGCCTCGTCCTCAAACGCCGGACGGGCTGAAAGTGCCTGGGCCGGCGCTGAGAAGTGGCCGCCTCCGATCGTGAGGTCAAGCCCCCTGCGAGTGGCCGGGGTGTCCTTCGTTAGCCCAACTGTGCGGTGTTTTCCCGTTCCCACGCTTCTGTGCTGCCTGGTCCGTCACGATCGCTCTCGTGGTGAGTACCGGAGCTCTTCGCGCTCATCTCCTGGCTGCTCGGCTTGCTGGGAGTGTGGCCACTTCTCGGGAGGCGAGTCTCAGGAGTTATCGGCTTTTCGCGGCTCGTGATCCACGGGTGCGCATCGGGCTCGATCCTGTGCGGGCTTGGGGGCAGCGGGATTTGATCGAGTTGATGGCGGATCGGTGTGGGGTTTCGGCCGATCCGGATTGTGTGTCTGGGCTGGATGTGATCGATCCGGAACGGACTCTGAGTGGTCTGAACGCCTTTGCCGATCGCGTCGGTGAGGCCGCGCAGCGCAGGGCACCCGTGTTGCTCGGTACCGGGCATCCGCATCGTCTGCTCGGCTTCTACGCCGCCTTGGCGGACGCGTTGTCGGCGGCGGGATGTGCCGTTCTCACCCCTGCGCATGGTCGCTGTGTCGACATAACGACCCGGTTCGGCCTACGCACGTACAACCTTGACTACGTACGAGGAGTCGCGTTGGTGCGGGAAGCCGGCGCTCCGAGCCCCCGGCGTGAGACCGGCGCACACACGCACTCACCGCTCCCGGTTCGTACCGCGCTGGCCGGCGCGGCGGAGGTCGGCGGGCCGTTGCCGGAGCTGGTGATCGGGGATCACGGTTGGGTCTGCGGGGCAGGTCAGCTGGGGTTTGAGGCCATTGGGCTCGCCGATACGAATGACCCCGCGCTCTTTGTGGGGGAGGCCGAGGGGGTCGTGTCCGTCGTCGTTCCACTTGATGACGCTGTGCGGTCTGATTACTACCGGCCGCTTACCCGCTACGTACTCAATCGAGCGTGTCTGTCACAGTAGGTCGCCGATGGCTGCACCTCTTCCCCACTCGCATCACCCGCCCCTAGTCTGGGGAGTGAGCACGCAGCGACGAAGAGTCACCGGAAGGGGAAGCCGGTGGCCGTCGAGTGCGGAAGGTTCAGGTGTGTCATGGCTGCAGCTGGCGAGAGGCCTCTGAACGAGGTTCAGTTCCTTACCGTGGCGGAAGTCGCCTCGGTGATGCGAGTGTCGAAGATGACCGTGTACCGGCTGGTGCACAGCGGTCATCTGCCCGCGATCCGGGTGGGGCGGTCCTTCCGCGTCCCCGAGCAAGCGGTTCACGAGTACCTCCGCGAGAGTTATGTGGGGGTGGAAACCGCCTGACGGCAGTGGGTGAGGGGGGATCCTCGGGGCTGTTCCGGATTCCCCCTCACCCCCTCGATTACGACCTCAGCGCTCGGGCGGGTAGGCTGGCCCCTTGTAGGTCGTATGGGCCCATGGCGCCCAACGCCGAGTGATGAGAAGTGAGCGAGGGTAGTCGTGGGCTCTGTTATCAAGAAGCGGCGCAAGCGGATGGCGAAGAAGAAGCACCGCAAGCTGCTCAAGCGCACGCGCGTTCAGCGTCGCAACAAGAAGTAAGCGCGGCGCGCCGCTGAAGTGGCGCGCTTTGTGGCCCCCCACCAGATCCGAGATCCGGTGGGGGGCCACACTTGTATCGCGGTCGCGTGCGAGGGGCCGAACTCCGTGCGTGCGCCTGGACGACTGCCTGGGCCGTCTGGTCGTACGCAAGGAATTCTCGTCACTTCATGCATTGGGCGGTCATCACAGCGCAACACCGAACCGCTAAGTTGGCGGCACACGGGGAACGCGGCAGGGGTACGAGTGCTGGAAGGAAGGCGCTGATCTTGGGCAAGGTCGTGCTCGTGACCGGAGTGGCCCGTCAACTGGGGGGCCGGTTCGTACGTCGGATCCAGCGTGACCCACAGGTGGACCGGGTGGTCGCCGTGGACGCGGTCCCGCCCGAGCACCATCTGGGCGGTGCCGACTTCATCCAGGCCGACATCCGGCAGCCCACCATCGCGCGGGTGCTGGCCGAAAGCGGCGCCGACACCGTCGTACACATGGACGTGACCGGAACCGCGCTCGGCAGCGGCAGCCGGACCACGGTCAAGGAAACCAACGTCATCGGGACCATGCAGCTGCTCGGCGCCTGCCAGAAGTCCCCCAACGTCAAACGGCTCGTGATCAAGTCCAGTACGAACGTGTACGGATCCGCGCCCCGCGACCCGGCCGTCTTCACCGAGACGACCCCGCCCAAGTCCCTGCCCAGCGGCGGCTTCGCCAAGGACGCCGTCGAGGTCGAGGGCTATGTGCGCGGGTTCGCGCGGCGGCGGCCGGACGTCGCGGTGTGCGTGCTGCGGTTCGCCAACATCCTCGGTCCGACCGCGGACACGCCGCTCGCCTCGTACTTCTCGCTGCCGGTCCTGCCGACCGTGTTCGGCTACGACCCGCGGCTCCAGTTCGTGCACGAGGACGACGTGATCGAGGTGCTGCGCATCGGCTCGCACGAGCCGGAGCGGGGCACGCTCAACAGCGGCACCTTCAACATCGCCGGCGACGGCGTCCTGCTGCTCTCGCAGTGCTCCAGGCGGCTGGGCCGCCCCACTGTGCCGCTCCTGCTTCCCGCGGTGACGTGGGCGGGTTCCCTGGTGCGTACGCTGGGTATGTCGGACTTCTCGCCCGAGCAGATCCGGCTGCTCACGCACGGCCGGGTGGTGTCGACGGTCCAGATGCGAGAGACGCTCGGATTCAAGCCGAAGTACACGACGGCGGGGACGTTCGCGGACTTCGCGAAGAGCCGCGGTCCCGGACTCCTGCCGCCGGAGGCCCTTTCGGGGGCCGTCGACCGGATCGCCGCGCTGCCCGCTCTGGGCGGCGGCCACCTTCCGACGCAGAGCGCCAACTGAGGAGCGCATCAACGATGGCGGACGCCAAGGTCATTCCGTTCGACGACGACCGGTCCCGCGGGAGTGCCGTGCAGCGGCCGCAGCGGCGCCGGAGCGCGGGCAGCCGGCGCAAGAGCGGTGAATCCGCGCTGGTAGGTGAAGTCCAGCCCCTCCCCGGACGGTCCTTCGCGCAGGATGATGTTCCTGTGACACGTGAGGAACAGCCGCCCCAGAAGCCCCAGGACGACGGCGGCCTGGAGCGGCGCATCGCGAGCGGCCTGGCCTTCCTGCGCCGCCGCCTCACCGGGGACTACGAGGTCGACGACTTCGGGTACGACGAGGAGCTCACCGACCAGGTCCTGATGTCCCTGCTGCGCCCGGTGTACGAGAACTACTTCCGGGTCGAGGTGAAGGGCGTGGAGAACATCCCGTCCGAGGGCGGCGCGCTGATCGTCGCCAACCACTCCGGGACACTGCCGCTGGACGGCCTGATGATGCAGGTCGCCGTGCACGACCACCACCCGGCGGGCCGCCATCTGCGCCTGCTCGCGGCCGACCTGGTCTTCATGCTGCCCGTGGTCAACGAACTCGCCCGCAAGCTGGGCCACACCCTGGCCTGCGCCGAGGACGCCGAGCGGCTGCTGGGCCAGGGTGAGTTGGTCGGCGTGATGCCGGAGGGCTTCAAGGGCATCGGCAAGCCCTTCAGTGAGCGCTACAAGCTCCAGCGCTTCGGCCGCGGCGGCTTCGTCTCCACCGCCCTGCGCCAGGGCACCCCGATCATCCCGTGCTCGATCGTCGGGGCCGAGGAGATCTACCCGATGATCGGCAACGCGAAGACCCTGGCCCGTCTCCTGGGGTTCCCGTATTTCCCGCTGACGCCGACGTTCCCGTGGCTGGGCCCGCTGGGAGCGATCCCGCTCCCCACCAAGTGGACGATCCAGTTCGGCGAGCCGATCCCCACGGACGGCTATCCGCCGGAGGCCGCCGAGGACCCGATGCTGATGTTCAACCTGACCGACCAGGTCAGGGAGCAGATCCAGCACACGCTCTACAAGCTGCTGGTGCAGCGGCGGTCGGTCTTCTTCTGACCGGCCGGCTTCCTCTGGCTTCGTTTGTACGGCGATGGGGGCGCCCCTCCTGAGAGGGGCGCCCCCATCGCCGTATGACTGGCTCAGCGGACGCTAGTGCGCGTCCTCGCCCTCGATGCCCAGGCCGGGCAGGAGGCCCGGGAGTAGCGGCGGGAGGGTGACGGCGGGTTCGGTGCTCGGTGTCGAGGTGGACGGTGAGGCACCGGTGCTACCGGTGTCCTTCGGCGGGTCCAGCAGGCCGCCGGTGTTGCCGCCGAGCAGGCCTTCGCCCTCGCCGGCGGAGCCCTCGGCCGACTTGCTGGGGCTGCTGGACCGGTTGCCGTCGGAGGAGCCGCTGCCGCCGGCGCTGGGGCGGGCCGACCGGTCGGAGCCGGACGTACCGCTGGACGCCGACCCGGAACCGCCACGTCCCTTGCCGTCGCCGCCCTTTGACGGGGTCGGTGGGAGGAGCGACTCCAGCGGGGCGACCTCGTCGTCTATGGCGTCGAACACCGACGACACCTGGTCGCTGACGTCCCCCAGCTGGAGGGGAAGCCGCTGTCGGAGGTTGCCCCACGCCTCGCGGTGCGAGCGGGAGAAGGCGGAGAGGGCCTGGATGGGGCCCAGGGACTGGGGGTCGCGCTGGTACGCCTCGCGGAGCAGGCGGTGGCCCTCCGAGGCGTCGTGGCGCATGCCGGACAGGGCGCGGCGGATCTCGCCGAGCGACTCGTGGTCGAGTTGTCCGCCGCGACCGCGCTCCATCAGCCGCCTGGCCTCGTTGAGCCGGGTGGATGCCTGGTCGAGATACGTTCGTCCGCGCTCGTCCTCGCCGTCGGCCAGGACGTTGAGCTTGAAGTCCTCTATGCCGCGCTTCAGGCCGTAGAGAGAGTCACCCGGTAGGGCGTCCGAACTCGCGGCGGCGACTCCGCCGAAGGCTCCTGCGGCCACACCGACGCTGAGCCCGCCCGCGGTGAGGCCCTTGGCGAGCCGTGAACGCGGTCGCAGCTTCCCCAGCGGTGAGGCCCGATGCGCGCCCCGTGCCCGCTCGGAACGCTGCTCGGGCAGGACGGGTCCCGCC
Source organism: Streptomyces sp. NPDC057623 (assembly GCF_042800355.1). NCBI lineage: Bacteria > Bacillati > Actinomycetota > Actinomycetes > Kitasatosporales > Streptomycetaceae > Streptomyces > Streptomyces sp. NPDC057623. Next base: position 8,456 of record NZ_JBHVGZ010000055.1, read on the forward strand.
TCGCCTCCCGCGGTGCCCTCCTGGAGCATGGCCTCCATCGCGGCCACGAGCTGGGCGCGCTGGACGACCTTGACCTCGGGGTCGAGTACGGGCTTGGGCAGCTCGCCGAGACTCGTGGTGAGAGCCAACAGGCGCCCCTGCTCGCTGTGTTCCGCGGCAGTGGGCGCCGGTGCCGATCCATCGGGCTGCTCGGCCTGCTCGGCCGCCGAGTCCCGGTCGGTCAGCTCCTCCAGGGCCTGGGCGAAGGCGTTCGCCCGCCGGTGCGCCGATACGTTCGCGATCACTGGCGGCACCTCCTCTCGTCATGACGGTCGACTCCCCAGGGGGTCCTGAGGGTTGCACGCCCTGACCGAATCCACACGATCGAGTGATCGAAGTCGGCCAGGGAGTGACCACAGGGAGCCTGCATCCCGCACAACGAGCGGCTTGGCACTTGGGTTACGGACGGAGGATGAACGGAACGCGAAGTCAACGGACTTTCACTGAGGGTTAGTTGATGGTTGCGGAGTGTGTCGGTTCGGTAGGGGTGCGCTCAGCGTGCGTCGTCCGGGAGGAGCCGGGCGAGGGTGCGGACGGCGCGGTACTGGAGGGTCTTGATGGCGCCCTCGTTCTTGCCCATGACACGGGCCGTCTCGGCGACGGAGAGGCCCTGGAGGAAGCGGAGGGTGACGCACTCCTGCTGCTGTGGGTTGAGTCGCCGTACGGCGTCGAGGAGGGCGGCATTGGAGAGGGACTCGAGGACGGAGTCCTCGGGGGAGCGCTCGACCTCGTTGGCGTCGAGCATCTCGCCGGTGGTCACCTCCAGCCGGAAGCGGCTGGACTTGAAGTGGTCGGCGACGAGGTTGCGGGCGATGGTGACGAGCCAGGCGCCGAAGTCGCGGCCCTGCCAGGTGAAGGTGCCGATGCGGCGGAGCGCCCGCAGAAAGGTCTCGCTTGTGAGGTCCTCGGCGGTGGCCTTTCCTCCGACCCGGTAATAGATGTAGCGGTACACGGTGTCGCTGTACTGGTCGTAGAGCCTTCCGAACGCGTCGGCCTCGCCGGCCTGTGCGCGTTCCACGAGATCCATCATTCGAGCGCTGTCGCTGTCCGCGGCAGGTCGACGAGCGGTTGCCGCACCGGCCGAGCGTCCCCGTCTGCCGACGGCGGCGGTGCCGTCGGCGAGTGCATAGCACGGGCCTACGGGCGCGGTGGTTACGGCGAAGACGGGGACGGCGTACGCGGTGGGGACGAAGCCGCGCAACAGGTCATGGACCGTTGCGCGCAGCGTAGCCAGGCCCGAGGCGTCAACCCCGACGTGTGGGTACACGGGACTCCCAGAGGCAGAGCTTCCATCACGTGCAGTGCGGGACCGTTCACCCGTCGTAGCGACGGAGGGGTACCGGTTTGCGTCTGAGGAGAATAACGCTTCGTGCAGGCACTGCTACGCCCAGTTGCTCAAATCATCGATTGCGTCTCTTCTGTAACCGTTTGGCGGCCGGTCAAGTGCCGCAGAGTGATCGCTTGTTGATCGAATTCGTCCGTGTTCCGGCTGTCTCCGGGGCGTGTTGTGGTCGTGTGCAGCCAAGGGGACTGGACAGGGGGTTGTGGGGGTAGGGGGTGCGGATTGGCTTGTGCGGCCGGGCGTGGTCAACTCGGCGCCTACGTGAGCTTTTTCTCGCCGCTTCGGCCCGAAGGGCCTCGTCCTCAAACGCCGGACGGGCTGAGATGCCCGCACCGGCGTTGCGAGGTGGCTGGACGGGAGAGTGACCGTTGGGCGCCGTGCATCGGCGGCCGCTGGGGCTGGGTGTTCTCACCAGCCCGCGGTCGCGTAGGGGTGCCCCCGGGTCCTGCTAGCGGCGGCGGCGGTGCAGGGCGATTGCCGCTGCTGTTCCGCCGGCCACCGCGCCGACGCCGGCGGCCGCTGGGATGCCGACCTTCGCCGCCTTGCGGCCGGTGCGGTAGTCGCGTAGGCGCCAGTCCAGCTTGCGGGCGTGTTTGCGGAGCTTGGTGTCGGGGTTGATGGCGTAGGGGTGGCCGACGAGGGAGAGCATCGGGATGTCGTTGTGCGAGTCGCTGTACGCGGCGCAGCGGGAGAGGTCCAGGCCCTCCGCGGCGGCCAGGGCGCGGACCGCTTCCGCCTTGGCGGGGCCGTGCAGGGGCTCGCCGACCAGCTTGCCCGTGTAGACGCCGTCCACGGATTCGGCCACTGTGCCCAGCGCGCCGGTCAGGCCCAGGCGGCGGGCGATCACCGTGGCGATCTCGACCGGGGCCGCGGTCACCAGCCACACCTTCTGGCCCGCGTCCAGGTGGGCCTGGGCCAGGGCCCGGGTGCCGGGCCAGATGCGCTCGGCCATGTACTCGTCGTAGATCTCCTCGCCGATCGACTGGAGCTCGGCGACGCGGTGGCCCTTCACGATCGACAGTGCCGAGTCGCGGGCCTCCTGCATGTGCTCGGGGTCCTCGACGCCGGCCAGCCTGAACCACGCCTGCTGCCAGGCGAACTTGGCCAGGTCGCGTGTCTCGAAGAACTTCCGCTTGTACAGGCCCCGCCCGAAGTGGAAGAGGGCGGCACCTTGCATCACGGTGTTGTCCAGGTCGAAGAAGGCGGCGGCCTGCTCGTCGCCGAGTACCGGGAACTCCGGCTCGACGTCGGAGACCTCCGTCGCTTCCTGCGACGACTTGCGCGCTGCCTCCGCCGAAGCCTCGCCAGCCAACACGCTCCGCGCCGTGGCGGAGCGCCTACGGGGAGTGAGCCATCCAAGAGCGGCCATGACCGTGAGCATAGCCAGTTTGTTCGGTGCTTCCGGAGTCGAGAGGTTTGAAGGTTGTGAACTCTCCGCGACCGCCCAGTTAAACAGCGTGGTGGAACGGCGTCGCGGCATCCGCGTGGCGTCGCGGGAGAATGGCTGGCATGAGCCCCCTCTTTCGTCGTGCCGCAGCCAAGTCCCCGCAGGACCGGCTCGTCACCCTGATCGGAAAGCCCGACTGCCATCTGTGTGATGAGGCACAGATCGTCGTCGGGAAGGTGTGTGCCGAACTGGGGGTTCCGTGGGAGGTGAAGGACATCAGTCAGGATCCCCAACTCCACGACCGGTACTGGGAACAGATCCCCGTCGTCCTGGTCGACGGGGACCAGCACACGTTCTGGCGCGTGAACGAAGATCGCCTCCGCAAAGCACTGACCGGGCGGTGACCGAGTACTGACCGGGTAGTCCAACTACGCCGGAAACGGCTTAGGATCGACGGCGACTGGGTCTCGGGGGCGGGGATCGTTGAGGAGAGTGTGCGGTTTTGCCCTCAAGAGTTGAGGAACGGTGGTGCGTGTGCGCCGGTTCCACATCAGTGCGCCGGGCGTGCGTGAGCCCGGTCACGTTGGGCGGGCAAATCGGACACCATCTTTGTGCACGCGTTCACAAAGACATAGCCTGCATTCGACGGGGCGGTCTGGGGACGACTGACCGCCGGCAGTCCCGCTCTACCCGCAGGAGCACCGTGGCAACTGGCCGAACTCACCGACCGGCGACCCGTAGCCGAGGGATTCCCGAGGCCACCGTCGCCCGGCTTCCGCTGTACCTCCGAGCCCTGACCGCACTGTCGGAGCGCTCGGTACCCACGGTCTCCTCCGAGGAGCTCGCGGCCGCGGCGGGGGTCAACTCCGCCAAGCTGCGCAAGGACTTCTCTTACCTGGGTTCCTACGGAACGCGCGGTGTCGGCTACGACGTCGAGTATCTCGTCTACCAGATCTCCCGTGAGCTGGGGCTCACCCAGGACTGGCCGGTTGTGATCGTCGGTATCGGTAACCTCGGCGCCGCGCTCGCCAACTACGGCGGGTTCGCCTCCCGTGGCTTCCGGGTCGCCGCGCTCATCGACGCCGACCCCGCGATGGCCGGCAAGCCCGTGGCCGGGATTCCCGTGCAGCACTCCGACGACCTGGAAAAGATCATCCAGGACAACGGCGTGTCGATCGGTGTCATCGCCACCCCCGCCGGTGCCGCCCAGCCGGTCTGTGACCGGCTCGTGGCCGCCGGAGTCACGTCCATCCTGAACTTCGCGCCGACCGTGCTGACCGTCCCGGACGGCGTCGACGTGCGCAAGGTCGACCTCTCCATCGAGCTGCAGATCCTCGCCTTCCACGAGCAGCGCAAGGCCGGCGAGGAGGCCCACGCCGACGGTGCCGGACCGGCCGCCGTCAGCCGCGAGTCCGACCGATCCACCGACCAGGGGCCCGACGGGGACGTACCCGCCGTGATGCCGGCATGAGTCTCCTCGTCGTGGGGCTGAGTCACCGCAGCGCCCCGGTCAGCGTTCTCGAGCGGGCGGCGCTGAGCGCCGACGCCCAGATCAAGCTGTTGCAGGACACGGTCGCCGCCGAGCCGGCCACCGAGGCCGCCGTGCTGGCCACCTGCAACCGCATCGAGCTGTACGCCGACGTGGACAAGTTCCACGCCGGTGTCGCCGAGCTGTCCACGCTGCTCGCCCAGCACAGCGGAGTGGGGCTGGAGGAGCTCACGCCCTACCTGTACGTGCACTACGAGGACCGGGCCGTCCATCACCTGTTCTCCGTGGCCTGCGGGCTCGACTCCATGGTCGTCGGGGAAGGGCAGATCCTCGGGCAGATCAAGGACTCCCTCGCCAAGGCGCAGGAGCTGCACAGCGCCGGGCGGCTGCTGAACGACCTGTTCCAGCAGGCCCTGCGCGTCGGCAAGCGCGCCCACTCCGAGACCGGCATCGACCGGGCCGGGCAGTCCCTGGTCACCTTCGGCCTGGAGCAGCTGTCCGCCACCGCGGCCGTCGAGGACTGGGCCCGCGCCAAGAAGGCCCTGGTCATCGGCGCGGGATCGATGTCCTCCCTGGCCGCGGCCACGCTCGCGCGCCTCGGCGTCGGCGAGATCGTCGTCGCCAACCGCACCCCCGACCGCGCCGAGCGGCTCGCCGCCCTGCTCGTAGAGCAGTACGGACAGGGCCTGACCGACGGAACGGACGTGTCGGCCCGCGCGGTACCGATGGATGCGGTGCCGGTCGAGCTGACACGTGCCGACGTCGTCGTCTCCTGCACCGGCGCGACCGGGATCGTCCTCACGGCCGAAGAGGTCGCCGCGGCGGTGGAAGGCCGTACCGGTCAGCCCGTCGCGTTCGAGCGGCCCGGTGACAGCGGTCGTACGGCGGCCAAGGCGCCCGCCAGGACGAACGCCGACGCCTCCGACGTACGCCAGACCCCGCTGCCGCCCACCAGCGTCGGCACCGACGAGGGCTGTCCGCTGGACATGACCGCCGTGCAGGGAGGTTTTTCCGTGCTCGGGGAGGCCGCCGTCGCCGGTATGGACGCGGCCACGCTGGAGCAGCACGCCAGCTGGGCCGCGGGCAGTGCCGTCGACCGGCGCGAGGCCGCCCGGCGCAGCCCCGAGGCCGACGCCGAGCTGATCACCGCGCTCGCCGCGACCGTGGCCACCGTCGGCCGTATCCCGGAGCGTCGGCGGCCCGAGCCGGTCGTCGAGGTGCCTCGCCCCGCCCCGGTGCTCTGTCTGCTCGACCTCGCCATGCCGCGTGACATCGACGCGGCCGTGCACCGGCTGGCCGGAGTGCGGCTGGTGGACATCGAGTCGCTGGCGGAAGCCTCCGCCGACGCCCCGATGGCGGCCGACGTCGACCAGGTCCGCCGTATCGTCGCCGACGAGGTCGCGGCCTTCGGGGCGGCGCAGCGGGCCGCGCACATCACGCCCACCGTCGTCGCCCTGCGCACGATGGCCGCCGATGTCGTGGCGAACGAGATCGCCCGTCTGGAGGGCCGCCTGCCGGGCCTCGACGACAAGCACCGCAGCGAGATCACGCAGACCGTACGGCGTGTCGTGGACAAGCTGCTGCACGCGCCGACCGTCCGGGTCAAGCAGCTCGCGGCAGAGCCGGGCGGCGCGGGGTACGCGGATGCCCTGAGGACCCTGTTCGACCTCGACCAGGAGACGGTGGCCTCCGTCTCGCGGGCCGAGGACAGCACCGAGAAGAACCGAGGCCCACGATGACCCATCAGCCACTACGGCTCGGCACCAGGCGCAGCAGACTCGCCATGGCCCAGTCCAGGCAGGTCGCCGACGCGGTGAGCCAGGTGACCGGACGGCCCGTCGAACTCGTCGAGATCACCACGTACGGCGACGTCTCGCGCGAGGCCCTCACGCAGATCGGCGGCACGGGTGTGTTCGTCACCGCCCTGCGCGACGCGCTCCTCAGGGGCGAGGTCGACTTCGCGGTGCACTCCCTCAAGGACCTGCCGACCTCGCAGCCCGAGGAACTGACCCTCGCGGCCCTTCCCGAGCGGGAGGACCCGCGCGATGTGATCGTCGCGCGCGATGCCCTGAAGCTCACCGACCTGCCGCGCGGGGCGCGCATCGGTACGGGTTCACCGCGCCGGATGGCGCAGCTGAACGCGTACGGGCGCAGCCACGGCCTGGACATCGAGACGGTCCCGATCCGCGGGAACGTGGATACGCGCATCGAGTACGTGCGTGAGGGCGAGCTGGACGCGGTGGTCCTTGCCGCGGCCGGGTTGCAGCGCATCGGCCGGATCGATGAAGTGACCGACTTCCTGTCGGTCGACACCGTTTTGCCCGCCCCCGGCCAGGGGGCACTGGCGATCGAGTGCACCGCGGACAACGCGGACCTCGTCGCCGCGCTCGGCGAGCTCGACGACCCGTTCACCCGGGTCGCCGTGACCGCCGAGCGATCACTGCTCGCCGCCCTGGAGGCCGGCTGCTCCGCCCCTGTGGGCGCGCTGGCCGACCTTCCCCCACTCTCGAATCCGCTCGAGCGGGGGGACCCCCAGGCCGACAGGCAGATTGTCAAGGAAATGCGCCTGCGCGGCGTCGTCGGCACGACCGACGGCACGCGGATGGTGCAGCTGTCCACCACCGGTCCCGTGCCCGAGACGCACGACCAAGCGCTGGCGCTCGGTCGCGAACTCGCTACCGAGATGCTCGCGCAGGGCGCGGCCGGTCTGATGGGGGAGCGAGCACAGTGAGCCCCACCACCCTTCCCGCCGGCCTTGAACACGGGCACGTCACCTTCCTCGGTGCCGGACCCGGGGATCCGGGGCTACTGACTCTGCGCGCCGTGGAGGCGCTGGCGAACGCGGACGTACTCGTCGCCGAGCACGAAGTGCTCGACGTGGTACGCGTGCACGCCAGGCACGGCGTCGCCGAAGTGCACACGGACACGGGGCCCTCAGGGGACTCCGCGGGTTCTTCTTCGAACCCGGGTCCGGGCACAGGCGCGCCTCAGCTAACGGTTGTTGACGGCGCGTCAACGACCGCTGCGCTACCCGCGGTGCGGGATGCCGCACATCTTGTCATGGAGGCCGCGCGGGGCGGCAGGCGGGTCGTGCGTGCGGTGTCCGGGGATCCCGGGCTCGACACGTACGCCGCCGAGGAGATGCTGGCGTGCGCCGCCGCGGGCGTGCCGTTCGAGGTCGTGCCCGGTGTGGCCGCGGCCGTCGGTGTGCCGGCGTATGCCGGTGTGCCGTTGCGGGACGCGCAGGGCGCGGACGTGCGGTTCGTGGACGCGCGGACGGCGTCCGACCGGTGCTGGACCGAGGTCGGGGCGTCGGACGGGACGGTTGTCGTGTCGACGACGCTGGACGCCGTCGGCGCGGCCGCGGGTGAGCTGGTGTCGGCGGGGCGCAAGCCCGACACGCCGATGACGGTCACCGTCGCCGGTACGACGACGCGGCAGCGGACGTGGACCGCGACGCTCGGGACCATCGCGCAGACGCTGAAGCAGGCCAAGGTGCTGCCCTCGCCCGAAGGCGGGCGGCCGGTGATAGCCGTGGTCGGTGAGCGTTCTGCCGCTGCTCAGCGTGATCAGTTGTCGTGGTTCGAGTCCAAGCCGCTCTTCGGGTGGCGGGTGCTCGTGCCGCGGACGAAGGAGCAGGCTGCTTCGCTCTCCGACCAGCTGCGGTCGTACGGGGCCGTGCCGCACGAGGTGCCGACGATCGCCGTCGAGCCGCCGCGGACGCCTCAGCAGATGGAGCGGGCGGTCAAGGGGCTGGTGACCGGGCGGTACGAGTGGATCGCGTTCACCTCGGTGAACGCGGTCAAGGCCGTGCGGGAGAAGTTCGAGGAGTACGGGCTCGACGCGCGGGCGTTCGCCGGGATCAAGGTCGCGGCGGTGGGGGAGCAGACCGCGAAGGCGCTGATCGCCTTTGGTGTGAAGCCGGATCTGGTGCCCAGTGGGGAGCAGTCGGCCGCGGGGCTGCTGGAGGACTGGCCGCCGTACGACCCCGTGTTCGATCCGATCGACCGGGTGTTCCTGCCGCGGGCGGACATCGCCACGGAGACCTTGGTGGCCGGGCTCATCGAGCTGGGCTGGGAGGTCGATGACGTCACGGCCTACCGGACCGTGCGGGCTTCGCCGCCGCCGGCCGAGACGCGGGAGGCGATCAAGGGGGGTGGCTTCGATGCCGTTCTCTTCACGTCGTCGTCGACCGTGCGGAATCTGGTGGGGATTGCCGGGAAGCCGCACAACGTGACGGTGATCGCGTGTATCGGGCCTGCCACCGCGAAGACCGCTGAGGAGCATGGGCTTCGGGTGGATGTGATGGCTCCGGAGCCGTCCGTGCACAAGTTGGCCGAGGCGTTGGCCGAGTTCGGGATGCGGCGGCGGGCCGCTGCTGTGGAGGCTGGGGATCCGGTTACTCGGCCGAGTGAGCGGCGGCCGGGGGCTCGGCGGAGGCGGTCCACCACGTAGGTGGGGGGCGGGGTGGGTTTTCGCCCCCGCCGCCCCTACCCGTCCCATCCCTTGAAGGGGCGCTGCCCCTTCAACCCCGGCCAGGGGGCTGCCGCCCCCTGGACCCCCGCTTCGGCCCGAAGGGCCTCGTCCTCAAACGCCGGACGGGCTGGAGGTGCCTGTGCCGGCGCTGAAGGGCGGTCGCCTTGCTCGTCCTCAAACGCCGGACGGGCTGATGGTGTGGCCGAAGCGGAGCAGGTTGGCTGGGTCGTAGGTTGATTTGTCCTGGCGTAGGCGGGTGTAGACCTCTGGGGTCCAGGCTCGGGCCCGGTCGGATTCGTTGCCTGGGGTGCCGTGGATGTTGACCATGGTGTGGCCTGTGCCGTAGGGGGCCATGGCGGTGTGCAGGGAGCGGGTGGCCTGTTCTATGGCCTCGGCTGCCGTTGGGGCGGCGAGGACGCCCACCGTTTCCATGAGGTAGTTCGCGTCCCGGGAGCAGATCGCGTCCTCCCGGCGGGCCGGGCGGGAGAGGGCGCCGCCCATGTGGCGGAACTCCACCATGAGCAGGGGGCAGTCGGGGACCTCCGGGCCGACCTGGGACAGGAACGTGTCGATGGCCTCGGGGGTGAGGTCGCGCAGCAGGGCGCACGACTCGCGGGCGGGCAGCGGGTCCTGCGGCTCCATGTGGATGCGGTCCAGGGCCGCGTACGGCATGACCTCCACCGTGTCGACCGTCACCGGGGCCGCCGCGCGGATCGGGGCGAGGAGGTCTTCGCCTTCGGCCGGGTCTCCTGGCCAGGCGATCGCGACGCGGGCCCAGAAGCCGCCACGCAGCGGTTCGGGGATCTCCGGGATCGGGGGCAGGCGCAGCAGCGTGAACGTGCTGCACATGTCGTCCGGGAGGGTGCCGGCCCAGTCGGTCCAGGTGCGGAGCAGGGCCTCGGTGTGTTCGCCGGCGCAGTAGACGCCCCCGCCGAGGACCGTGGGGAGCGGCAGCAGCTCGCAGACCATGGACGTCACCACGCCCACGTTGCCCTTGCCGCCGCGCAGCGCCCAGAACAGCTCCGGTTCATGGTCGGGGTCGCTCTCGCGGAGCGTGCCGTCGGGGGTGGCGACCTGGAGGGAGCGGACCAGGTCGGCCGCGTAGCCGTAGGCCCGGCCCAGGACCGGGAGTCCGCCGCCGAGTGTGTAGCCGACCGCTCCCGCGTCGGTGGAGGTGCCGCACAGTGCGGCGAGGCCGTGCGGGGCGGTCGCCGCCAGGACGTGTCGCCACTTCGCGCCCGCCGCGACCGTCGCCAGGCGCTGGTCCGGGTCCACGCGGACGTCCGTCATGCGGGCCGTGCTGATCAGCAGGCCGTGGTCGATGGGGAAGTTCGCGCCGTGGCCCGTCGACTGGACCGCGACCGGTGTGCCGGTCGCCGACGCCCAGCGCAGCGCCGTCACGATGTCGTCGGCGCCCGTCGCGCCCACGACCACGTCGGGGGTGTGCAGCGCGGCCAGGTTGAAGCCGGTCACCTCGTCGGCGTAGCCGTCGTCGCCGGGGCGCAGGACCGGGCCGTGGATCTCGGAGAGCGCGAAGAGGTCGGGGGTGTTGTGGTGGATGGCGGTCATCGCGTCCTCCGTGGTGCGCGCGTACGTGCGGAGGGACGGCGGCGGCGAGGCGGAGGCGCTGGGGGTAGGGGGGCGGAGCCGTCGGGTGGGCCGTCGGGGTCCTTGCGGGCGGGGGATCGAGGTATTGGGGTATTCGGGGTTTTTCGGGGTCCTTTTCAGGATGGACCCGTGGGGGCGGGGGCCGCATGCCGGGTCCGCTCGGGCCCGTGGCCGTTCCGACGCCACGTCGGCAAAGGTGCTGCCGGGGCGGGCGTAGCGTAGGTGGCATGACGACGTACGGATCCTTCCCCGGCACGCGGCCGCGGCGTCTGCGGACCAGCCCCGTCATGCGGCGCATGGTCGCCGAGACCAGGCTGCACCCCGCCGACTTCATTCTTCCGGCCTTCGTGCGCGAGGGCGTCAGCGAGCCGGTGCCGATCGCCGCCATGCCGGGGGTCGTCCAGCACACCCGGGACAGCCTGAAGAAGGCCGCGCTGGAGGCGGTGGAGGCAGGGGTCTCCGGGATCATGCTGTTCGGGGTGCCCGAGGAGGAGAAGAAGGACGCCCTCGGGACGCCCGGTACCGATCCCGACGGGATTCTCCAGGTCGCCATCCGGGACGTGCGGGCCGAGGTGGGGGACGAACTGCTCGTCATGTCCGACGTGTGCCTCGACGAGACCATCGACCACGGGCACTGCGGGGTGCTGGACGCCGAAGGGCGCGTCGACAACGACGCCACCCTGGAGCGGTACGCCGAGATGGCGCAGGTGCAGGCCGACGCGGGCGCGCATGTCGTCGGGCCCAGCGGGATGATGGACGGCCAGATCGGCGTCATTCGCGACGCGCTCGACCAGATCGGGCGCGAGGACGTCGCGATCCTCGCCTACACCGCCAAGTACGCCTCCGCCTTCTACGGGCCCTTCCGGGAGGCGGTCGGCTCGTCGTTGCAGGGGGACCGCAAGACGTATCAGCAGGATCCGGCGAATGCGCGCGAGTCCCTGCGCGAGCTGGCCCTCGACCTGGAGGAGGGGGCCGACATGGTGATGGTCAAGCCGGCCGGGCCCTACCTCGACATCCTGGCGCGGGTCGCCGACGCGGTGGACGTGCCGGTCGCCGCCTACCAGATCTCCGGCGAGTACTCGATGGTCGAGGCCGCCGCCGAGAAGGGCTGGATCGACCGGGACCGGGCGATCTTCGAGACGCTGACCGGCATCAAGCGGGCCGGCGCGCGCAACATCCTCACGTACTGGGCCACGGAGGCCGCGCAGAAGCTGGCCCGCGGCTGACGCCGCGCTGCCGGGCGTACGGCGTCCCGGTCAGGGGCGGTCGGACGCCGGGGGCGGCGTGAGTGCCTCGGGTGCCGTGGCGGTGGGGCTGGTCGGGGTCGACGGGCCCTCGTCGCGCAGGCCCTCGCCGTCCTCGCACCCGCTGAGCGTGAGCGCGACGACCGTCGCCAGCGTGGCGGCGAGCAGCCCGGCGCGGGTGCGAGTGGGGTGTGCGGACGCGGACATGGCGCGGCCCTCTCCATCCGTGGGGGTCGGGGTCGGGCCTCAGCCTGCGTGATCATCCGCCCCGGCCGCCACCATCGGCGTGGAATTCGGGACGCCCGTCCGACAGGACCGCCCCTGACCTGCGGGGATGTCATGTCCCAACGGCTCGGTACGGGACGCGGGAACCCCGTGAAACGCGGCGGCTGCAGGTGTCTGCGAGCTTACGAGCCATCAAAGTCCTGCCCCTGGTGGGCTTGTCGCCCTCGGTGTCGCCGGGGGTCGGGGCCGTGGGCGGGAGCTGCCGCGTCCGCGTGCCGAAAAGCTGCATGTAGGCGGCACGTAGTTCTCTAGGCTGCCCGGCACGAGCCGTCACCCTCGTCGGCCAGCCGAAGGAGCCGTGTCATGACCGTCATCGAGCCCGCGCCCCACCACGCCCCAGCCGCCGTGCCGCCGCTCGCGGCGCGGACCACGTCGGTCGGCGGCTCGCCCGTGCGGGACATCCTCGCCGTCACCGCGCGCCCCGAGGTCATCAACTTCGCCGGCGGACTGCCGGCGCCGGAGCTGTTCGACCGGGACGGCATCGCGGCCGCCTTCCGGGACGTGCTCGCCGAGACACCGGCGCAGGCGCTCCAGTACTCCACGACCGAGGGCGAGCCGAGCCTGCGTACCGGGCTCGCCGCGCGCATGTCGGCCCGCGAGCTCCCTACCGACGCCGACGACCTGCTCATCACCACCGGCTCCCAGCAGGGCCTGTCACTGCTGGCCACCGCACTGCTGGAGCCCGGTGACACGGTCCTCGTCGAAGACCCCTGCTATCTGGCGGCGCTCCAGGCGTTCGGGCTCGCGGGAGCGCGCGTCGTCGCCGTGCCGGGCGACGCGGACGGCGTGGACGCGCGGGCGCTGGAGGAACTGGTGGCGAGCGAGCGGCCGAAGCTCTTCTACACGGTGCCCACCTTCCAGAACCCGACCGGCAGAACCCTGCCCGCCGAGCGCAGGGCGGCCGTCGCCGAGGTCGCCGCCCGCAGCGGGGTGTGGATCGTCGAGGACGACCCGTACGGCGAGCTCCGGTACGAGGGCGAGCGCGTGCCGTGGATCGCGACCTACCCGGGTGCGCAGGACCGTACGGTGCTGCTCGGCTCCTTCTCCAAGGTGATGGCACCGGGGCTGCGGCTGGGCTGGCTGCGCGCGCCCGCAGCCCTGCGGCGGGCCTGCACGGTCGCCAAGCAGGCCGCCGACCTGCACACCCCGACCGTCAACCAGCTCGCCGCCGCCCGCTACCTGACCGGCCTCGACACCCATGTGGCCCGCGTCCGGGACGTCTACCGCGAGCGCCGCGACGCCATGCTGGCGGGACTGGCCGAAGCGCTGCCGGAGGGCTCGGCGTGGAACCGTCCCGAGGGCGGCATGTTCCTCTGGGTCCGCCTGCCGGAGCCGTACGACACGACGGCCCTGCTGCCCGAGGTGGTGCGGCACGACGTCGCCTACGTGCCCGGGGCGCCCTTCTACGCCGGTGAGCCCGACCGGTCGACGCTGCGGCTGTGCTTCGTGACGCAGACGCCGCAGGAGATCGGGGAGGGACTGCGGCGGCTGGGCCGGGGGCTGCGGTCCCAGGCCCTGCGGTCCCAGGCTCTGTTGTCCGGCCCAGGACCAACGACGCCTAGGACCAAAGACGCAGGACGGGTCGGCCCGGGGACGGCAGACGGGGCCGGGCCGCGCTCCTAGGGTGAAGCCATGTCCGACACCTCGCGCTTCGATCTCGATCAGTACCTCCGGCGGATCGGCTGGGAGGGCGAGCGGCGGGCCGACCCGGCCACGCTGCGGGGTGTGCATCTGGCGCACATGAGGGGCATCCCCTTCGAGAACCTGGACGCCCTGCGGCGCATCGCCCCGTCCCTCGAACCGGGCGAGCTGATGGGCAAGTTGGTCCACAGCCGACGCGGAGGCTACTGCTACGAGCACAACACGCTGTTCGCGTGCGCGCTGACGGCGCTCGGCTTCGAGGTGACCCGGCTGACCGCGCGTGTCGTCGTCGGGGCGGACCGCATCGAGAGCCGCCCGCGCACCCATATGGCGCTGCTCGTCGAGGCCCCGGGCGACCCTCAGCCGTATCTCGCCGACGTCGGCTTCGGCGCGATCGGTGCCCTTCTCGAGCCGGTGCCGCTGACGGCCGGCGTCGAGTTCCGGGACGCCGAACGCCTGCACCGGCTCGTCCACGCCCCGCACGGCGGGCCGCTGGAGCTGTGGGTGCTCCAGGCCCTCGACCGGGCGAAGGACGACTGGCAGGACCAGTACGCCTTCACGCTGGAGCCGTTCGAGGAGCCCGACTTCGAGGTCATCAACTGGCACATCGGCACCAACCCGCGCTCGCCCTTCACCCAGCGCGTCTACGTCCAGAGCGTCACCGCCGAGCGCCACCTCCTCCTCAACGGCCGGCTCCTCACGGACACGCGGGTGGACGGGACGGTCGTCGAGCGGGAGGTGACCGGGGAGGCCGAGGCGCGGCGGCTGTTGGACGAGGAGTTCGGGATCGACGTGCCGGACGGTGTCACGCTGCCGGCGGGGTGACGCCGGGTCCGGCAGGCGGTCAGTCCCACCAGAAGTGCCACGCCGGCTGGTTGAGGAGCTGGTGTTCGGCGTAGGCGCCCAGGGTGCTGTCGCTGCCCTGCCAGATGTTGTCCGGGCAGAACGCGAAGTGCTCGGCGGCCAGGTCCTCCGCCTCGGCGAGGGTGGTGGGCGGGGCGGCGACGGACACCAGCAGGGTGTCGAAGCCGAGGGCCACGGTCCGTATACCGAAGCGGTCCTCCCAGGAGCGCAGCACCGCGGACAGCCGGCCGGTGTCGTTCTCGTGGTTCGCCGGACCCATCCAGCCGATCGACGTGGGCACGTCGGCGCTGCGGCGGGCCGGGACGAGGGCGAGACGGGGGTCCTTGAGGGGGCCGCGGCCGTCGAGGAGGGAGTCCACGACGTCGGAGGCGACGGATTCGGGGTCCTGGGCGGCGTCGGCGCCCTCGGCGGCCAGGCCGGGCCAGTCCGCGTCCTCCTCCGCGCACTCGTCCCAGAACTCCTCCAGCACCTCTTCGGCGTCGTGATCCCCCGGGTACGACATCTCGCCGGGCATCAGCTCCCACAGCTCCGGCCCGCCATGACCGGCGCCGACGTCGAGGACGACCGGGAGCAGGCCGACGGCCGGTGCGGTCCGCCGGAGCACGGCCCAGTCGCCGGGAGCCGCCGGCCCGTCCGCCAGCCACAGCAGCGGCTCGTGCCACGGCCCGTCGTCGGTCGCGTCGACCAGGCCGCCGGGCGGAAGGTGCAGACCGAGGGAAGCGAGCCTCGGCAGAGGGTTCGGAAGAGTCGCCATGTCAGTGACTGTAGAGGTCGGCACTGACAACGCGACCGGCCCCGACTCACCTCGCCACGCGGCTGTCGAAGCACTCCCCCGCGCCCCCCGCGGCAGGCCGGAAACAGGCCCGCACGACCGCTCCTGGACGGGCCGCCGTCATGGGCGTGTAGACATAGGCGTCCGCGTCGACGTCGTCCTGGACCTCGGCGCTGCGGACGCGCCCGTCACGGCTGCCGCGATCGTCACGGCGGTCCCGGCTGCCCGCCGTCATCTCGATCCGGTCGCCGACGCGCGTCCCCCACATCCGGGCCCAACTCGTGCCGCACTCCTCGCTGTAGCGCAGCTCCATCCAGGCACCGGTGGCGGTGCGGAACGCGGCCAGGGTGGCCGGCGCGGCGGCGCACTTCATGCGCATCGGGCTCTGGCCCTCGCAGACCGCTCCCCGGCAGCGCGGCCCCGCCGCGGACGAGGGCGGGGGCAGGGACGCCCGGCGTTCGCCGTCCCGGTGCGGCAGCAGAAGTGCCACTGCCGCGATGCCACCGAGGACCAGGGCGCACACCGACGCGAGCACCGCCACGATCGCCGCACCGCGGTGGGCGGAGCCGGGGGCGGTGCCGTCGAGGGGCAGTGCCTCTTCCGGCGGCGGAGGAGACGACGAGGCCGTCAGGGGCGGCGAGGCAGCCAGGGAAGGCGGTGCAGGCGGTGCAGGCGGGGAAGGCGGGGAAGGAGGGGAAGTCGGGGAAGGAGGGGGAGGCGGTGAAGGGGGGCACGAGGCCGGAGACGGGGACCGTGGGCCGTCCGTCGCCGCCCGCCCGCTCCCCTCCGACTCCGCGATCTCCCACAGGGCCAGACAGCGCCCCTCCGGCTCACCGGCGAGGCGGCACAGCTCCCGCACCGCGTCGCGCGGCGGGAGCGTCCCGGCGTTGAGATAGCGGCCCCAGGACGACTTGCTGAACGCGGTCTTCGCCGCGAGGGCGACCAGGCTCAGGCCGGTCCGTGCCCTCAACTCCCGCAGCGCTGCGGCCAGTCGGGCCCGCTCCGGCGACGGTGTCGTCATCGCCGTAGGGCCTTCCAGGTGTGCGGGCCGATGATGCCGTCCACGACCAGCCCGGCCCGCTCCTGCGCCCGCTCGACCGCGTGTTGCGTCACCGGACCGAAGATCCCGTCGATGTCGCCCGGCGAGAGGCCCGCCCGGCGCAGCAGACACTGCGCCTCGGCCACCTCCGGCCCCGCGTGGCCGTTCGCCAGGATGGCGCCCCGGGTGCGGCTGATGCCCGCGTACCAGCGGCCGTCGATCCGCTCGACGCGGCACGTGTACGTGGGTGTCGACCGCGGGGGCGACGTGGATGGCGAGGTCGATGCCGAGGGCGATGGGGCGGTCGCGGCGAGCGGGCGCGCAGGCCGTTCCTCCTCGCCGCCCCCCAGCCGTACGACGAGGAGGACGGCCGTGCAGACCGCCAGCACCAGGGCCACGGCCCCCGCCACCACAGCGCCGCGGAGCGAACGGCCCGGCGGGAGTGCCCCGGTGACCCGGGTGACCCGGGTGACTCCGGATATCTCCGTGACCTCAGTGGCCTTTGTGACTTCAGTGGCCTCTGTGACCTCGGAGGACAGGATCTCCGGCGCGGGCGGTTCCGGTGCGGGGGCCTCCGTCCTCGCGGCCGCCTCGGCACGCCTGTTCCCCCACGCCTCCGCGGCGACCTCGTGGCATGCCAGCAGGCGTGTCGGATCCTCGCCCAGCACCCGGGCCAGCGCCTCGACGGCCTCCGCAGGCGGTAGTGACCTGCCGCCCAGATACCGTTCCCACGACTTCGGGCTGTACCCCGTCCTCGCCGCCAGCTGCCGCAGGCTCAGCCCGCTGTGATCCTTCAGCCGGCGTAATCGCACCACCAACTGCCGCACGCGCGGATCCAGTTCCGCGGGCAGCACTGCCCAACGCGACATGTTCCCCCCACTCGCGTTCACGGTCCGGGCGTACGGTCCGTCGGTCAGCGGCCCCCGCCCCCGCGCATTCTGCATCAGCATCCACGGCCCGCACCGGGGGCAGGTTCCCGCACCGGTGCGGAATCGGCCACCAACCCCTCACAGGCGTCCCGCCGAACCGTCCCGGCGGGCGGCGTCCACGCAGGTCAACGGGTGGGACGTCCCACCATGACGTCACTTCCGCGGCATCTGTGGCCAGTCGCGCAGCCCGCCGAGCAGTCTCGTTGCCGAGCCGGCCGGTGCGGTCGGCCTCACCCATGGCAAGCAACACCGGAGGGGAACAGAATGCGAACTCTGACCAGGACACTCGTCAGTGTCACCGCCGCTGTCGGGATCGCCGCGGGGACGCTGGCCGGGGCCGGCACCGCTCTCGCGGCCTCCGCGCCGGCCCGGCAGGCGGTGAGTTCCGAGGTCACCATCCTCGCCGTGAACAACCTCGGCCTGAACACGACCCAGGCCAAGAGCTGGCAGTGCTGGCTGCGCGACACCGGATACAACCCGGGCACCGTCGACGGGCAGCTGGGCACCAACAGCTGGAAGGCGGCGCAGCGGAAATTCAACGACCTGGGATACAACGCCGGAACCGTTGACGGGGTCGTCGGACCCAACACGATCAAGGCGCTGCAGCGCTACCTGAACCTCATGGGCTACAACCTCGCGGTGGACGGCGTCGCCGGTCCCGCGACGAAGGCCGCGTTCGCGTCCTTCAACAACACCAACCGCTGCTGAGCCGAGCGAACATGACGGCCCGTCCTCTTCGTGGGGGAGAGGACGGGCCGTACGCGTCTGTCAGGGCTCAGAGCCGCCCGGGTGTCCGGATGCCGAGCAGGGCCATGCCCTGGTGCAGCGTCCGCGCCGTCACGTCGCACAGGAACAGGCGGTTCTCCACCTGCTCGGGCGTCCCGGCCTTCAGCACCGGGCACTTGTCGTAGAACGACGTGTACAGCGACGCCAGCTGGTACAGGTACGCGGCCAGCTTGTGCGGGGCGTACTCCGCGGCCGCCTCGAAGACCGTGTCCCCGAACGCGTCCAGGTGCAGCCCGAGCGCACGCTCCGCCGGGGCGAGTTCGAGCTCGGGGTGCGCCGTCGGCTTCGTCTCGCCCGCCTTGCGCAGGATCGACTGGATCCGGGCGTACGCGTACTGGAGGTAGACGGACGTGTCGCCGTTCAGCGACACCATCTGGTCCAGGTCGAACTTGTAGTCCCGGTTCGCCGACGTCGACAGGTCCGCGTACTTCACGGCCCCGATGCCGACCTGCGCGGCCCGCTCCTGGATCTCGTCCTCGGTGAGGTCCCGCGCCTTCTCCCGTACGACCTCGGCGGCCCGCTGCACCGCCTCGTCCAGCAGGTCCTCCAGCCGTACGGTCTCGCCCTCACGCGTCTTGAACGGCTTGCCGTCCGAGCCCAGCACCGTGCCGTAGCCCATGTTGTGCGCGGTGACCTCGTCGGTCAGCCAGCCCGCGCGCCGCGCCGCCTCGAAGACCATCTTGAAGTGCAGCGACTGACGTACGTCCACGACGTAGATCAGCGACGTGGCGCGCAGGTCCTGGACCCGGTTGCGGATCGCCGTCAGGTCGGAGGCCGCGTAGCCGAAGCCGCCGTCGGCCTTCTGCACGATCAGCGGGACCGGCTGGTCGTCCTTGCCGCGGATCTCGTCGAAGAAGACGACCAGGGCGCCTTCGGAGCGGACCGCGACGCCCGACTCCTCCAGGAGGCGGGCCGTCTCGG
The DNA here is from genome assembly GCF_042800355.1 of Streptomyces sp. NPDC057623. NCBI lineage: Bacteria > Bacillati > Actinomycetota > Actinomycetes > Kitasatosporales > Streptomycetaceae > Streptomyces > Streptomyces sp. NPDC057623. Next base: position 27,278 of record NZ_JBHVGZ010000055.1, read on the forward strand.
GCATGCCCTCGTTGTACGCGGACTCGCCGACGATCTCCTCGTCGCGGATCTCCATGTCCAGCTTCTCGAAGACCGAGTAGAAGTAGACCTTCGACTCGTCCACGAACTGCTGCCACAGTTCGAGGGTGTCCTTGTCGCCGGACTGGAGCGCCACGACCCGCTTACGGGCCCGCTCCTTGAACGCCTCGTCCGCGTCGAACACCGCACGCGACGCCTTGTACACCCGGTTCAGGTTGCTCATCGCCTGCTCGCCGTCGACGTCGGCCGCGGGGGCGAGCTCGCCGGGGTTCTCGAACAGGTACTGGATGAGCATGCCGAACTGGGTGCCCCAGTCGCCGATGTGGTGCCGGCCGATCGTCTGCTCGCCGGTGAAGTCGAGCATGCCGCGCAGGGCGTCGCCGATCACCGCGGAGCGCAGGTGGCCGACGTGCATCTCCTTGGCGACGTTCGGCTGCGCGTAGTCGACGACGGTGATGCCGGGGGTGTCCTTCAGGGGGACGCCGAGACGGTCGCCGTCCGCGTGGCGCGCGGCGAGGTTCTCGGTGATCGCCCGGTCGGCGACGGTGATGTTGAGGAAGCCGGGGCCGGAGACCTCGACGTCCTTGATGACGTCACCGGTGACGATGTTGCCGACGACCTCGGTCGCCAGGTCCCTCGGGTTCGACTTGGCCTTCTTGGCGAGCGCCAGGATCCCGTTGGCCTGGAAGTCGGCGCGGTCGCTGCGGCGCAGGAGCGGGTCGGCGTCGGCCTCCGGCCGGGTGGCCGTGAGGGCGTTCGCGAGACGCTGCTGGACTTGAGCGGTGAGCGACGTGACCGAAGCCATGGGGTGGGAGCCGTTCTCCTCGTGGATTGGTAGACGCGGCCAGTATCCCATGGGGGGTAAAGGGGTTTTTGCGGCTGCGAGCCGGTGGGGGCTGGTCGCGCCCACGCGGCGGAGCCGCATACCGATACAGACCGCGCCCCGTGGAGGCGGCAGCGCCGCCTAAACTGGGGTGCCGGCCGTTGACCGTACGGCTGCCCTGGAGAAAGAAGGACGTGCCGATCGTGGCTCAGAGCACCGAGACCACCGACTGGGTCTCCCGTTTCGCGGATGAGGTCATCGAGGAGTCGGAGCGTCGGGCCCCGGGCAAACCGGTCGTCGTCGCGTCCGGACTCTCCCCCTCCGGACCCATCCACCTCGGCAACCTGCGCGAGGTCATGACCCCGCACCTCGTCGCCGACGAGGTACGGCGGCGCGGGCACGAGGTCCGGCATCTGATCTCCTGGGACGACTACGACCGCTACCGCAAGGTGCCGGCCGGTGTCACCGGGGTCGACGAGACGTGGGCCGCGCACATCGGCAAGCCGCTGACCTCCGTCCCGGCCCCCAAGGGCTCGGCCCACCCCAACTGGGCCGAGCACTTCAAGGCGGCGATGGTCGAGGCCCTCGCCGAGATGGGCGTGGAGTTCGACGGGATCAGCCAGACCGCGCAGTACACCTCCGGCGTGTACCGCGAGCAGATCCTGCACGCCATGCGGCACCGCGGCGACATCGACGCCGTCCTCGCCCAGTACCGCACCAAGGCCAAGGGCGGCGCCAAGAAGTCGCAGAAGCCGGTCGACGAGGCCGAGCTGGAGGCCGCCGAGGGCTCCGGCGCGGCCGCCGAGGACGACGGCAGCTCCGGCTCCGCCGGGTACTTCCCGTACAAGCCGTACTGCGGCAACTGCGAGAAGGATTTCACCACCGTCACCTCCTACGTCGACGACACCACCGAGCTGTCGTACACCTGCAACGAGTGCGGCTTCTCCGAGACCGTCCGGCTCAACGAGTTCAACCGCGGCAAGCTGGTCTGGAAGGTCGACTGGCCCATGCGCTGGGCCTACGAGGGCGTCGTCTTCGAGCCCAGCGGTGTCGACCACTCCTCGCCGGGCTCCAGCTTCCAGGTCGGCGGGCAGATCGTCGGGATCTTCGGCGGCAAGCAGCCCATCGGACCCATGTACGCCTTCGTGGGCATCTCCGGCATGGCGAAGATGTCCTCCTCGCGGGGCGGCGTGCCCACGCCCGCCGACGCGCTGAAGATCATGGAGCCGCAGCTCCTGCGCTGGCTCTACGCCCGCCGCAGGCCCAACCAGTCGTTCAAGATCGCCTTCGACCAGGAGATCCAGCGGCTCTACGACGAGTGGGACAAGCTCGACGCGAAGGTCGCCGACGGGTCCGCCCTGCCCGCCGACGTGGCCGCCCACTCCCGTGCGGTGCGCACGGCGGGCGGCGAACTGGCGCGCACGACGCGACCGCTGCCGTACCGGACGCTCGCGTCCGTCGCCGACATCACCGCCGGGCACCAGGACCAGGCGCTGCGGATCCTCTCCGAGCTGGACCCGGAGAACCCGTTGGGCGCCCTGGACGAGGCTCGTCCTCGGTACGACAAGGCCGAGGCGTGGATCAACACGCAGGTGCCCGCCGACCAGCGCACCATCGTGCGCCAGGAGCCCGACGCCGAACTGCTGAAGTCCCTCGACGAGGCGTCCCGGCAGTCACTGCGGCTGCTCCTCGACGGACTGGAGACGCACTGGTCGCTCGACGGACTGACCCACCTCGTCTACGGCGTGCCCAAGGTGCAGGCCGGGTTCTCCGCGGACGCCACGCCCAAGGAGCTGCCGCCGGAGATCAAGACCGCGCAGAGGTCGTTCTTCGCGCTGCTGTACCACCTGCTGGTCGGACGGGACACGGGACCGCGACTGCCCACGCTGCTGCTGGCGGTGGGGCAGGAGCGGGTACGGGCCCTGCTCGGCGAGTAGGCCGCCGACGAGCGCTGCGGGATAGCGGTACGGGAAAGGGGCCCTCGGTCGAGGGCCCCTTTCCGCTGCCACGCGCCGCACATCAGGCGATGTGGTTCTCTTCCAGCTCCGCGTTGTAGAGGTTCGTGAACCGGTTGACCAGGCGCTTTGCCTCGTCCGGCAGAAGCGCGGCGCCGAACTCCGCCTCGACGTTCTCGCTGAACTCGCGCGGCGTCGGGTAGCCGGTGCCGCCTATCGACTTCTTGAAGACCAGGTAGTAGTCGTCCTCGGTCGGATCCGCGGGCTCCGGCGTGCCGCCGCCCTCGCCGAGCTGGCGGGTGCGGCCCCGGCTCACCGGGATCGGAAAAGTGCCCGTGTCCTCGGGGGACGGCTCCTGCACAGGAGGCTCCTCCTGGTACTGCTCCTGGTACTCCTCGGCCTGGACCTGCTCCTCGTACCACTGCTCGTACTGTTCCCGCGTGTTGAACGAGGGGTCGTAGCCACCCTGGTACTCCACGTTCCGGGGAGTGTTGAACCAGTCCTGCACGTACTCCGACTGCTCCTGCGCATACTCCGTCCGGTCCGCTTGGGGAGGGGCGGCCAGCTGCGGGCGCTGCTCGCCGGGAGACGCCGCCTGCTGGGGCGCCCGAGCCGCCACCTCCGCGGCGGGCGCCACGTCCAGCGCCTGCTTAGGAGCCGGAGGCAGCAGCGCCGGCTCGATGCCCGCCGCCGCCAGGCCCGCCGGAGCCGTCTCCGCCAGCGGGACCCCGTACCGGGCCAGACGCAGCGGCATCAACGACTCCACCGGCGCCTTGCGCCGCCACGCCCGGCCGAAGCGGGACCGCAGCCGGGCCTGGTACACCAGCCGCTCCTGCTCCAGCTTGATGACCTGCTCGTACGAGCGCAGCTCCCACAGCTTCATACGGCGCCACAGCAGGAACGTCGGGACCGGGGAGAGCAGCCAGCGGGTGAGGCGGACGCCCTCCATGTGCTTGTCGGCCGTGATGTCCGCTATGCGACCGATCGCGTGCCGGGCCGCCTCCACCGACACCACGAACAGGATCGGGATCACGGCGTGCATTCCGACACCCAGCGGGTCCGGCCAGGCCGCCGCGCCGTTGAAGGCGATCGTCGCCGCCGTCAGCAGCCAGGCCGTCTGACGCAGGAGCGGGAACGGGATGCGGATCCACGTCAGGAGAAGGTCGAGGGCGAGCAGCACACAGATGCCCGCGTCGATGCCGATCGGGAAGACATAACTGAAGTTCCCGAACCCCTTCTGGATGGCCAGCTCGCGGACAGCCGCGTAGGAACCGGCGAAGCCGATGCCGGCGATGATCACGGCGCCGAACACGACCACACCGATGAGAATGCGGTGCGTTCGAGTCAGCTGCGGTGGCCCGGCCACTCGTACTCCCCTCCCAGTGCGTGTTGTTGCGCGCAACAGGGTGGCACATCTGTGCGGCGTACGGATTCACGTACGCCGCGAGCCCGGTCCCCTCAGGGGGCCGGGCTCGTGCAACAGGCGTGGCTGAGCTGCGCGTTGTGACGCAGGGGTGGGGCAGGTGTGACAGTCAGCTCTTCTTCGACGCTGTCTTGGAAGGAGAGCTGGACGCCGCCTTCGAGGAGTCCTCGGACGGGGACTTCGAGGGAGACTTCGACGCCGACTTCGACGGGGCGCTGCTCGGCGTGCCCGCACTGCCGCTGCCGTTGGCCTTCGCCACCGCGGCCACCGCCTCCTTGGCCGCCTTCTGCGCCAGCTTGTTCAGGGTGTCCGCGCTCGGGGCCTTGTCACCCGCGAAACCGGCGCCGTTGTAGTCGACCGTGACCACGACGTTCTCGACCCGGGCCACCACCGTCACCTGCTTGAAGGAACCCTCCTTCTTCTTCAGGTCGTAGCGCACCGCCGTCGCCTCGTCGCCGACCCCGGCGGCCGGCTCGGACTTCGTGTTCTTCGCACCGCTCACCGAACGGGCGTCCTGGACCTGCGTCTCGTAGTACTCCCGCGCCAGCTTCTCGCCCGACCCGCGCGTCACGTTCGATTCGAAGCGCAGCAGGGAGGTGTTGAGCCAGCGGAACTGCGAGCCCTTCACACCGTTGTTGTCCAGACTGCTCCAGGAGCAGGTGCCACGCGTCGACGCGTCGTCGGATGTGCCCGCCTTGCCCGACTTCGACTTCGGGACCAGGTCCTCCAGCGTCTTCTTCGACAGCACCTTGCACGGCTGCGGAAGCGACTTGTACACGGCCGCCTGCACCGTCGGTGACGGACTCGCGGACGCGGACGGCGACGACGAGGAGCCCTTCGCGCCGTCACCGGCCCCCTCGCCCGAACCGGAGTCCGAGGAACAGCCCGCGGCGATCAGCATCACCGGGACGACGGCCGCGCCGACAAGGACACGGTGAAGGCCACCCCTCACACGCTGCTCGCCCTGGTCACGCCGGTCACGCGGGTCTCGCTCTGCTGCTCGCTGCATGGTTCCTTCACTCATGACTGACACTCGTGGTTCCTGCGGTCGGATCGGGTCCGAGGGGCCACGGTACGCGGTGAAGAAGCTGTGTGGTCTCGTTTCGGTTACGTCGCACTCAGGCGCACCGCGGCCGACGAGGGGCGCTACTCGGCCAGCGCGTCGGCCAGTTGTGCCGCCAGTTTCTGGGCCCTGTCCTGCATTTCCGCACTGTCCGGGACCACGCCGACGGTCGTCGGCTGCTCCTCGTACTCGATCGTCACGATCACGTTGGACGTGCGGAACGCCACAGTCACCGTGCGCTGCTGAGCCGTCGAACCGGAGCTGCTCAGCGCGTCGTCGAGGAAGGCCTCGTCGCCGAGGTCGTCAAGAAGGCGCGGCTGGAGCTCGGCCGGCGTCGCGCCGTCCGTAGGACTGGCGGAGGAGGCCGAGGAAGAGGGCGAAGGCGACGCCGACACCGACGGCGAGGCCGACGAGGTAGGTGAGTCGCTCGGGTCGGCGGAGGAGGTGCCCGCATCGCCGTCGGACTCGGAAACCGTCGGCTCCGGAAGGTCGGCCGCCTCCTGCCGGGTCGCGAAGAGCTGCTCCGCCTCACTGTCGTCGCTGACCGACGTGTCGTACGACACCACGCGCGCGAAGTCGACGAACAGCCGGTTCGTGGCCTCGCTCGACTCGGACTTCCAACGGCAGCCGGCCTTGCGGTCGGTGTCGTAGGTGATCGTCGGCGTGCCCTCGTACGCCTTCTCCCGCTGGTCCTCGTCCGTGACCTGCCCGATGCCGGGCAGCAGCAGGTCGAGCGTCTCCTGGCCGACCGCGCCACACGGCTCGATCAACGTGGCGTACCGGCCGGGCTCGGCCGCCGCGGTCGCCGTACCGGAGTCGCCGGGGTTGGAGTCGTCGGCCGTGCCGCCGTCGTCGGAACTGCCGGTGCAGCCGGCCAGCAGCGCCGCGAGGAGCGCGGCGACGCCGGATACGTACGCCTTCCGCTGCACGGTCAGGCTCCTCTCGACGGTGTTCTGTGCTCGGTCCGTTGCCGGTCTTTCAGTGTCCCCGCTGGTTAATCGCTTGCCGCGCGAGGGCGCCACCTGGAGACAATGTGTATCGCACGCACAGCCGTGGACGCCGGTCCGTTGTCCCTTTTCATCGACCCTGGCGCCGGTTTTGCGATTTCAGACTTGTATGTGTATTCCGGGGGATTGAGGGCGATATGTCGTACGTGGAGATGCCGGGCGCGAAGGTTCCGATCCGGATGTGGACCGATCCGGCGACCGTCGAGGACGGCGCGCTCCAGCAGTTGCGGAACGTCGCGACCCTGCCGTGGATCAAGGGCCTGGCGGTCATGCCGGACGTCCACTACGGGAAGGGTGCGACGGTCGGGTCCGTCATCGCGATGCGGGGGGCCGTGTGTCCCGCGGCGGTGGGGGTGGACATCGGGTGCGGTATGTCGGCGGTGAGGACCTCGCTCACGGCCAACGACCTGCCGGGGGACCTGTCGCGGCTGCGGTCGAAGATCGAGCAGGCGATTCCGGTGGGGCGGGGGATGCATGACAGCCCTGTGGAGCCGGGGCGGATGCACGGGTTCGCCACGGCCGGGTGGGACGACTTCTGGGGGCGGTTCGACGGGGTCGCGGAAGCGGTCAAGTTCCGTCAGGAGCGTGCCGGGAAGCAGATGGGAACGCTCGGCGGGGGCAACCACTTCGTCGAGGTCTGCACGGATACGACCGGTTCTGTCTGGCTGATGCTGCACTCCGGTTCCCGGAACATCGGCAAGGAACTGGCCGAGCACCACATCGGCGTGGCCCAGAAGCTCCCGCACAACCAGGGCCTGGTCGACCGTGACCTCGCCGTCTTCGTGGCGGACACCCCGCAGATGGCGGCGTACCGCAACGATCTGTTCTGGGCGCAGGAGTACGCCAGGTACAACCGCACGATCATGATGGCGCTCCTGAAGGACGTGGTCCGCAAGGAGTTCAAGAAGGCGAAGCCCACCTTCGAGTCAGAGATCAGCGCCCACCACAACTACGTGGCCGAGGAGCGCTACGACGGCATGGACCTGCTCGTGACCCGCAAGGGGGCGATCCGGGCCGGCTCCGGCGAGTACGGCATCATCCCGGGCTCGATGGGCACGGGTTCGTACATCGTGAAGGGCCTCGGGAACCCGAAGTCCTTCAACTCGGCCTCGCACGGCGCGGGTCGGCGCATGAGCCGCAACGCGGCCAAGCGGCGGTTCTCGACGAAGGACCTGGAGGAGCAGACACGGGGCGTGGAGTGCCGTAAGGACTCCGGTGTCGTGGACGAGATCCCGGGAGCCTACAAGCCGATCGAGCAGGTCATCGATCAGCAGCGGGACCTTGTGGAGGTCGTGGCGAAGCTGAAGCAGGTCGTCTGCGTGAAGGGTTGACGTAAGAGGCCCCCGGTGGGAACCGGGGGCCTCGCTCGGTTTGTCACTTGCCGCTGGGCATGGGCACCTGGTCGGTGCGGAGGCGCCAGAGGCGGAGGCTGCAGCTCTGGACGGTTCTGTCGAGCGCTTCGGCAGTTCTGGAATTTGCGTAGGAGGTCGATGTCCCGCGCGCTGATCTCGACTCAGGGACCGTGAGGTCCATGAACTGGTGGACGCTAGGCTCGCAGTCAGCCATGAGGAAGTAACCGAGCCACCACCACATCTGGCGTTCGTCGTGCGGGCCCGTGTCCTTCTTCCCGTCCTTGGCGCCGTCCGCCACTACAGCTCCCTGTGGACCTTCGTGTTGGACGCCTGGGCGCGCGGGCGGACGACCAGGAGGTCGATGTTGACGTGGCTGGGGCGGGTGACCGTCCAGGTGATGGTGTCGGCCACGTCGTCGGCCGTGAGGGGCTCGGGGACGCCCTGGTAGACCTTCTCCGCCTTGTCGCTGTCGCCGGCGAAGCGGGTCAGGGCGAACTCGTCCGTCTTGACCATGCCGGGCGCGATCTCGATGACGCGGACGGGCCGGCCGACGATCTCCAGGCGGAGGGTCTCGGCGAGGACGTGGGTGCCGTGCTTGGCGGCGACGTAGCCGGCGCCGCCCTCGTAGGTGCCGTGGCCGGCGGTGGAGGAGACCACGACCACCGTGCCGTCGCCGCTCGCCTCCAGCTTGGGGAGCAGCGCCTGGGTGAGGTTCAGGGTGCCGATGACGTTGGTCTCGTACATCGTGCGCCAGTCGGCCGGGTCGCCGGTGGCCACGGGGTCGGCGCCCAGCGCGCCGCCCGCGTTGTTGACGAGGACGCCGATCGTCCTGAAGGCCGTGGCGAACTCGTCGACCGCGGCGCGGTCCGTCACGTCCAGCTGGTAGGCGGCCGCCGAGTGGCCGGCCGCGTTGATCTCCTCGGCCAGTGCCTCGATGCGGTCCTTGCGGCGCGCGGTCAGGACGACCCGGTAGCCGGCCGCGGCGAGCTGACGTGCCGTGGCGGCGCCGATTCCGCTGCTCGCACCGGTGATGACGGCGATGCGGGAGGCGGCGGACGGTGCGGCGGTGGGCATGGCTGCTCCTCGTGCGGGTCGGTTCCAGAGAGTGCGGACGGGTCCGGGCGGGCCGGGCAGTCCGTGGAGTCCTGCGACTGTCCGGCCAGGATAGGCGGGCGGCCGATCCGGGGTGGCGGTGGGAGAATGGCAGGGGTGGTCCTCCACCATGGGAGGTGGATCATGGGACAGGCGCGTGAGGTCATGGACCGGCTCACGGCGGCGATCACCACGGCGGACCCCAAGGCCATCGCCGAGCTCTACGCGACGGACGCGGTCGCCGTGACCCCCGACGGCGGGGAGCTCCACGGCCGGGACGACATCGCCACGTACTGGCGTCAGATGACGCAGGCGGTTCCCGACGGTTCGTACGAGTCGGTGCACTCGTACGAGGTCGGCAACACGGCCATCGACGAGGGCATCTTCAGCGGCCGGAACACGGGGCCGATCCAGTTGCCCACGGGGGAGACGCTGGCCCCGACGCAGAAGGAGATCAAGATCCGCGGGGTGGACTTCGCCACCGTCGACGACAGCGGGCACATCGTCGACTACCGGCTCTACTTCGACGAGATGGAGTTCCTGGACCAGCTGGGTCTGCTGCCGCCGACCTGAGGCGTGCCCCGCACTCCGCTCAGTTTCCGCGCGGCGCATACATGATCACGGCCATGCCCGCGAGGCAGATCAGTGCGCCCGTGACATCCCAGCGGTCCGGGCGGTAGCCGTCCGCGACCATGCCCCAGGCCAGTGAGCCGGCGACGAAGACACCACCGTAGGCGGCGAGGATCCGGCCGAAGTCGGCGTCGGGCTGGAGTGTTGCGACGAAGCCGTAGGCGCCGAGGGCCATGACGCCGGCGCCGATCCACAGCCAGCCGCGGTGTTCGCGTACGCCCTGCCAGATCAGCCAGGCGCCGCCGATCTCGAAGAGCGCGGCGACGACGAAGAGGGCGGCGGAGCGGAGGATGAGCATGGCGGCCAGCTTGGCACGCCCTCGGCGGCGCCTTCGCGGCCCCTGTGCACGACTGTCCGAACCTCCGTGTCACCTGTTGGACGGCGCCTGCCCGCCGCTCCGCGTGGGATACATCCGTACGACCACGCTGGAGTGAGGAGTGGGCGTTATGCGGCGGATGCGGGTTGCTGCGGTGTGCGGGGCGGCCGTGGCGGCGGTGGCCGGTGGGGTGGCTCCGGTCGCCGGGGCGGTGGGCGCTCGCGCCCCCGAGGCCGGTCTCACCTATCACGGTTCGGCGGTCTTGTCCGGCAGCCGGGTCGACCTGCGGTTCACGCCGCGCCATCAGGGGCCGGGCGCCGTGCCGGACGCGGCGGCGACGGTGCGGCTGCGCTGGTCGGAGCCGCTGGCGGACCGGCAGGAGCTGCCGCAGGGGTGTGCGCGGGCGGGCGAGCGGCTCGTGTCGTGCCGGGTCGGCGTGCTGGACGCGGGCGGGGTCGGGGAGCCGTTCGGTCTGCGGGTTCGGCTGCGGAGCGCGCCCTCGGAGGTGCTGCTGGAGTTCGCCACCGTGTGGACCGGTGGGGCGGTGGACGGCACGCTGGGGAGCGGTCAGCAGCGGGTGCTGGTGCTGGACACGGGGGACTCGTACCACTTCTGACGCCCGCGTCCGCCGGGTGCGCTCAGTTGTCGGGGGTCTCGGTGTCGTAGCGTTCGCGGGCCTCTCGGACCTCGTCGAAGTGGGTCTCCGCCCAGTCCTTCACCGCCGTCAGCAGCAGGGCCAGGTTGCGGCCGAGGGGGGTCAGCTCGTAGTCGACGCGGACCGGGACGGACGGGGTGACGGTGCGGGTGAGCAGGCCGTCGCGTTCCAGTGAGCGCACGGTCTGGGTCAGCATCTTGGGGCTGACGCCGGCGATCTTGCGGCCGAGGTCGCTGTAGCGCAGGGGGCCGGGGGCGAGGGCGGAGACGACGAGGCTGACCCACTTGTCGCTGATGCGGTCCAGGAGCTGGTTGGTGGGGCAGCTCTTGAGGAACGCGTCGTACTCGATACGGGCCTGTTCGCGCCGCTGGGCGGCGGTCGTGGTGGCCATGGCTCACCTCCGGGGTACGTACGCACTCTCAGGTAACTACTTACCAGGGGATAGTAACTCTTCCTAGGGTTGTTTGCAGTGATCGGGAGACCATCCCAGGTGCTGACAATCCGAGGAGAGACGTCATGCGTGCTGTTGTGGTGAACGCGTTCGGCGGGCCGGAGAACGTGGAGGTCGTGCAGGCCGAGGTGCCGGAGCCGGGGGCGCGGGAGATACGGATCAAGGTCGCGGCGGCCGCGCTGAACCCCGTGGACGCGGGCGTGCGGGCCGGTGTCTTCGGGGGCGCGGGGAAGCGGATCGGGCTCGGCTGGGACGTGGCCGGGACGGTGGACGCGGTGGGGGTGGCCACTTCGTGGCGGGTCGGGGACGAGGTCGTCGCCCTGGACTACGGCATGGTCAAGCCGCTCGGCACGCACGCCGACTACGTGGTCGTCCCCACGGACGCCGTCGCCAAGGCACCGGCCACGGTGGACGCCGTCCACGCGGCGACGCTGCCGCTGAACGCGCTGACCGCCGAACAGGCCCTGGATCTGCTGGAGTTGACGCCGGGGCAGTCGCTGCTGGTGACGGGCGCGGCGGGTGCGGTCGGGGCGTACGCCGTCCAGCTCGCGGCGCGCCGGGGGATCTCGGTGACCGGACTGGCGCGGGAGGGGGACGAGGAGTTCGTACGGTCCCTGGGGGCGGCCCGGTTCGCCGCCGGTGCCGTTGACGTGGCGGGCTTCGACGCCGTGCTGGACGCCGCGGTCCTCGGGGAGCCGGCGCTGGCGTGGGTGCGGGACGGGGGCCGGTACGCCGGTGTCATTCCGCAGGCCCAGCCCGCCTCCGTCCGGGGGGTGTGGACCGGTGCGGTCGAGGTGAACCCCGACGGGGCACGGCTGGCGGAGCTGGTGCGGCTGGTGGACGCGGGCGTACTGACGACCCGGGTGGCCGAGACGTTCGCCCTGGACGAGGCCGCCAAGGCGCATGCCCGGCTCGACGAGGGCGGGGTGCGCGGGCGGCTGGTACTGGTGCCGTGACGAGGGCGTGCCCGCGTCGACGGCATTGGCGGCGAGGCGTGTTCGCGCCCTAACTCCCGGCCGCGGCCTCCGCCGCGTACGCCGTCGGCGGCACCCCCACCGTCGCCGTGAAGTCCCGTACCAGATGGGCCTGGTCGGCATAGCCGAGCTCGGCGGCGAGGGTGGCCCAGTCGGTGTCGGTGCCGGCGCGTTCCAGGGCCTCGTGGATGCGGTAGCGGAGGATCACCCACTTCGGGCTCACCCCGACATACGCCGAGAAGAGCCGTTGCAGCGCCCGCACCGACAAGCCGGCGGCCTCGGCGAAGTCGCCTACGCGGCGCACCGTGCGGTCGGTGCGGACGCGGTGGACGAGGTCCACGGCGAGGTCGGCCTGCGGGTCCGGGGCGCAGGGCAGGGCGAGGAGGAAGGCGTCGAGGGCGGCCACGCGGGCGCTGTCGTCGGCCGGGGTGACGATGGTGCGGGCCGCTTCGCCCGTGGCCTGCGGGAACACCTCCTCGGCGGGCAGCGCGCGGCCCGTCCACCGGGACGCCGGGGCCTCGGGCGCGTACGGCCGGAAGCCGCCGGGGCGGAACTTCGCCCCGCAGACCCGGCCCCGTCCGGTCAGCTTCCGGGTGTACAGGCCGAGGGCGACGCCGGTGATCTCGGCGTGCGGCGGACCTTCGGCCTCGTCCCACTGGAAGGTGAGGTTGACGCAGGGGTGCGGGACGACGTGGGAGGCGTAGGGGGCGGGCAGGTCCCAGTCGATGAGCCAGTACCACTCGACGTACCGGCGCAGCGGCTCGGCGGGCTCGTGGCGGCGGAACCGCACGCGGTTCAGCAGCGCGGCCGGGTCGACGATCCCGCGGGTGTCGTGGCGGGGTGCCTCCATGGCCGGATCGTACGTCGCGTTTCTTCAAGAGGGGCAGCGGCGGGTGTCCCTACGGTCGAGGCATGGACACGAACCCTGTGCGGACGTACGGCATCGGTGAGCTGCTGGGCATGGCGCGCGAGCGGGCGGTCCCGGTGGTCCGGGGCATTTCGGACGCCGCCCTCCGCGCTCCCACGCCCTGTGCCGAGTACGACGTGAAAGACCTGGTCAATCATGTCTTCCAGGTCGTCGTGCAGTTCCAGCGGCTGGCCGCGAAGGAGACGTCGGACTTCGGCGAGACGCCGCCCGACCAGGTCGGCGGGAGTCCGCGGTGGCGGGAGCGGCTCATGGACGAGGCGGACCGGCTGGTGTCGGCCTGGTCGGCGCCCGGTGCCGAGGAGGGGACGACCGGCGGGATGAACATGCCCGCTCGGCTGGTGGGCTCGATGGCGCTGCTCGATCTGACCGTGCATGTGTGGGACCTGGCGCGGGCGACGGGCCAGGAGTACCCGGGTGTCGACGAGGCGGTCGTGGCGGAGCTGTCCGGCGCGGTGGACGAGCTGGCGCCGACGGCCAGGAAGATGGGCGTGTTCGGGGAGCCGGTGCCGGCGGCCGAGGACGCGTCGCCCTTCGAGCGACTGCTGGCGCGGACGGGCAGGGATCCGCACTGGGGGTAGTGGGGACGGGCAGGGGTCGGTACGGGGGTGGTCGTGGGCCTTGTGGGATCGCTACGGGGCAGTCCGCGGGCCTGCGGGGACCCGAACTCGGGATGGTCGTGGACCCGCGGCGCTCCCGAACTCGGGATGGTCGCGTCGCAGACCTGCGGAGATCCGATCCGCGCCGCGACCGCCGCCGACCCGTCGGGAATAGTCCCCGACCGGTCCCCGTTCTCCGGGTATAGTTGAACCGTCAACAACCTGGAGGGTGAGCGACCATGCAGTTCGGGATCTTCAGCGTCGGCGACGTCACGCCGGACCCCACGACGGGCCGTACGCCGACCGAACGCGACCGCATCAAGGCCATGGTCGCCATCGCGCTGAAGGCGGAGGAGGTCGGACTCGACGTCTTCGCGACCGGCGAGCACCACAACCCGCCGTTCGTGCCGTCGTCGCCGACGACGATGCTCGGCTACATCGCGGCGCGGACCGAGAGGCTGGTGCTCTCCACCTCCACCACCCTCATCACCACCAACGACCCGGTGAAGATCGCCGAGGACTTCGCGATGCTCCAGCACCTGGCCGACGGCCGGGTCGACCTGATGATGGGCCGCGGCAACACCGGCCCGGTCTACCCCTGGTTCGGCCAGGACATCCGGCAGGGCATCAACCTCGCCATCGAGAACTACGCCCTGCTGCACCGGTTGTGGCGCGAGGACGTCGTGAACTGGGAGGGCAAGTTCCGTACGCCCCTGCAGAGCTTCACGTCCACGCCGCGCCCGCTGGACGGCGTGGCACCGTTCGTCTGGCACGGTTCGATCCGCTCGCCGGAGATCGCCGAGCAGGCCGCGTTCTACGGCGACGGCTTCTTCCACAACAACATCTTCTGGCCTGCCGACCACACCAAGCAGATGGTCGAGCTGTACCGGACCCGCTACGCCCACTACGGGCACGGCACGCCCGAACAGGCGATCGTCGGCCTCGGCGGGCAGGTCTTCATGCGGAGGAACTCCCAGGACGCGATCCGCGAGTTCCGGCCCTACTTCGACAACGCGCCGGTGTACGGGCACGGCCCGTCGCTGGAGGACTTCACCGACCAGACCCCGCTGACCGTCGGCTCCCCGCAACAGGTCATCGAGAAGACGCTCGCCTTCCGCGACTACGCCGGTGACTACCAGCGCCAGCTGTTCCTGATGGACCACGCCGGGCTGCCGCTCAAGACCGTGCTGGAGCAGCTCGACCTGCTCGGCGAGGAGGTCGTGCCGGTGCTGCGCGAGGAGTTCGCGGCGGGGCGCCCCGCCGGGGTGCCGGATGCGCCGACCCACGCTTCTCTCCAGGCCGCTCAGGAGGTGACCACCGTATGAAGCTCGTCGTGGTGTCCGCGGGGCTGAGCGTGCCGTCCTCCACCCGGCTGCTGGGTGACCGGCTGGCGGCCGCCGTAGGCCGGGGGGCCGCGGTGGAGGTGGCGGCCGTTGAGTTGCGTGACCTTGCCGTCGAGATCGCGCACAACTTCACGAACGGGTTCCCGGGGCGGAAGCTCGCCGCCGCGATCGACGCGGTGACCTCGGTGGACGGGCTGATCGTCGTCACGCCGGTCTTCGCCGCCTCGTACAGCGGGCTGTTCAAGTCCTTCTTCGACGTGATCGACAAGGACGCGCTGGCGGGCATGCCCGTGCTGATCGCCGCGACCGGCGGCACGGCCCGGCACTCGCTGGTCCTGGAGCACGCCCTGCGTCCGCTCTTCGCCCACCTGAGGGCCGTGGTCGTGCCGACCGGCGTGTACGCCGCCTCGGAGGACTGGGGCGCGGAGGGGCTGGACGGGCGGATCGAGCGGGCGGCGGGGGAGCTGGCGGGGTTGATGCAGGGTCTGTCGGGAGTCAGGACGGCCGCCGCGGACGAGCTCGTGGTGGTGCCCTTCGCCGAGCAGCTGGCGGCCCTTTCCAGTCCGTCCGGCGCTTGAGGACGAGGCCGTTCAGGCCGAAAGGGGGTCTGTGGGCGGAGCCCTCGGAGGCGGCCGTGTGAGGGTGTGAGCCCAGTAAGAAGGGTGATCGTAAGCTGCCTCACACGGCCGAACCGCCGGAGGCCTTGGCAGACTGAACCCGTGTCCCAGACTGTTCTCCTCGCCGAAGACGACCGCGCCATCCGCCACGCCCTGGAGCGCGCGCTGACCCTGGAGGGCTACCGGGTCACCGCGGTCGCCGACGGTGTCGAGGCGCTGGCGCAGGCCCACCGCACGCCACCGGACGTGCTCGTGCTCGACGTGATGATGCCCGGCATAGACGGGCTCCAGGTCTGCCGGGTGCTGCGCGCCGAGGGCGACCGCACCCCGATCCTGATGCTGACGGCGCTCGTGGAGACCCAGGACCGTATCGCCGGCCTGGACGCGGGCGCCGACGACTACGTGGTGAAGCCCTTCGACGTGGAGGAGGTCTTCGCCCGGCTGCGCGCCCTGCTGCGCCGCACCAGCGAGGCGAACGGCGCCGCCCCCGTCGAGGTGCCGAAGCAGGCCCCCGCCGAGGTGCCCGGCCGGCTGATCGAGGCGGCCGGGCTGCGGATGGACCCGCAGGCACGCCGGGTGTGGCGGGGCGCGCGGGAGCTGGAGCTGACGCGGACCGAGTTCGAGCTGCTGGAGCTGCTGGTCCGCAACGCCGGCATCGTCCTCGACCACTCCACCATCTACGACCGCATCTGGGGCTACGACTTCGGGCCGGGCTCCAAGAACCTCGCCGTCTACGTCGGCTACCTGCGCCGCAAGCTCGACGAGCCGGGCGCCCCGCAGCTGATCCACACGGTGCGCGGGGTGGGTTACGTGCTGCGGGAGGACTGAGTGGGCGCGGCCCGGCGCCGGCTCGGGAGACTGCTCACCGGGCGCCGCAGATCGGGGCTCGGCACCACCTTCGCAGTGTCCTTCGCGACCGTGACCGCCGTGGTCACGGTCCTGGTCGGGCTGCTGTCGTACACCGCCGCCGCCCGGCTGGTGCGGGTGGACCAGGAATCGGTGTTCGACGAGGTCGTGCAGGACCTGCGGGGCGAGGTGCGGCAGCGGCCGATGACCCCGCAGGACTTCTCCTCCTCCGCGCCGGGGCACGATCTCGTACGGCCCGCCCGTACCGATGTGCAGGTGCTGGGCCCGGACGGCGCCGTCGTCGACCCGGGCCGCCCGGGGCTGCCGGTCACGTCCGCCGACCGGCGGATCGCGGCGGACGGGACGGCCGGGCGGATGGTCCAGCACAAGGACGTCGGCGTCGACAGCGACGTCTACCGCATCGCGACCGTCGCGCTCGGCGGCGGGCGGGGTGCGGTGCAGGTGGCCCAGGAGTTCAGCGACACCGAGGACCTGCTGCGGGCCCTGCAGCAGCGGACGCTGCTGCTGATGGCGGCGGTGGTCACGCTCGCCGGGCTCTTCGGCTGGTGGCTGGCCCGGCGCATCACGCGCCGGCTCGTCGCCCTCACCTCCGCCGCCGAGGACGTCGCCCGCACCCGCCGGCTCGGCACCCAGGTGCCGGTCACCGGATACGACGAGGTGGGCCGCCTGGGCCGCGCCTTCGACCGGATGCTGGGTCGGCTGGCCCAGTCGGAGGAGGACCAGCGGCGGCTGGTGCAGGACGCGGGCCACGAACTGCGGACGCCGCTCACCTCGCTGCGTACGAACATCTCCCTGCTGCGCCGCATCGACGAACTGCCGCCCGCCACCCGCGACGAGCTGGTGGCCGACCTGGGGCAGGAGGCACGCGAACTGACCGATCTGGTCAACGAGTTGGTCGACCTGGCGGCCGGGCAGTCCGACACCGAGCCGGCCCAGCGGGTGGACCTCGCCGACATCGCCGAGGAGGTCGCGGGGCTCACCCGGCGGCGTACGGGACGTCGGATCGTGGTCCGCGCGAGCGGCGACACGACTACGGAGGGACGGCCCGGGATGCTCCAGCGCGCGCTGACCAACCTCGTCGAGAACGCCGCGAAGTTCGACCGCGACGGCAGCGCGCCGATCGAGATCAACATCGCCGGGCCCGCCCGTCCCGGGACCGTGCGCGTCGAGGTCCTGGACCGGGGGCCGGGCATCGCCGAGGACGACCTGTTCCGGGTCTTCGACCGCTTCTACCGTGCCGCCGACGCGCGGTCCCTGCCCGGGTCGGGGCTGGGTCTGTCGATCGTCCGGGAGGTGGCGCTGTCGCACGGGGGAGCGCCCTTCGCCTTCCGGCGGGACGGGGGCGGGACGGCGATCGGGTTCACGGTGGGGGGCTCTGCCGGAACGGATCCGGCGGAAGGAGCCCGTTGACGGGCCTCGGCCGGGCGGCTTCGCCTTGGTTCTCCCGGAGTATGGGTGACTGTCCTGCCGCCGCGCGGCGGCTCGGTCGAGGGGAGGAACGTCATCGTGCTGAGTGACGTGGAGGGTGCCGTCCTGGCGGAGATCGACGAGGCCGGGATCGGGCGTACGTTGCTGGAGCTGATCTCGGTGCCGAGTGTCACCGGGAGCGCGGCCGAGTCGGAGCTTCAGCATCTGCTGGCGGGACGGCTGGAGCGGCTCGGCCTGGACGTCGACCTGTGGTCCATGGACCTGGACGCCCTGCGCGCCGACCCGGGCTTCCCGGGCACGGAGGCCGAGCGCGAGGAGGCCTGGGGGCTGGTCGGGGTGACGCAGGACGGCGGCGACGGACCCGCCTTCGTCCTCCAGGGCCATGTCGACGTCGTACCGCCCGGGGATCCGGGCGCGTGGGCCGGCGATCCGTTCGTGCCCAGGGTGACCGGGGACGTCGTGCACGGCCGGGGCGCCTGCGACATGAAGGCCGGGCTGGTGGCCCACCTCGCCGCCCTCACCGCGATACGGGCCGCCGGGGTGCGGCTGCGCGGACGCGTCGGCGTGCACTTCGTCGTGGGGGAGGAGGACGGCGGCCTCGGCGCGTTCGGCACGCTGCGGCGCGGCCACGGGGGAGACGTCTGCGTCATCACCGAGCCGACGGGCGGCGCCCTCGTCACCGCCAACGCCGGCGCGCTGACCTTCCGGATCACCGTGCCCGGCAAGGCGGCGCACGGCAGCTCGCGGGACCAGGGCGTGAGCGCGATCGACGCGTATGTGCCGCTGCACCGGGCGCTGGGCCGCCTGGAGGCCGAGCGCAACCGGGACGTGCATCCCCTGATGGCCGAGCACCCGATCCCGTACGCCCTGTCGGTGGGGACGGCCCGTGCCGGGGACTGGGCGAGCAGCGTGCCCGATCTGCTGGTCGCGGAAGGGCGGCTGGGGGTGCGGCTCGGCGAGAACCCGGCCGAGGCGCGGGCCGCCTTCGAGCGGTGCGTCGCCGAGGCGTGTGACGGCGACCCCTGGCTGCGGGCGCATCCGGCGACGGTGACCTGGCCGGGCGGACGGTTCGCCAGCGGGCGGCTGCCGGAAGGGCATCCGCTGCCGGAGCTGATCCGCGGCGCCCACGCCGACGCCGGGGGAGCGCCGGGGCTGCGGGAGTGCGGGGCGCCGTACGGGAGCGATCTGCGGCTGTACGCCGGGGAGGGCATCGCGACCCTGCAGTTCGGGCCGGGGGACATCAGGGTGGCGCACAGCGAGCGGGAGCAGGTGGCGCTCGCCGAAGTGGTGCAGGTGGCGCGGACGTTGGCGGTGACGGTGGTGCGGGCGGTCGGGGTGAGGTGAGCCACCGTGGGCCACGTACCCGGTCAGCGCTTCCCGCGCAGCGCCCGGAGCACCTCCGCGACGGCCACCAGGATCCGCGCGCGGTCCTTCGACTCGGCTCCGCCGAGGGCGGACCGGACGACGAGAACGGCCGCACAGGCCACGATCAGCAGCATCAGCACGCCGCAGGCGGCGGCGACGAGCACGGGGTCCATCCAGGTTCCTTCCGGAGCACACAAGGTCAGGGGCGACAGGGAGGACAGTGCCCGGGCCGCACGGGCCGGCGTCCTGGCCGGTTTGCTTGATTCCGGGTGATATCGCAGGTCAAAGCGGTAGTGTGCGATGCCACGAGTCGTACGAGTCGTACGAGTCGCGTAGCTCGGCTCACTCGGGCCGCTGTGCGGTGCGGAAGGCGGGGGCGGCGGTGACGGTGGGACCACTCCGGTACGACAGGGCGCTGGCGAGTCTGATCGAGTCGGCCGGGAGCCCCACCGCGGCCGAGTTACGTGCGGAGATCGCGAAGGAGCGGGCGCCGGGCAAGCTCCCTTCGATGCCCTCGATCAGGGATTGGCGCGCGGGAAGAATCCCTCGGGAGCGCGAGGACCTGCACACCTTTCTGAACGCTCTGGTGAGCATCGCGCGTCGTCGGCGCGGAGCCCGGCCGTCGCCCCTCACAGCGCACCAGTGGGAGGCCCTCGCCGCCGAGGCACGTCGAGCGCGCAACAAGCGCTCGGCTGAGCCTCCCGGCCCCCCAGTCGCACCGGTCGGGGCGTCCGCGAGAGGGCAGGCGTGGCTGGACGACGTGACCCATGCCCAGGCGTGGGACTTCGTCGAGCGGGGCTGTGCGGAACGCGCCCAAGCCCTGAAGGAGCAGTGCGGGGGCACCGTGCGTCGGCTGGCCGAGCTCTACGAACGCTCACGCGCCGTCCTCACCGACGATCCGTGGCACGACCCGGACCTGGCCGGGCGCATCACCCGCAGGACCAACTTTCTGCTGCACCACCTTCGCCAGCACCAGCAGGGAGTCCTTGCCCCCGCGGAGGCGGCCCTGCTCGCGCTGCTGCCCTTCCTGCACCAGACGCACGGCACGATCACGGCGGCCGGACTGGCACACGTGGACCCGACGAACCTGGAAAGCCCGGCCAAGGACAGCCCCGAACGCCTGGCGTACGGGATGTTCCTGCGAGCCCACAAGCGGCTCGTCCGCCAGGCCATGCGCGGTGACACGTTGCGGGACCGTCTGGACGGACGCCGGGAGATCGGGTGGTGGCTGTTCCACCAGTGGGCCAAACGGCAGCCCGGGGACACTCGTGCCCTGCTGGCCGCCGCCGACGGCGAGGACGGGAAGGACATCGCCACCGTCCTTGATCCCAGACTGCTGCCACGGTTGCTGTCCTGCGCGCACATGGCGCCGCGCAAGCTGTACGAGGAGGGCCGCACGGCGACGTTGCGGGGCGAGCCCTTCCAGCTCGACTTCGGCGGCCGGGACTGGCAGAAGGTGCGCGAATGGCTGGTGGGACCGCTGTTCGCGATCGCCCACGCCCTGGCGACAGAGGTCACGGAACTCCCCTCGGCGGCCGTCCGCCACGTCGGCATTCCGGACCCGCTGGACCTCGGCCGCCTCTTCACCACCGTGCGGGAGGCGTCCTGGACCGTCCACCGGGACGTTCTCGGGCTCGACGCGACCTGTGATCACCCGGCTGCCGTGGCCGCGCTGTCCGAGCACGCCCAGCTCGTGGACACCCTGCTGCGCGGTGCGCGCCGGGCCAGGCTGGTGGGGGAGGGAGGAGTCGGCGCGCTGCCCGTGTACGCCCACGCCGACGAGGTGCACGAGGCACATGAGGCGGACGACGGGGTCGGGCCGGGGAAGCCGGGCGAGGTGATCCGTTTCCGTCTCGACGAGGAACGCATCCAGGAACTGCTCATGGGCGAGAACCTCTATCGCGACCGCAGCCTCGCCATCCGCGAGCTCTACCAGAACGCCCTGGACGCCTGCCGCTACCGCAGGGCGCGCCAGCACGCACGCGACGGACACGACACCTTCAAGGGCGAGATCACCTTCGTCCAGGACTTCGACGAGGCGGAGGGCCGCCACTACCTGGAGTGTGAGGACAACGGCATCGGCATGGACGAGACCGTGCTGGCGGACGTCTTCTCCCGGGCCGGAGTGCGCTTCACGGACCTCGCCCGCTTCCAGGAGGAGCAGCAGGACTGGGAGAGGCAGGGCATCACCGTCCACCCGAACAGCAGGTTCGGTATCGGCGTGCTCAGCTACTTCATGATCGCGGACGAGATCCGGGTCACGACCTGCCCCATGGACGGCGGCGACAACGGACGACTGGAGGAGCTGACCGTCCTGATCACCGGACCCGGCCACTACTTCAGGGTCCGCAAGACCGACCGCCCCACGGGCCGGGTCGGCACCCGGGTGCGCCTCTACCTCCGGGACGAGGCCAAGGCGCCCTCCTGCGTACGGGAGTTGCGCCGGCTCCTGGGCATCGCGGAGTTCCGCACCGTCGCCAGGCACGGCAGCCAGAAGGAGATCTGGAACCGCGGAGAACTGCGCCCCCGGAGGGCTCCCGCGGGCCGAGTAGACGGCCACGTGGCCCACGGGCACACGGTCGCCTGGCCGGAGGAGGGCTACGGGTCCGACGGGCAGGTGATCTGGTGTGAGGAGGGCGGCGGTGTCCTGGTCGACGGCATCTACACCGAGCCCAGGGTGCGGCGTGGGGTGCTGACCGATCCGGCGGGCGAACGCCGCCCGCGTGGTGTCGTGGTCAACCTGACCGGCAGGACCCGCCCCCGCGATCTGTCCGTGGACCGGACCGAGATTCTGGACGACGACGTGTGCCGAACGGTGGAGGGGCTCGTCAGGGATGCCCTGCCCACTCTGCTCTCCGCCGATCCCCCGTTGCTGAGCGGCGGTTGGCTGGCCGAAGTCGCAGGTCACAGTCCCCGGCTCGCGGACATCGTGACCGAGGCGGCCGGAGAGGCCGGGGTCCAACTGGAACTGCACGGCCACCCCGCATCCGTCGCCACGGTCGGGTTCTTCCCGGTGGACACTCACCTCGTCCACAAGGCGGACTCGGGTACCCGGAAGCCTGGCGTGGGATCGACAGGCATGCCGGGAGGCGAGGTCTACGGCAGCCCGGACGACGTCACGCTGCTGTGGCGACTGCTCGCCCACCGGCCGAACGCGGAGCTGTCGACACTGACCGAAATCGTGCCCGAACTCTCGCGAGTGACGGCGGTTCTCGCCGCCCGGCCGTCGGATTTCCTGCTGCGCACCACTGGCTCGGGGGTATGGAACAGCCGGCGCTGGCCCGACCCGGAAGACCGCGCCGCCCTGATGGTGCGTCCCGGACATGCCCTTGCCGTGGCGGAGTCCTGTGGGATGTCGTACGAGGCGGCTGTCTCCCGCATGGAACAGCTTGGTCTTCCCCACCCGGGGCGGCCCGGCGGCGCCGTCAGGGTCGACGCGACCGGAGTGGCGCTGCTCGACGAGCGACTGGGGGGCGGTGACTGGTGCGACGTCGGAGAGACCATTCCGCCGGGGCATCTCCTCAAGGCGGGCCTGGCGCTGAACATCGGGGTCGACGAGGCCGTTGAGCGGATGAGGGCCTTCGGCTTCACCCCACCGCCCGAACAGGACATGCCGAACGAGACTCCCGAGGACTGGGTGGTGAGTCTCCTCAGCCGGGACATGGACGCCGCCGCTCCGTGGCTGGACCTCGACGAGCCCGTGACGGCAGGACACATACTGCGCGGGGTCGTGAAACTGGGCCGTGCCTTCCCTGAGGTTGTCGCGTGGCTCCGGGCATACGGGTACCGTCCGGCCCTCGGCTCCCTGGACGCGTCGTCCGTCCAGGAACTGCTGCGACAGGCGACGGAGTGGGGCTGGGGCGAGAACGAGCTCGCTTACCTCGGAGTCGGGGAGGCGGTACCGCCGGGCCTCGTCGCTCGCGCGTCGCTCGTGTCGGACGTCCCCCTGCTCGGTGTCGCCCGGCGCATCGGGGAACTGGGCTTCGCCACCGGACCCCTGCCAGAGCGGGTCCACACGGCGGATCCCGCGATCCTGAGTGCCTACGGCGAGACCGACTGGCACGAGGTCGACG
The DNA here is from genome assembly GCF_042800355.1 of Streptomyces sp. NPDC057623. NCBI lineage: Bacteria > Bacillati > Actinomycetota > Actinomycetes > Kitasatosporales > Streptomycetaceae > Streptomyces > Streptomyces sp. NPDC057623. Next base: position 50,254 of record NZ_JBHVGZ010000055.1, read on the forward strand.
AGGAGGTCGGCCTGCACTCCCTGCTGGACGTCGCCCGGATGGCCGGACTGTCGCCGGCGGCGGTGGCGTCGCGGCTCCGCGCCTACGGTGTGCTGCCACCGGATGTGGACCTTCCCGAACATGCCGCCCCGGATGACGGCGAGTTGCTCCGCCGGATCTGGTACGACCTGCCGGAAGAGGCGAAGCTGTGTCGGGACCAGCCCGTGCCCGTGCCCGCAGTGATCCGGGCTGCGGAGAAACTGCGTATATCGCCGCAAACCGCAGCGGATCGCCTCGTCCGTTACGGCCTGCGCACCGTGCCCGCCACAGTGCTGCCGACCAAGGCGGGCAGGGACGACACGGAACTCCTGAGCTCCGGGCTCGGTCACGCCGCGCCCTGGCTCGAATGGGGCAAGCCGGTGCCGGTCCACCATCTCGTCTCGGTGCCGCACCAGCTGATGATGGAGCAGGACGAGGCCGTTGCCCGGCTGGACGCTTTCGGCCTGAGCATCCCCGAGCATGAGCTGGGCAGCCTGGACGCGACCGACCGGCGCCTGTGCGTCGAGGAGTACGCGCAGGGCGGGGTCAGCACGCGCCTCCCCCTGACGCTGGGCCACCCGATCCTCGACTTCCTCAGCATCGTCCGCTTCGCCGGCCTCCCCCTGGGCGACCTTCTGTCGCGCCTCACCCGCCTCGGCGTGGAACTGCCCCGCGTGGCCGAAGCCGTCCGCGCCGCTCTGCCGCACGTCCCCGGTCTGGTCATGGCGCCGGAGGAGCCGTCGGGCCCGTGAAAGGGTCCTGTGTCCGTCCGTATGAAGTCCCGTGAAAGCGGTCACTGTTGGGCCACCGCTCCGTACACTCCGTGACCGTGTTGACGCTACAGGCCGGGCATGAGGTCGCCGGTCGCTACCTTCTCAGGGAACCCATCGGCAGAGGCGGGATGGGGGTCGTGTGGCTGGCGTGGGACGGGACGCTGAAGCGGACCGTCGCGGTCAAGTGCGCGCGTCCGGACGACGAGCAGGCCGCCAGGAGGCTCAAGAAGGAGGCGCAGTACGCGGCGCGGCTGCACCATCCGAACATCGTGCCGGTCTTCGACTTCGTGGAGGAGCCGGACGGGAGGACCGGCGGTGAGGCCGTCTGCTGGATCGTCATGGAGTACGTCCCCTCCCGCAGCCTCGCCCAGCTCGTCGACGACAGCGGCGGCACGCTCCCGCCCGAGGACGCCGGGTCCGTCGGCTGCCAGATCGCGGCCGCGCTGGCGAAGTCCCACGCGTCGGGCGTCGTGCACGGCGACGTCACGCCGGAGAACATCCTGGTCACCGAGGACGGCATCGCCCGGCTGACCGACTTCGGCATCGCCCGCGCCCTATGGAGCGACGTCACCCAGACGCACACGACGACGGGCCTGGTGCGGGGCAAGCCCAAGTACCTCGCACCCGAGTTGGCCAAGGGGCGGCCCGCCGACGAGAAGGCCGACGTGTTCTCCCTCGGCGCCAGCCTGTACGCGTCGGTCGAGGGCCACTCGCCGTACGGCGAGGTCGACCACCCGATGGCCTACGTCGCCCGGGCCATCGAGGGGCACCTCGAACCCGCCGAGCGGGCCGGTCGGCTCACCGCCCTGCTGACCGCGTTGCTGGAGCTGGACGCCCGGCGCCGCCCCGACGCCGCCGAGGCGCACCGGCTGCTGACGCGGGCCGCCCCGCCGCCCCCGGACGTCCAGGGCAGACTGCGCGACCAGGACACCCACACCCACACCCTGCCCCTCGTCTCTTTCACGCTGCGCCTGCCGCGTGCCGTACGCCGTCGGCGCCGCCCCCTGGCGATCGGGGCGGGGGCGCTGGCGACGGCGGCCGCGGTCACGGCCGGGATCCTCCTCCTCACGTCGGGCAGCGGCCACGACGACCAGGGCCGGGCGCCCGGCGCGACGCCCTCCGCCACGGTCACCGTGCGGGCGGGCGCCATCGGCGACGCCCGCACGGCAGATCCCTGCAAGCTGCTCGACGCCACCTCCCTGAGCCGCTTCGGCGACACCGAACTCGATCCGGACTACGGCGAGTTGGACCGCTGTGACGTGCTGGTCCTGGACGACGACGGGGACGAGCTGGCCGGCGTCGAGGTCAACTTCTCCAGTGAGGCCAGGGAGTTCGACGGCAGCGTGGCCGTGCGGCGGGCCGGCAACGTCGAGGTCGCGAGCATGACGCGCGACGGCGACGACTGCGAGCGGTACATCGCGACCGCCGACCACCGGGGGATCCTGGTCATCGGGTCGCGGAGGGACGCCGGTGCGCCCGACCCCTGTGCCCTGGCCGACGCCGCCACCGACCACGCGGTCACGGTGCTGGACCGGGGCCCGGTGCCCCGGCGCTCACCGTCCTGGCCCGCCACCTCCCTCGCCCGGCTCGACGCCTGCGCACTGCTCGACACCACCGCGCTGGAGCGGGTGCCGGACCTGCGGACCCGGCCGTCGGACCACGGATTCGCCGACTGGGCCTGCGACTGGTCGAGCGCGGACGGCGACAGCGCCTTCGTCCAGCTGACGTTCACCCGGGACAACCGGCTGGAGGACAACGGGCGGCCGACGTCCCTCGCCGGGACGACGAGCTACGTCTCACCGGAGGAGGAGGGCGACCGCAGCTGCGTGGTCCACGCACCGCACCGTACGTACACCAACGCCGTCGGAGACCGGACGACCGAGCTGTTCCGGCTGACCGTGCGGGGGCGGCAGCCGACCGGGAAGACTTGTGCCCTGGCCGAGGAGCTGTCGGCCACCGCGCTGAAGAACATCGCCGAGCAGCTGCCGGAGGGGACATGATCGCAGGCCACCGACCCCATCGACCCCACCGACCCGTCGAGGAGGGACGGGTACGGACCGTCCCCGGCTCCCGCGCCCTGCCGCCCACCCACGGCAGCCTCGCCCGGGGCGCCGCCGCCCCCGTCCCCGGCACGCTCTTCGTCCTCGCGCTCGGCGGCGGCATGACCCTGGGCCCGGGGGAGGGCCGCGAGGTGCTGTTCGGGCGCAACCGGCCCGAGGTACACGTCTGTCTGGGCGAGGACGACCCCCAGGTCAGCCGCCACCACGGCACCCTCACCCACCGCGAGGGGCGCTGGTGGGTGAGCAACACCGGGCGGCTGCCGATCCGTTGCGCGGCCGGCCGGCTGCTGTTCCGGGGCGAGGAACCGCTGCCTCTCGACACCGGCTACACCCCGCTGTTCGCCGGCGGTTCGCGGGGCCGCGAGCATCTGCTGGAGGTCTTCGTCACCGATGCCGAGGGCGGGCACCGGACACCACGGCACGCGGACGTCACCCGGCCGCCCCGGGTGTGGACGTTCACCGAACAGGAGCGGCTCGTCCTGGTCGCCCTCGGCCGGCGCTACCTGCTGCACGAACCGCGCCCGCAGCCCCTGACCTGGCGGCAGACGGCCGCGCAGCTCGCCGAGGTGCGGCCGGGGGAGGGCTGGACGGACAAGCGCGTCGAGCACCTCGTCAACGCCGTACGCCTGCGGTTGTCCCGCGACGGGGTGCCCGGACTGACCCGTGAGGAGGTGGGCGAGCCGGTCGGCAACGCGCTCAACGACCATCTGATCCGCGCCCTGCTGGCCTCGACGACGCTCGTGCCGATGGACCTGGCCCTGATCGACGGGGCGTGACGCCCCGGCCGCCAGCCCATCGGCCACCGGCCCCCGGGGGCTCTTCCCCGGGCGCGTCGCAACGCTCCCCCGCCATGACGACGACCACCACGATGCCCACCACGTGATCGTCGAGGGCTGCACCGTGGACGCGCCGCATGCGCCCGGCATCGAGATCACCGGCGACGACATCACCGTACGGAACAGCACACCGTGACCGGCACCGCCGCCATCGGCCTGGCCCCCGGTGCGACCGCCGCGCACGTCGGCGGGAACGAGGTGAGTCCACGGATCCGGTATGACAGTCGTTATAGAGCGGTGTAGCTTGTGGGTGCTGTCTATAACGACTGTCATAAGGGACTGCCATGACGATCATCACCGTGAACACGCCCGCGGGACGCCTGAGCCTCGAACAGCGCCGTGAGCTGGCCGAGACGCTCACGGACGCCGTGCTGGTGCCCGAGGTGGGCCGGTTCGCGCCGGCCGCGCGGGTCGGGATCCAGGTGCACTTCGTCGAGCGTGAGCGCGACATGATGGCCATCGGCGGCCGGCTGCTGGCGGACGCCGGGCAGGAACTCGACGTGATGGTGATCGACCTGGCGGTCATGGACGCCGCCTGGCAGCCGGACGTCCGGGCCCAGGTCATCGAGAGGGTGCTGGCCGCGCTGGTGGCGGCCTGCGGGGTAGAGAAGCCGTCGCCCGCGTGGTGGGTCAACTTCCGTGTGATCGACGAGGGCAGCTGGGGTTCCTCCGGCGGTGCGCTGTCCGTCCTGTCCCTGCTCGACAGCGGTGTGTTCACCGAGGAGCGGGCCGAGGCGGTGCGCGCCGCGCTGGGCGGGTGAGGGGGCGCCCGTCGTTAAGCCGGCCCAGGCGGACAGTAGTCCGCTATCGGGGGCGTGCGGCGGGAGGGCCGGTGGGGTCGAGGAGCGGTACGCCGCAGCGCTCGGACGCGCAGCGCAATCGTGAGCGCATCCTGGAGGTCGCGCTGGCGGAGCTGTCGCGCTCGCCGGACGCCCCGCTGAGCGTGATCGCCAAGAAGGCGGGGGTCGGGCAGGGCACGTTCTACCGCAACTTCCCGAGCCGTGAGGCGCTCGTCCTGGAGGTTCACTGGCGCGAGGTGCGGCAACTCACCGACAGCGCGGCCGAGTTGGTCAGGTCGCGGGAGCCCGACCAGGCGCTGCGGGCCTGGATGGACGCTCTCACCCACTTCGCCCTGGCCAAGTCCGGGCTGGCCGACGCCCTGCGGCGGGCCACGAGCGCGACCGGCGGTCCGGACCGGCCCGGATACTCGCTGGTGGTCGCGGCGATCGACCTCCTGCTCGACGCCAACCACGAGGCGGGCACCATCCGGCCCGGCGTGACGGCTGACGACTTCGTCCTCGCCATCGCCGGTATCTGGCAGCTCGACCCCGAGGGGGACTGGCGGCCCCGGGCGACCCGGCTGCTGGACCTCGTCATGGACGGGCTGCGCGCGGGGGCGCCTGGGCGGGAGTGAGGGCGTCGGTGCCGACGGCGGCGGCACCATCCTGTTAAGCGGACAGTTGTCCGATGCGATTCCTGATCGTAGCGGACAACTATCCGCTTTCCTGCCCGCGCTTCGGAAGAGGTCCCCTGCCATGAAGCTGCTCGTCCTCGGCGCCACCGGTCCCACTGGTCGCCATCTCGTCGACCTGGCCCTGCGTTCCGGCGACTCCGCCACGGCCCTCGTGCGCAACCCGGCGGGCCTGGGCGACCTGGCCGACCGGGTCACGCGGTCACCGGGGACGCCACCGCGCGCGGCGACGTCTCCGCCGCCGCTGCCGGACGCGACGTGATCGTCTCCGCCCTCGGTAGGGGCAACTCGGTGCGCGCCGACGGCCTCTTCACGCGCGCCTCGGCGGCCGTGCTGGTGGCGGCGGCGCAGACGGGGGTGTCCCGCCTGGTGTGGTTGTCGTCCTTCGGCGTCGGCCACACTTTCGACTGGTCGAGCGCGACGCGGAAGCTGATCTACACCACGCTGCTGCGCTCGCTCTACGCGGACAAGGCGATCGCGGACGACGGCATCCGCTCCAGCGGGCTGGACTGGACCGTCGTCCTCCCGACCAAGCTGACCAACGGCCCGGCCAAGGGCACGTTCCTCGCGGACGACCGGCTGCCGATGAAGGGCGCCCCGTCGATCAGCCGGGCGGACGTCGCCGCCTTCATGCTCCGGGCGGCGCACGGGGACGAGTGGATCCACCGCAGCCCTGTGATCACCGGCTGACGGCCGGGTCCTTGATCGTGGTGAGGATCAGCGCCCGCAACTGCTCGGCGGTCCGGTCGAGAGGCTCGATGCTGCGCTTCGCCCGGCACATCGCCACCGTCCCCTCGACGGCCGCGACGACGAGTGTCGCGACCTGGGCGGCCTGCCCGGGATCGGCGCCGTGCGCGCGCAGTGAGCCGGCCAGCAGGCCCTCCCACTCTTCGAACACCTCGGCGGCGGCCAGCAGGGCGGCCGGTGTCTCGTCGGCCGGGGGCTCCTCGATGGAGACGGCGAGAACCGGGCAGCCCGCCCGGAAGTCGGTGTCGACGACGATCTTGCGCCACAGGTCGAGGAACGCGCGCAACCCGGCCACCGGCCCGCCGGCGTCGAGTTCCTTGCGCAGGCCGCGGGCGACCCACGCACCCGTGTAGCGGACGGCCTCGGTGGCCAACTGCTGCTTGCCGTCGGGGAAGTAGTGGTATGTCGAGCCGAGCGGCGCCCGGGCGTGCTTGGCCGTGTCGCGGATGCTCGTCGCGTTCAGGCCGCGCCGGCTGATCATGTCGGCCGCACCTGCCACGATCCGTTCCCGGGCCGTCGGGCTGGGCTTGCTCACGTGCGCGGTCCCTTCTGACCCCACTGGATATAACGACCGTCATAGTCTAGCGTGACTGCCGTCTATAACGACTGTCATATACCTGTGCCGTCGTATGCGGCGAAGAAGGACCACGAAGGAAGAGGTGTGCCCATGCCGATGATCCGGCTCACGACTCCCGCCGGCGCCCTGACCGAACAGGGCCGCCGCGGCGTTCAGCGGGACCTCGCCGCCGTACTGCTGCGCTGGGAGGGCGCGCCCGACACGGCGTTCTTCCGCGCCCAGGCCTGGAGCTACCTCGTCGAACTGCCGGACGGCGCCCAGACCACCGCCGAGGACGACGCGCCGCGCTTCCTGGTGGAGGTCACCGTCCCGCGGGGCGCCCTCTCCGAGCGCCGCAAGGCGGGCCTGGTCGAGGAGGCGACGAAGACCGTCCTGGCCGCCGCCGGTCTCGCTCCGGACGACGCCCTGCGGGTGTGGGTGCTGGTGCACGAGCAGCCCGACGGAACCTGGGGCGCCGGCGGCTCCGTCATCCGCTACGCCGACCTCGTGGCCCTGGCCCAGCAGGGCAAGGGGGACCAGGGCAAGGGGGACAAGACCGATGCGTGAACTGACCTACGTGGCGAAGCGCACCGTCGAGTGGCGTGAGGCGCCCGACCCGACGCTCGGGTCCGACCGGGAGGCGATCGTCGCGCCGGTCGCCGCCACGCCCTGCGACGTGGACTCGGCGATCCTGGCGGGACACGGCTTCATCGACCCGCCCTTCGTCCTCGGCCACGAGTGCGTCGCCCGGGTCGTGGAGACGGGCGACGCCGTCACGGCCGTGGCCCCCGGCGACCCAGGGGGTGTCTTGAGGGTCTCGCACAGCACCCGCGGTGTCCGGCACGCACCCTCGCCGCACCGGCCAAAGGCCCAAGTAGCTCCGCTACGAGGGCCTTCGTCCGGCACGCCGAGGGCACGCACCGGACACCGCGGGCACCGCACGGGACCCTCAAGACACCCCCTGTCGTCGTCCCCTGGTCCATCAACTGCGGCACCTGCGACCGCTGCCGCGCCGGACTCACCGCGCACTGCACCGCCGTGCCCCACATGGCGATGTACGGCGCACCGATCGGCGGCACCTGGGGCGGGCTCTTCTCCGACCTGGTCCGCGTGCCCTACGCCGACGCCATGCTCGTCCCCCTGCCCACCGGCCTCGACCCGGTCGCCATGGCCTCGGCCAGCGACAACTGGTCCCTGGCCTGGCGCCTGGTCGCCCCCCACCTCAAGGCCCGCCCCGGCGCCCGGGTCCTCGTGGTCGCCCGCGGCAGCATCGGCCTGTACGTGTGCGACATCGCCCGCGCGCTCGGCGCCTCCGACGTCCTCTACGTCGACCCCGAGCCCGCACACCGTGCCCTCGCCGACGCCTTCGGGGCCGCCACCGCCGCCTCCCTGGAGCCGCTCCCGCAGGGCTTCGACATCGCCGTGGAGGCCACCGGCCGCGTCGACCAGCTCGCCCTCGCCGTCAGTGCCTGACCCCGGAAGGCATGTGTGAGAGCGCGGGCAACCACTTCCGGCCCGGCGAGCTGCCCCTGCTCGACATGTACCTCAACGGCGTCACCCTGCGCGTCGCCCGCGACAACGTCCGCGCCCACATCCCGGACGCCCTCGAACTCGCCGCCTCCGGCAAGGTCGCCCCCGAGAAGGTGGTCTCCCACGTCATCGACTGGGAGGACCTGCCGAACGCGCTGCCGGAGAAGCACCTCAAGCCGGTGTTCGTCCGGGCCGACGCCTGACTCCCCTCCGTCCCACCGCACCGAGAAGCCCGATGAATCCCTCTCTCACCGACCCCTCTCTCACCGGTCCGTCGACCGCTGAACCCACCCCAGGGACCCCCGGGGACCTGGAACACCAGAAAGCGGCCATCACCCGCCTCGGCCACGAACTGCGCGCCCTGGTGGAGGCCACCGTCCGCACCGCCGCCGCCCCGGACACCCTCCACCGCGTGGCGGACGGCGTCCGGCACCTCAGCGGCACGCTGACGGGGCGCCGCCGCGCACGCGCGGAGATCCCCGAGGTGGACGAATTCCCCGCGGGCGAACGCATGTACAGCCCCGTCACCGGTCTCGGCAGCCCGCTGGCCCCGCCCCTGCGGGTGGCGCCGGCCGACGAGGGCCTGGTCGGCCACTGCACCCTGGGCATCGCCCACGAAGGCCCACCCGGCTACGGCCACGGCGGGATGAGCGCCATGCTCCTGGACGAACTCATGGGCCGCGCCTGCGCGGCAGCCGGACTCGCCGGGCTGACCGTCTCGCTGCGGATGAGCTACCACCGCCCGGTCCCGCTGGAGACACCGCTGCGGATCCTCGCCCGCGTCACCGGCACGGACTCCCGCAAGGTCCGGGTCAGCGGGTCGATCACCACCGAGGCGGCCCCGGACACGCACCTGGTCACGGCCGACGGGGTCTTCGTCGTCCCCGACGCGCGCCGCGTCCGGGACCTGTTCCCGGGGCAGGCGCCCGAAGGGGCGTGATCAGACGAGGCCGCGTTCCAGCGCGGTGAGGTGGCCGGACATGAAGTGGTCGCGGATGCCGTGCCCTGCCGGGGCGAAGGCATCCGCGGTCAGGCCCCGCCCCCGGCCGCGGAGCGGGTGCGTCAGGCCGTCACACCGCCAGCCAGGCAGCCTGGTCCGGGGCGAGCGTGCCGCCCTCGACGGCACCGCTCGCCAGCAGGACCGACGTGTGGCCGGGCAGCGGGTACGGCTCGGCCGAGAGGTTGACCACGCAGACGAAGCCCGGGTCGCGCCCGAACGCGAGGACGCCCTCGGGAGTCTCCAGCCAGGTCAGGGTGCCCTCGCCGAGGGCGGGGAGCTCACGGCGCAGCCGCAGGGCCGTGCGGTAGAGCTCCAGCATCGAGGCGGCGTCGCCGGACTGGGCCGCCACGGTGCGCGGCGCCCAGTCGTCGGGCTGGGGCAGCCAGGGCGCGGCGCCGGCACCGTCGGGGCTGAAGCCGTACGGGGCGGTCGTGCCGGACCACGGGATCGGGACCCGGCAGCCGTCGCGGCCGCGGTTGGTGTGCCCGGAGCGCTCCCAGACGGGGTCCTGGAGTACGGCCTCGGGGAGGTCCTCGACCTCGGGCAGGCCGAGCTCCTCGCCCTGGTAGATGTAGGCGCCGCCCGGCAGGGAGAGCATCAGCAGGGCGGCGGCGCGGGCGCGCCGGGTGCCCAGTTCCAGGTCGAGAGGGCCCTCGGGTTCGTACACCTCGTTGGCCACCCAGCGCTTGGTGACCCGGCGGCCGTAGCGGCTGGGGTGGCGTACGACGTCGTGGTTGGAGAGGACCCAGGTGGCGGGGGCGTGCACCGCGCCGAGCATCTCCAGGGAGCCGTCGATGACCGCGCGCAGGTCCTTCGGGTGCCAACTCGACATCAGGAAGTCGAAGTTGAACGCCGTGTGCAGCCCGTCCGGCCGGACATAGGCGGCCAGCCGCTCCGGGGTGTCCGCCCACGCCTCGGCGACGAAGGACCGGTCGCCGGGGAACTCGTCGGCCACCCTGCGCCAGCCGCGGTAGATCTCGTGGACCTCGTCGCGGTCCCAGTGCGGATGGTCGACGTGCTGCCAGGGCTGTGCGGGGTCCGGGTCACGACGGGGCGGGAGGTCGGGCAGCTCCGGGTGCTTGACGAGCCCGTGGGCGACGTCGATACGGAAGCCGTCCACGCCCCGGCTGAACCAGAACCGCAGGATCGACTCGAACTCGGCGCGCACCTCGGGGTGCTGCCAGTCGAGGTCCGGCTGCTCGGGCGCGAAGAGGTGCAGGTACCACTGGCCGTCGGGCAGCCGGGTCCAGGCGGGGCCGCCGAAGCAGGACACCCAGTCGTTGGGCGGCACGGAGCCGTCCTCGCCCCGGCCCTCGCGGAAGACGTAGCGCGCCCGCTCCGGGCTGCCGGGGCCCGCCGCCAGCGCCGCCCGGAACCAGGCGTGCTGGTCGGAGGTGTGGTTGGGCACGATGTCGGGGATGACGCGGATCCCGTGCCCGTGCGCCTCCTCGATGAGCCGCTCGGCCTCGGCGACCGTGCCGAACAACGGGTCGATCTCGCGGAAGTCGGCCACGTCGTAACCGTGGTCGGCCATCGGGGACTTGTACCAGGGGTTGATCCAGATGGCGTCCACGCCCAGCGACTTCAGGTACGGCAGTCGGGAGCGGACGCCGGCGATGTCGCCGACGCCGTCGCCGTTCCCGTCGGCGAAGCTGCGGATGTAGACCTGGTAGATGACGGCGCTGCGCCACCAGGGCACGGTGGTGGGAGGCGTGGTGGGGGACAAGGCTCTGCAACTCCTTGATGGTTGAGGGGAGGGCGGCTACTTCGCCGCGCCCGCCGTGAGTCCGGCGACGATGCGGCGCTGGAAGAGCAGCACCATGACCACCAGCGGGACCGTGACGAGGACGCCCGCGGCCATCTGGCTGCCGAACGGGGTCTCGTACGTCGTGGCGCCGGTGAACTTCGAGATGGCGACCGGCGCGGTCTGCATCTCCGGCCTGTTGGTCATCGACAGGGCGATGAGGAACTCGTTCCAGGCCGCGATGAAGGTGATGATCGCCGTGGTGAAGATGCCGGGCGCGGCCAGCGGGACGATGACCTTGCGGAACGCCTGGCCCCGGGTGCAGCCGTCGACCATGGCGGCGTGCTCCAGCTCGTCCGGCATCTGCCGGAAGAACGTGGTCAGGTTCCACACCGCCAGCGGCAGCGCGAAGGACATGCTCGGCACGATCATCGCCTGGTAGCTGTTGATCCAGCCGACGTCCGTGAACAGCTTCAGCAGCGGCACCACGATCGACACCACCGGGAACATCGAGGTCGCGATGACCAGGGTCAGGATCAGACCCTTGAAGCGGAAGTCGAGCCGGGCCATCGCATAGGCGGTGAACGTGGCCAGGACCAGCGCCAGGACGGTCGTGACCCCGGCGACGACCAGGCTGTTCAGCAACGCCCGCCCGAAGCCCTGCGCGGGGTCGAACACCGCCCGGTAGTTCTCGAAGGACACCGGGGACGGGACGAGCGAGGTGTCGAAGATGTCCGAGGTGCGGCGCAGGCTGGAGACGAGCATCCAGTAGAACGGGGCCAGACAGTAGGCCACGACGGCGACGACTCCGGCGTACAGCAGTCCGGAGCGCCACTTCGCGGTGACGGCCGTCGTCCTCGAAGTCATGATCGTCGTCATGCCGTCACCTCCGTACGGCGGCGCCTTCCCTTTCCCCGGCGTCGGGCGGCGGCGTCCTCTCCGACGAGATCCGCTCCGAGCAGCCGTACGAAGGCCAGGGCGATGAGGAAGACGTAGAGGAAGAGGAGCACGGCGTAGGCGGAGGCCGGGCCGAAGCGGACGTTGGACGCCTCGTTCTGCGCCAGCATGGACAGGGTTTCCACCGAGTGCTTCTGCGCGCCGACGAGGATGTACGGCAGGTCGAACATCCGCAGCGCGTCCATGCAGCGGAACAGCACCGCCACCAGCAGCGCGGGCTTCACCAGCGGCAGGGTGATGTGCCAGAACTGGCGGTGCGGGCGGGCGCCGTCGAGGCGGGCCGCCTCGTAGACCTCCTTCGGGATCACCTGGAGGCCGGCCAGGACGAGCAGGCCGATGAAGGGCGCCGTCTTCCACACCTCGGCGATGATGACCGCGACCTTGGCGTGGAAGCCCTCGGTGGTCCACAGGACCTGATGGCCGATCAGGGCGTTGGCGACACCGTCGCTGTTGAAGATCCAGCGCCACAGCAGACCGGAGATCGCCGTGGGCACGGCCCAGGGGATCAGGATCCCGGCCCGCACCAGGCCCCGGCCGCGGAACGCCTTGTGCATGATCAGGGCCATGGCCACCCCGATCACCGTCTCCAGGCCGACCGTGACGACGGTGAAGAAGGTGGTGTTCCAGAAGGCGTTCCAGAACCGTTCCCCGGCCTCGCCGAAGATGTCGGCGTAGTTCTCCAGGGCGACGAACGGCTCGGTGTCGCTGATGAATCCGGTCGCCGGGTCCAGGCCCTTCGGCCCGTACAGCGACTCCTTCAGTGCCATGAGCGTCGGGTAGATGACGACGATCGACAGCACCAGCAGGGTCGGGGACACCAGCAGGGCGGCCATGCGGGCAGAGCCGGCGGTCGCGCGGGTGGTCTGCCGCCGCGCACGACGGCGCACCGGCCGCAGGGACTTCCGGTTCACCACGGGATCCACGGGATCCACGGGATCCACGGGATCCACGGGATCCATGGGCTGGATCTTGGTGTCGGCCATGTCGCCGCTCCTCACTGCCCCGTGGACTTCCGCAGGTCCGCCTGGAGGTCCTTCAGCGCCTGCGCGCTGCTCTTGCTCCCGGTCAGGGCGGCGTACGCCTCCCCCTGGACCGCCGAGGTCACGTCGCCGTACTGCACGACGCGCGGGCGGGGCACGGCGCGCAGGATCGACTCCTTGAGGACCGGCAGGTACGGGTACTGCTCGATCAGCGCCTTGTCGTCGTACAGGGAGGCGTACGGCGGGGCGAGGGAGGCGTCCTTGAGGAACGTGGCCGCGTTCTCCTCGTTGCTGAAGAACTTCATGAAGTCCAGCGCCGTGGCCTTGTTCCCGGCGTAGGACGACAGGGCCAGGTTGTGCCCGCCCAGGCTGGAGGAGCCGGGGCCGTTCAGGCCGGGCAGCGGCGCGACGGCGTACTTGCCCTTGATGCCGCTCTTGCCGGCCAGGGAGTAGACGTAGGGCCAGTTGCGCAGGAAGACGAGCTTGCCGGACTGGAACGCCTGGCGGCCGTCCTCCTCCAGATAGGTGATGCCCTCCTTGGGGACCGTCCCGTCCTTGACGGAGCCGACGAGGAAGTCCAGGCCCTTCCTCGCCTCGGGGGTGTCGACGTCCGGCTTGCCGTTGGCGTCGGTGACGGTGCCGCCCGCGGAGTTCACGGCCTCGGCGAAGTTGACGGTCAGGCCCTCGTACTTCTGGAACTGCCCGGCGTAGCACGACATGTCCTCGGCCTCGGGCAGCTTCCGCACCTTGGCGCAGGCGGACTTCAACTCGGCCCAGGTGGCCGGAGGTTGGGAGATACCGGCCTGCTTCAGCAGGTCGGTGCGGTAGTACAGCATGCCGCCGTCGGAGCTGGCCGGGACCGCGTACAGGCCGTCGCGGTACTTGGCCGTCGCCACCACCGGCTTCAGCATCCTGTCGAGCGGGAACCGCTTCTCGGGCAGCTTGTCGATCCACCGGTGGGCGGCGAACTCCGACGTCCACACGACGTCGAGCGAGAGCACCGTATAGGCGTCGGACTTCGTCTCCGCGTTCTGGATCATCTGCTGCCGCTGCGCGTCCGGGTCCGTCGGCAGCTGGATGAAGGTGACCTTCTCCTTCGGGTGCAGCTTGTTCCAGCGGTCGAGCATCGGCTGCACCGCGCCGGTGGTGTCCTTGCCCGCCACGTACGTGATGGGGCCGCGGCCCTCGAAGGCCCCCGCCCCGGCGGCCTGCCCGGAGCCGCCGGCGCCGGACGAGCCGCAGGCGGTGAGGAGGAGCGCGCCGGCGGCGAGCGCGGCCGAATACGGGAACGCTCTGGTCGGTGTGGTTTTCACGGTGTCTCCTGGTCGTACGAGGCCGTAGTGGCCGTAGTGGCCGTACCGCGTCTGTTCCTGTTGATGAGACCGCGTTGTCACGTCTCCCGACGGATCGAAATCGCAGGTCAATGCGCCTATGAGCGGCTCAGCTCGGGGATGGGTGAGCCCGTCGTGACAACGCTTGCAAGCTAGGGGTCGTGTTTGCTGGAAGTCAATGCGTTACCACTCGGTAACCCGATGTCGGAGATGCTTTACGGTGCATGAAAGCGCTGCCACGAAGAGCCCCGCAGAACGTGCCGCCTGTGCTACCGTCCGCTCATGCCACCAGCTCAGCGGCACCCCACGATGGCTGACGTAGCCGAACGGGCCGGGGTCTCCACATCCACCGTCTCGCGCACTCTGCGCGGTATGTCCACCGTCTCCCCGGAGGTCCGCGCCCGGGTCGAGCAGGCGGCGCGCGAGCTGAACTTCGCCGTGTCGCGGCAGGCCGCAAGCCTTGTCACGGGCCGGACCGGGAACGTCGCGGTGCTCGTGCCCACGCTCCAGTCGTGGTTCATGGGAGCCGCCCTGTCCAGCCTGGCCCCGATGCTGCGGGCGGCCGGCATGGAGCTGAACGTCTATGTGGTCCCCGACCTGGCCGCGCGCACCTCGTTCTTCGAGCACCTCCCGGCCCGGCGCAACGCCGACGCGCTGCTGGTGTTCTGCTTCGACCTCACCGACGAGGAGACCGCGAGCCTGGACAACCTGGGGATGCCGGTCATCTACGTCAGCCAGCACGTCGAGGGCAGGCCGAGCGTCTACGTCGACGACGTGACCGCGGCCGTGCACGGCACCCGGCACCTGCTCAACCTCGGCCACCGCCGGATCGCCTTCGCGCAGACCATCGGCGCCAGCGGCTTCTCCTTCAGCTCCAACGAACGGCTGCTCGGCTACCAGCGGGCGCTCACCGAGGCGGGCCTCCCGCTCGACGACGACCTGGTGGTCGCCACCGACGTCGGCGACAAGCGCGCCGCCGCCGAGGCGGTCGGAAAGCTGCTGAGCCTGCGCGAGCCGCCCACCGCCGTCTTCGCCGAACAGGACGAGGTCGCCGTCTCCTTCGTCTGGACCCTGCGCCAGGCGCGGATCCCGGTACCCGAACGCGTCTCCGTCCTCGGCTTCGACGACCAGCCCATCGCCGACTGGTTCGACCTGTCGACGGTGGCCCAGTCGCCCTCGGACATGGGCCGTGAGGCCGGCGAACTGGCCCTGCGGCTCATCGACGACTCCGATGCGGACCATGTCCGGCACGTCGTCCTGCCGACCCACCTGATCCCACGGCAGACCACGGCACCGCCGCTCCCCGCGGGCGACGAGGGCCGGGACGTCTGAGATCCGAAGCCTCCGGAGGGGCCCGCATGGATCAGCGACACCCGATTCCCTGGCACGAGGCCGGCTGGCTCAACGAGCCCCCGCACACCCGGCTCGACGGCCCCGACCTCCTCGTCACAGCCCGCGGCCGCAGTGACTTCTGGCGTACGACGAGCTACGGCTTCGTACGCGACGACGGACACGCCCTGCTCCACGACTTCCCGCAGGACGGCGCCATCGAGGTCACCTTCCTCGTGGACTTCGACACGCTCTACGACCAGGCCGGCCTGATGATCCGCGTCGACGCCGGGACCTGGATCAAGGCCGGGGTCGAGATGTCCGACGGCCTCCCCCAGCTGGGCGCGGTCGTCACGCGGGGGGTCTCGGACTGGTCGGTGGCGCCGGTGCCCGAGTGGCACGGGCGCGCGGTGACCGTGCGGGCCGGCCGCCGCGGGGACGCGGTGACGATCCGCGCCCGCTGCGAGGACGGCCCCTGGCGCCTGGTCCGGCTGGCCCCGCTGCCGCCGGACGCCGTGGCGACGGCCGGACCGTTCTGCTGCTCGCCGGAGCGGGACGGCCTGGAGGTGCGCTTCACCGGCTTCACCCGGGGACCCGCCGACGCGGCGCTGCATCTGCCGACGGAGGCCTGAGGCCGGGCCGGGCGGCGCCCCCCGGCATGCCCGCCTTCGACGAGGAGACCTTCGGCCCGCCGGCCGCCTGACCATCGCCCGCGACGACGACGAAGCCGCCCGGCCGGCCGACGCCACCTCCTTCGGCATGGGCCTGAGCGCGTTCACCAGCACCCGCACGTACTGGGTCGCCCGCGACTTCTCGCACGCCGAGCGGTCCGGCGGCCACTGCTGTGCGCTGCTGTGCGGCCACGCCGTGCGGCTACGCCTTGAGGGTGTTCGCCTCGTGTGCCTCGATCCGGGCCAGGAGCGTCGCCAGGGCCTTCATGGGGCGGCCCTGGCGGTGGCCTTCGGCCAGGGAGTCGCGCAGGGACCGGATGTCCTGGGCCTGGACCTTTCCGCCGTGGTGGAAGCGGTTGAACGCCTGGTAGTCGAGGGGCAGCATGTCCCGTTCGGTCCTCGTGTGCACCTGCTTCGTCATCCTCGGGCCCATGACGGCGCCCAACAGCCGTCCCCGCCAGCCGTGTTCCGGCAGGGTCGTGATCTCGCGCTGGGCTCGGCAGGCCAGGTCCCACAGCTCCTTGTCGCTCGCGACGGTGGCGAAGTCGGCCCAGTCGGCCAGGTCGCACGCCGCGTACACCGGGAAGGCGATCGAGGAGTAGAGGCCGGCCATCCCCTTGCCGAACCGGGCGCAGCGCGAGACGCCCGAGCGGTCGTACAGGGCGGCGAACCGCTTGGCGGCCGGGGTGCCGGACTGGACGCGGAAGCCCACACGGTTCTTCGGGTGCCGGTAGCAGATCGCCGCCCGGGCCACGTGTGTCGCGTCGGTGGGCGGGTGGAGGGGCAGCCCGGCGGACGCCTGATGGCTGAGCATGCCGAGGAACCCGAACAGCAGCCGGTCCTCCGGCAGGCCGAGGGTCTCCAGGTAGTGCGCGCGGATGCCCTGCCCGAAGGCGCTCATGACGACGGTCGCCCCCGTCGGCCGGATGGCGTCGCCGAGATCGCGCAGCATCGCCGCTCCCTCGGTGCTGCGGCTCGCGTGGCCGTCGAGGGTGATCAGCACGAACTGGAAGGTTCGATCGGCCAGTTGGCCGACGTGCTCCACGACGTCGTAGCCCTCGAACATCTTCAGTTCGGCGTCGTCGTAGCAGTAGAGCCGCTGGGGTGCGGCGAAGGCGCCCGCCCGGCCCGGGCGGACCAGGAACGTGACCTCGGCGCCGGCCAGGGCGAGGTGGTAGCCGACGGGGAGTCCGGTCGCGCCGGCACCGACGATGAGGACGGCGGGTTTGGTCATGGGGGTGCCTCCGGGATCTACGGGGTGCCGGACTGCCGGACTGCCGGACTGCCGGACTGCCGGACTGCCGGACTGCCGGGAACAGCGGAAGGGCCGAGTCCGGCACAGTCCAGAAGTGATATCTGGCTATCGGTTAGTGGTTGTCAGTGAACCCCGCGCCTTAGTGATAGTCAACTATCGGATGTTAGGGTGGCGGCATGTCCCCCGGCCCCACGCGACGGCTGCGCGCCGACGCCGCCCGCAACTCGGAGAAGATCGTGCGGGCCGCGCGTGAGGTGTACGCCGAATCCGGTCCCGATGCCTCGCTCGACGACATCGCCCGCCGCGCCGGGGTGGGCATCGCGACGCTCTACCGTCGCTTCGCCACCAAGGAAGACCTGGTCAAGGCCGCCCTGGAGCAGAGCATCGCCGAACAGCTCCAGCCGGCCATCGACCAGGCGCTGACCGACGACAACCCCCTGCACGGTCTGGGCGCCGTGTTGCGGGCCACGCTGTCCCTGGTGGCCCGCGAGCACCACACCCTGGCCGCCGCCGACAGGTCGGGCGCGCTCACCGCCGAGATCACCGCCTCCTACCTCGATTCCCTGACGCTCCTCACCCACAGGGCGCAGGAGGCCGGTCTCGTCCGCGCCGACGTCGTCCCCGACGACCTGCACAAGATCATGGGCATGCTGATCAGTCTGCTGTGGAGCACGTCCTCCGAGGGCGGGGGCGGGTCCGAGGGCGGGGCCGAGGCCGGGCCCGAGGGCTGGTCGCGCTACGTCACGCTCGTCCTCGACGGCCTGTCCCCCTTGGGCGCCACCCCGCTGCCGCCGCTGGTCCCCGGCTGGGAGTGCCGTGGGGGGACGCGCGGGGGTTGAAGTGTGACGCGTGACGCGTGACGCGTGCGCTGACCTGAGAGGACTGCCCGGCGCCGCACTCAGCCGACGTCCGGCAGGTCGCCCGGCATTCGTCGCGCATCGGCCTGACGCTGTGCCCACCGCGCGTTCTCCTGGCGCAGCGCGTCCAGCCACCGCCACAGCCCGACTTCCTCCAGCGTCAGCCCCGGGCACGTCAACCTGTGCGGCACCCGGCACTCCGCGCCCGGTGCGGGCTCCTCGGGCCCGCTGTTCCATGCCGTGCCGTTCGAGTCGACGTACCACCTGTGCCACGCCGGCACCATGTGCGCGGGGGCCGTCAGGCCGGGCTCCAGGAGGACATGCGCCCCGTAGTAGGTCGGGTGGCGCCCGCCGGCCAGCCCGCACTGCGGGCATATGGGCGGGGACGGCGGCTCGGGTGCGTCGGCGCCGTCCATGGCGGCCTGGGCACGGTCGACGTTCACCCACGGCTGCGGGGTGCCAGGTGGCGGCTGCCGCTGCCCGTCCGGGCCGGGTAACGGGACGACGCGCTGCACGTCGTCGTCCGGGTCGGGTAAGGCGCCGGTTCTCGTCTCGTCTGCTTCCCCCATGCTGTCGAGCGTCCGGGTACGGCTTATGTGGGGGTAGGGCGCGATCCGGGCGCAATGGTGGGGGAGGGCGGGGCAGACGGGCGCGCGGTGCGAGGCACTCCGAACGGGGCCGGAGCACGGGGCGGCCTGACGGCCCTTTCCCGCACGCGCGTGGAACGCTGACCGGGGTGCTGGTGCCCAGCACCCCGGTCGGCCGGGTCTGGATGGATGACCTCAGTTCCCGGTGGCCGGGGTGTCGGGGCCGGTGGCGCGCGCATAGGTGACGAAGGCCGCGCCGCTGTCGAGCACGGTGTGGCCGGAGAGCTTCCAGCCGCGCGGATCGAAGGCGGCCTTGTGGGAGAAGAGCGGGATTCCGGCGCCGATGGTCAGCGGTGCCATCTTGAGGATGAGCTGGTCGATCTCGCCGTACAGGGCACCGGCCAGTTCCGCGCCGCCTACCAGCCAGATGTCCTCGCCGTCCTCCTGCTTCAACTGCCGCACCTTGTCCACAGGGTCGCCGGCGACCAGTTCGACGGCCGGGTCCGGGCTCTCGGTGAGGGTCCGGGAGAAGACCAGGTGACGTAGGTGGGGGTAGGCGTCGGTGATGCCGGCCTTGAGGCCGATCTCGTAGCTGCGCCGTCCTTCCAGGACGGTGTCGAAGTGCGTGCCTTGCGCGGTGACGGACAGCGCCGCCCGGGCTGGGGCAGGCAGGGTCTCCGGGTACTCCGTCACAAGGTGCTGGATGTAGTCCTCGGGGATCGGCCAGAAGCCGTCCGGGCCCGCGATGAAACCGTCCAGCGTGGTGGCGATGTAGTACACGAGCTTTCGCATGCGGTGCTCTCTCTTCTGGGTCTGCACGATCCGGTCGGCAGGAGGCCGCCGTGCGGGCCGTAAGGGTCGGCGTGGGTACGGGGCCGGAGGATCAGGAGTGGTCCGGTGTGATCCATTCGACGAGCTGGACGATGACCCCGTTGGGGTCGGTGACCTGGAACAGGCGTTCTCCCCATGGCTCTTCGCGCAGTGGCATCGTGATGTCGACACCTTCGGAACGCAGTCGTTTCTCCTCGGCTTCGAGGCCGGTGACGGTGAAGGCGAGGATCAGTCCGCCGGCGTGCCGGTCGCGCTGGTCGGGCGGCAGGACGTCGATGCCCCGCCGGAGCAGGACGATGTCGACGGCGGCATCGTCACGGGTCAGGGAGGCGAATCCTTCAGCCGCGGCCTGTTCCCGGTAGCCGAGGTGCTCGGTGAAGAAGCTGCGGGAGGCCGCGATGTCTTCGACCGTGAGGGAGGCGGTGGAGGCGGTGATCCTCAAGAGGGGTTCCTTTCCCAGGCTGGGTGGTCGTCAGCTTCGGTTCTGACGGGGACGTGTGCTGAGCTCCGGCTTGCGCATCCACTGCTTCCCCCCCCCGGACCGATCTTACGTCGGTAGTAATATTACTTCCATGCGATCGAAGCCGTAAACATATTTTTGCTACGGGGGTAAGATTCGCCTCATGGAGACGACGACGAGCGCCGCAGCGAGTGCCACCACAGCCGGCGTCACCGCCCCGCTGGGCCTGCGCGAGGCGAAGAAGCAGGAGACGCGACAGCTGATCTCCGACCATGCGACACGGCTCTTCATCGAGCAGGGCTTCGAGAACACCACCATCGCCGAGATCGCAGCGGCCTCCCGCGTCGCGAAGAAGACGGTGACCAACTACTTCGCGCGCAAAGAGGACTTGGCCCTCGACCACCAGGACGAGTTCAGCGCCACGCTGGCGCGCGCCGTGACCTCCCGCCGCCCCGGGGAGTCCGCCCTCGCGGCGCTTCGCCGTGCCTTCGAGGCCGCCGTCGCGGCGCAGGACCCGGTCGCCGGATTCGCCGGCCCGGACTTCTCCCGCATGATCACCGACAGCCCCACGTTGTCGGCGTGCCTGCGTAACCTGCACGACCAGCGCGAGCAGGCGCTGGCCGAGGTCCTCGCCGAGGCCGTCGGTGCGCAGCCGGACGACATCACCGTCCGCACGGTCGCCGGGCTGCTCGGCGCCGCGCATCGCGTCCTGTTCCAACGCATCCAGGACCTGACCCTGGCCGGGCACACCAACGACGAGATCGCCAGGACGATCGCGAAGGAAGCGGCACGAGCCTTCGACCTTCTCGATCCGGCCCTCAGTGACTACGCGATCGCCTGACGGCCCTTCTCGTGCACCAAAAGGGCGAGGCCCGAAGACCCCGCCCGCTACCAGTGAAACCCCAGGTCACGGCCACACAAGACAGTACGGCTGATGCCCCGCCTCATGAAGCCGATGCGAGAAGTCCTGCCACTCGTGCAGCGAATGGGGGCGGGAGGAGGCTGACCTGGGGCTTCGCAGGGGAGTGTGCGTTGACCTGGGGAAACTCCTCTCGGTAGTTCTCACGGGTCAACGCTGTTTCCCGGGCTCATGTGCCCTGGATGTGCCCTCGGGGGGACGTCGAGGGCAGCCGCGAGTTTCGTGTCTATCGCCCCTTGATGGGGGCAGTGATGCGGACAGGTTGCGTCCAGAGAAGTGGTGTACGGGTTCGACCTGATCCGGGGGTTTGCTCCGGCATCGGGATGGTGCCCGCATAGTTGAACGGCCACCGGCT